>CAZONU010000134.1:0-2780 GCA_964581145.1 uncultured Planctomycetia bacterium
GCGCCGGAGTTCCTGACCCAGCCGCTGGACTGGCCGGCCACCGACGTCGAGTGGGGCGGGGGCGCCGTCGCCCGGCCGGACATACTGGTGCTGTAGGTCGCGTTGGAGCGACGGGAAACGCAGTTGGACAGGAGACGCTATTCGATGCAACGCGCTGGATCGCTCGTTTACATATGCGTACTTTGCTTCGCTCTGGGGTTCTCCGGCTGCCGCCGAGGAAAGGAACAAGTGTCCCTCGAGCGGACTGCACGCAGATTCGAGGACAAAAAGTGGCCTGGGTGGGTCGGTATCAACCCGGCGGGCACCGATTGGCTCGCTCCCGCGATCGGGAGCGGAATGTTCGACCTTTGGAAGTCCAGAATCATTCCCGAGCGGTTGTATTTCCGGGACTCAAAGGGAAGGCAAATGCTCTGCACTGACCGAGAGGGAAAGGTCCTCTGGCGCCGCGCGATCCGCAGTCATTACCCTTTGCTCCTTTGGGACTGGAGCTACGATGCCCGCGCTTACCTGACCTATGGGCGCCGCTCGGTTCAGCTCACCTGGATATCCACGGCCACCGGCGAGACCACGCGGAGAACGACCATCCAGATGGAGAGGGGCTGGGGGTATGTCTTCGTCATCGGCCCGCGCGACGGCGACTTCGCCTGTGCCTGGGAAAAGGGCGTGGCGCCCCCCTCGCCGGTCTGGCCCCACCGCCTCACGGACTTCCCCGTTCGGTTTTACTGCGGCGGCCGCCTCAAGCGCGTGTGGAAGCCAGCGGACATCGGCGTGAGAATCTGCGCGACTATCGGACGCAACGCCGGGGGGGAGTACCTCGTGGTGTCCAACAAAGGGAAGAAGTTTAACCTATTGACTTTCGACCGAGAAGGCCGGCTGGTGCAGACGAAGGAAATCCCAGGATGGGTTATCCCCCGGATGTTTGCCGGCGACCTGCTTCGCGGACCGCGCGGCTGCGCCTGGCGGGTGACGGGCAAGAGGCGCAACGTGTTGGAGATAACGCGCGGGAAGCCCGCCCCGGCCGGGACTATCTGGCTCGGGCATCATCTGGCGAGCGGCAAGAGGGTAGCGCCCGACGCGGAGGTGCTCTGGTCGGTCAAGACCAGTAACGAGATTAGGGACGTTTCCCATGAGGTGGATGGGATACTCTTCCTGATCACTTGGCCTCCCAGCCTCAAGCGCGTGGACGCCAAGGCACGCAAGATTCTCGATCAGGTACCGATGAGGGGAGTGAGCTGCGTGATGGGACCCGTTGATGGTGTCCTGTACGCCGGGGGAGCGGTGAAGGCCGGGAAGGCCCGGCGGTACGTCCTGTTCAAGAAGCGCCTGCCGGCGGTCAAACCCCGCTCCGGGGATCCTTCGCCCTCGGCTCCTGGTTCCTCGCCTGCTCCGGCAGCCCGGGGGCCCAAGGGTTCAGGCTAGTCGCGTCCCTTCTCACAGATCGCCCGCAGGCACTCCGGACACCTGGCGCAGTGCTCGCCCTCGACCTCCTGGTACTCGCCGGAAGCCAGCATGGCCAGCAGCTCCTTCGCGCGCGACTCGGCGGTGATCAGGGACTTTTCTCCCACATCAATAGGCACAACCTGGCCCGCCGCCAGGAAGGCGATCTCTGCAGTGACCTTCGCCTCCGGCCAGGCGCCCCCCGCGGCCAGCGCGTAGAGCCTGAGCTGGAGCTCGTGCCGCCGCCGGGCCTTCTCAATGTCCGCGGCGGCGTCGCGGTCGGTCTTGTAATCCAGCACGTGAACCGCCTCCGGCGCCTCGCGCGGGCCCTCCAGCACGATGACGTCGGCCTGGCCGGAGATCACTGACTCGCCGACCATCAGGCGCAGCTCCGCCTCGCGGAGCAGGCGCCCCTGGGCCTCGGCCTCCCGCAAACGCTCTGCTTCTTTGGAAGCGAGAAAACGCTTCACCAGCCTGCCGGCATCGCCGGAGAGCTTCCCGGGGCTCTCGAAGTCCAGGAACTCGAGAATCCGGTGTGCCCGGGTGCCCAGCTCACGGCCGCCCGGCGCGGCGCCCGGCGCGCGGTCGCCGGCCTTTTCGTCGTCAATGCCGGCGCGCGCCGCCTCCAGCCGGGCCAGCGCGCCCAGCGCGTACTTTCGCGGACAGGCGTCCATCTCGGCCAGCTCGGTTACCCGGGCCTCCAGCGCCGCTCCGGCGGCCAGCGGCCCGGCACGGACGCGCGCCAGGACGCGCCCGGCGGTTTCCAGGTCTTTCTTCGTGGGCGTCAGCTTCTTCGGCGCGCGAAGTTCCTGCGTAGGGTCAAAGCCCTCGCCGAGCTTCTCTGCGAGGGTCGCCAGACGCTTGCCGGCCCGCGGTGAGGAGGGCGGGGCGACGCCCACCTCCACGCCTGCGAAGCTGAAACTCTTCCGCGGCTCGCCCGCCAGGCCCAGCACCGCGCGCACCCACTCGACCGGGCGGCCCGACTCCGGCCTGGGCTCGTTCCCCAGCCTGGCGGCGCCGGAGAGGATCAGCCGCTCGCGCGCGCGGGTCACCGCCACGTAGAGCACCCGCCGGGCCTCGGCGCGCTCGGCCTCGCTTTCGGCAAGTCTTACCAGGCGCGCCCCGGCGGCCTCCGCCTTGACGCCGACCTCGTCGCGGAGGTCGAGCCCCAGGCCCAGGTCGGCGCCCAGCGGCGGCGCCCCCCGGCCGCCGCCCGGCGCGCGGCCCAGGTCGCAGACCGCCACCACCGGGAACTCCAGGCCCTTGGCGCCGTGCACGGTGAGCACGCTGACCGCGTCCTCGGCGCCGAGCAGGGTCTCGAACAGTCCCCCGTTGGCGTCGAA
>CAZONU010000134.1:2790-11961 GCA_964581145.1 uncultured Planctomycetia bacterium
GGTCGCCTTGACGCCCAGCTCGTCGCGGAGCTCCAGGGCCAGGCCCAGGTCGGCGTCCAGCGGCGGAGCTCCGCGCCAGCCGCGTGCCGGCGCGCGGCCGAGATCGGGCAGGACCACCACCGGGAACTCCAGGCCCTTGGCCCCGTGCACGGTGAGCACGCTCACCGCGTCCTCGGCGCCCAGCTCCGCGGCGGACTCCGTCTCCACCGCGGCCAGGGCCCGCGCGCGCCGGAAGTACTCCGCGGCCGCCGCCGGCCCGCCGGAGTCCGCCGCGAAGGAGGCGGCCTCGGACAGGAAGCGCTGCAAGTTGGCGTGCTCGGCCAGGCCCCGCCTCCGGGCCAGGACCTTCTCGAAGTAGCCGGTCTGCCGGGCGACCAGCTCAATGGCCTCGGAAGCTGAAGTGCGCCCGGCCGCCGCGCGGGCCTCGCTCAGGAGCCCCCGGGCGCTCTCCGCGGCCGCCCGGTCCGCCGCGGAGAGTTCGCTGGGCAGTTGGCCACTTTGCACCGAGCCGGCCATGCCCTGCTCCTCCCGGGCCAGCCAGAAGAGCCCGTCGTCGGAGGCGTCAAAGAAGGGCGAGCGCAGCACCGCCGCCGCGGCCGCGCCGTCGGCGGGGTCGGCGATCCAGGCCAGCAGCGAAACCAGGTCGGTGATCTCCGCCCTGTCGTAGAACTCTCGGCCGCCGGGGGCCCGGGCGGGCACCCCGAAGCGCTCCAGCGAGCGCTCAATATCGCCAAAGGGTCCGCGCGTGCGCGTGAGGATGGCCACGTCCCGGAACTCGATGGGCCGGTGCTTCTCACTGTCCCGGTCATATATCTCGGTGCCGCCGGCCACCAGCGCCGCGACGTGCGCGGCCAGCCGGTCGAACTCCTCCCAGCGGGCCTCGGCGATGCGCCGCCCGCCCTGACCCACGAGGAGCAGTTCCACGGGCGGGCCGGGCAGGCGGCTCTCGTAGGGCGCGGCCGGCTCCATGGGCGGGAAGGCCTCGCCGCCCAGCGCGGTGAAGAAGGCGCTCGCGAAAGCGACCAGCTCGGGCCGGCTGCGGAAGTTCTCGGCCAGGGGCACGGCCAGCCCCCCGCCGGAGGCCACCTCCTCGACGTGGCGGTCGAAGACCTCCACCTCCGCGTGGCGGAAGCGATAGATAGACTGGCGGCGGTCGCCGACGGCGAAGAGCTTCTCGGGCCGGCCGCCGGCCAGCAGGCCGACGATCTCCCGCTGCAGCCGGTTGGTGTCCTGGAACTCGTCGACCAGAACGTGCTCAAATCGGCGCCGGACGGCGGCGGCTACGCCCGGCCGGTCGCGCAGCAGGTCGCGGGCCAGGCGCAGCATGTCCTCGTAGTCGACGTGGCCGCGGCGCCGCTTGTGGGCGGCGAACTCCTCCAGCGTGCGCGCGGCGGCGCGGTAGAGCTCCGCCCGGAATGGCTCGGAAGCGAGCTCCGCCTCCCAGGCCTCCTCCGATAAGCAATCGAGGGACGCGAGGGCGTCCCTGAAGGCGGCCAGGCGGCCCTTGCCCTCCGGCGAGAGCTTCTGGAGCCGCGAGGTGTTGCTCTTGAGCTCGCCGAGGAGCTCCGCGTCCAGCTCTCCCTCTTCCAGGCGGGGCAGGAGCTCCGCGGCGCGCCGGAGCTTCTCGCCGCTCCTGCCGCCCAGAGGCTCGGCGGCCAGGACGGCCAGCGCCGCGGCCGCGCGCTCCCGGGCCCCTTCGCGGCGGCGCTCCAGCTCCGCGCGGCGGGCCTCGCGCTCGGGGGCGAGGTCCGCGGCCAGCCCGGCGAGGTGCCCGGCCCCGCGGCCCAGGGACTGCTCCTGGTCGATGAGCGCCAGCACCGCCCCGCGCAGGAAGCGCTCCCCGTAGCGCGCGGCCAGCCGGTAGAAGCCCGCGTCGCCCCGCCGGAACCAGTCGTCGAAAGCCGCGTCCAGGAACTCGTCGCGCTCCACCTCGCCGGGCACGCCGAACTCGGGGTCCAGGCCCAGCAGGTGGAAGTTCTCGCGGAGCAGCGCGGCCGCGAAACCGTGAATCGTGGAGATCGGCGCGCGCGCCGCCGCGCGGCGGGCGGCTTCCGCGCCGCGAGCCTTCAGCTCGGCCAGGACCCTGCGGCGCATCTCCGCGGCGGCCTTCTCGGTGAAGGTGATGGCCAGCACCCGGGCGGGGTCAGTCCCGTCGTCGGCGACCAGCGATACGTAGCGGTCGACCAAGAGACGGGTCTTGCCCGAGCCGGCGCCGGCGGCCAGCACCAGCCCGCGCTCGCGCTCGGCGACCGCCCGGCGGCGGAGGGCGGCCTCACCGGCCATCGGGCGTCTCCTCGCTTTCGCCGTAGCCGTGCTCGCGGCGCCACTCGGCGGTCTCGAAGCGACAGACGGGATTGAAAGCGGCGCGGTCCGGGCAGCGCGCGCAGTCCAGCGGCCAGGCGCGGACCTCGCCCCCTGCAATGCGCCCGGCCAGGGCCTGCGCTTCGCGCAGAACCTCTTCGAGGTCCTCTTCCTCCAGGCGATTGGTGAAACCGTAGGCCGCCAGCTGGGAGCGGACCCCCTCGGCAACGTGCCCGGAGACGGTCTTCTCCCCGCGGAGGATGCGGAAGCCGGCGGCGACCGGTTCCAGCCCGAAGACCTCCCGGAGGGCCAGCGCGTAGAGGCCCAGCTGGCGGTCGAGGTCCCGGCCGCCGGCCTGCGAGCGCTTGTAGTCGACCACCACCGCGCGCTTCCCGTCGGGCAAAAGGTCCACCCGGTCGACCCGCCCGCGGAGCGCGAAGCCCCCGCCGAGGGGCAGGGGCTTCGCGCTGCTGTCCGGATCGGCCTTCTCCGCGCCGCGCCCGCCGCCGAAGGCCAGCTCCAGGTGGGCCGGGCGCGTTCCCGAGCTTTCCAGGGCGACGGCGGCCCCCTTCAACGCCCTCTTCAGCAGGGGCGCCTGCGCGGCCAGGAAGGGTTCCAGCCGCGGCTGGCCCAGGAGCCACGGAAAGCGCTCGCGGACCTCGGCGCGCAGCGCCTTTCCCACGTCCCCGGCCGGCGGCGGCTTGCCCTTCGCGCGCCAAGCCTCGAACAGGCGGCGCAGCGCACCGTGAAGCAGCTGCCCGGCGAGCATCTCGTCGAACTCCAGGCGCGGCCGGGCGGCCAGGCCCAGAACGTTACCAAGGAAATGCGCGAAGGGGCAGTTCTCGAAGGCGTCCAGCGCCGAGGCCGAGCGCACCGAACACTCCTCGGCCACCAGGCGCAGGGCGGACTTGCTCTCCAGCGCGCCGAGCGGCGAGCGGCGCGGCGCCAGGCGGGCGAGCTCCTCGCGCGAGAAGACGCCGGCGGCCAGCGCGCGCCCGTGAAGCGCCAGCGCCAGTCGCCAGTCGCGCTCGGCGGCGGGCGAGGAGACGCGCGGATGGTTGAACGCCGCCGAGAGCGCCTCCAGCAGCTCCCCGCGCCGGGCGGGGTCTCTTAAACGCGGAAGGAACCGCCCAGCCGGCTCGCGCACGGTGACCCGCTTGAGCTCGCCGGGCGCGAAGACCGCCGCGCACTCGTCGAGGAAGATGCTGGGCTGGCCGGGCCGGCCCTCGCCCCCGACGGAGGGGTAGGACAGCTGCAGCCGCTCGCTGCCCCGCGTGGCGGCAATATAGAAGAGGTAGCGTTCCCGGTCGTCGGCCTCCGCCGCGGGGCGCAGCTCGACCCCGGCTTCGGCCAGCAGCGCGCGCTCGCGGTCGGCCAGCAGCGGGTTCTCGCGGACCGGCCGCGGGAAGAGGCCCGCGGCCAGGCCGATCACGAACGCCGCCCGGCGCTCGCGGGTGCGGGCCTCGAAGACGTTGGCGGCCAGCACGCTCCCGGCACGCTGCCGCCGCTCCCGGAGCCAGCGGCCCGCCAGGGCCGCCTCCAGGACGCGGAGGAAGCCGGCGAGGTCCAGGCGCGCAAGTCCCGCGCGCCGGGCGGCCCCGGCCGCGCCGGCCAGCGCGGCCTCCAGGCCGGAAAGCGCGGCCAGCTCACCGGCGAGGTCCGGACGATCGGAAGAAACGATGCGCGGAGCCAGGTCCAGGAGGCGCAGGCACTTCACGATGCCGGCTCCCCAGGCGTCCGGCGGGCCGAAACCCTCCGGCAGCGCGGCGCGCAGGGCCGCCAGCAGGGACAGCGCCCCTTCCAGCTCCGTCGCCGCCTCCGGTGAGAGCCGCTCCCGGCACGCGGCCAGCTCGTCCCGGGTCCAGAGCCCGCGCTCGGCCGCCAGGGCAGAGATCTCCGCGGCGGCGGCGCGCGCGCCGAGGGCCGCCAGCGGACCGCGCAGGGCCGCGACCAGCGCGGCGGCCTCCTCTGCGTCAGAAGGCAGCGTCGCCCGCAGCCAGCCCAGGAACTCGACGGCGGCGGCGCCGGCCGCCAGCGGGCGCCGCCGGGCGACGTCGAGGGGCAGCCCGGCCAGCCGGAAGGCGCGCTCCAGCTCCGCGGCGTAAGGCTCGACGCTGCGCACGAAGACGGCCAGGTCCTGGGGACGGAAACCCTCCTCGCGGACCAGGCGCGCGGCGGCGCGCGCGGCGGCCTGGCACTCGGCGCGGACGCCCGGGGAGGCGGTCACCGAGACGTGCGCGACCCGCCCGGAGCCTTCTGCAGCGCTAAAGAGCCCGGCCTCCAGGCGGGCCAGGTCCGCGGAGCGGAAGCGCCGGGGTTCTTCGAGCCGCTTCTCGCGCCAGTCGCCGCGGGCGCTCTTGATGACCCGGTAAGCGCGGTGCACGTGAGCCAGCCGGCCGTCGGCGCGGCCGTCGAAGCAGAGCGCGGCCCGGCTTTCCCCGGCGCGGGAGAGCGCGGCGGCCACCAGCTGGCCCTGCGCGGCGGTGAACTCGGCGAAGCCGTCGACGATCACCAGCCGCGCGCCGGCGGGCAGCTCGGCCCCGCCGCAGCGCAGCGCCCCGGCGGCGGCCAGCAGCCGGCCCTCGCCGTCGTCGAGCTCCCCGGCGGCCAGGCGCTTCTCGTACTCCGCGTAGAGCAGCGCCAGGTCCGCGCACTTCGACGCGAAGGCCCGGCGCTCGGCGCCGGGCAGCCGCCGGGCGGCCGCCTTCGCGGCCCGCTCGAAGCCGCCCGCGGGCACCCCCGCGGAGCGCAGCTCGGCGAAGAGGTCCTCGACTGCGCGAGTCAGGCCGGGCTGGGCGGCCGAGGCGCCCAGGGCGGCCAGCCGCGGCTCGCAGCCCAGAAGCAGGGCGGCGACCATCTCCGCGCGCTCGGCCCGCGAGAGCGCGGTGCGCAGCCTGGCTCCCGCGGCCAGGAGCACCTCGCGGGCCAGCGCGCCGGGGCTCATCAGGCGGGGGCCGGCCAGAGCCTTCCGGCCGGAGCGGGCCACCACCAGCTCGGCGAAGAGGCGCAGCTCCTCGCGGCCGGGCAGGAGGGCCAGCACCTCCGCGCCGCGCCCGGCGGCCGCCCGCGCGGCGACCTCGTCGGCCAGAAAGGTTGACTTGCCGGAGCCGGCCCCTCCGAGGACCAGGAGGTGGCTCATGTCGGGGTCATTGCGCCGGGAGCGCGGCACTCAGCGACGCCTGGCGGCCCGCCTGGCCCGGTCCAGGGCCCGCTTCCCGAGGTTGGTCTTGCGACCGTACAGCCTGGCGGCCCGCTCCCAGAGCTTGGCCGCCGCGCGATACTCGCGGGAGTCCTGCTTCAGGGTGGCCAGCCACCAGTGGCAGTCGCCCTGCAGGTTGCGGTCCCGGGCGGCCATCTTGACGGCGGCCAGCAGCTCGTGCTCGGCGAGCTGGCGGGTCTCCCCGGGCCCGTCCATGACCTGGGAGAGGCGCACCAGGGCCAAGCCCAGGTTGTAGTGCTGCTGGGCGGTCTTCTTGCCCTTGGACAGGACCTTGTCGAAGCTCTTGACCGCCTGCCGCAGGTGCTTCTCGGCGTCCGCGCGCCGGTTGCGGTAGAGCATCTTCATGCCCACCCGGAAGCTGACCGGCCCCAGGACGTTGTGGAGGCCTTCGGTTTCAGGGGCCAGCCTGAGGGCTTTCAGGAGGTGTTGGCTGGCAGTGAAGTCATCGCTGCCGTCAAGCGCCCGGCCGCGCGTGAAGTGGGCCGCCGCCGATTCGGAGTCCAGCTCGAGGGCCTCGGCGGCCTTGGCGGCGGCCTGCTTCCTGAGGTTCCGCTCCAGAAGCTTGTGGGCCTCGGCCGCCAGCTGGGCGGCCGTGGGGGCAGGCGGCGCGCTGACCCGCACGGGCTCCTTGGTCTTGACCGGCTCTTTCTTCGGCTCGCCGGCGTCGTCATCGTCGTCGGCGAGGGGCTCGAAGGTGGCGCTGCTTTCCGGGGCCTTGTTGTCCACCGTGAAGGGCCTGGTGGTGTGCACCTTCCTGTTGCCCGCGGTGTCCGTCACGGTGATGCGCAGGAGGCAGCTGTCGGAATCAACATCCTTGGGAAAGCTCACGCTGTGGCTGCCGGTGTAGGACTCGTCCCGGGGCCTCTTGTCGTTGGGCAGGTCCCTGGCCAGCGCGGTCCACTTGCCGCCGCCGTCGGAGGAGAACTCGATCCTGACGGGCCCGGCGCCCAGGTTGGCATCCTTCGCCTCCCACCTGATCTCCATCCTGGCGGCGCCGGAGAATGCCCGGCCCTCGAGATCCCCCGCGTTGACCAGCCTCAGGCGCGGGGGGGCGGTGTCGGTGAGCATCACGTGCTGCGGCTTGGTTCCCCGGCGGGGAGGGGGCAGCTCATTGCCGGCCGCGTCCCTGGCGCTCAAGGCCAGGCCGTAGCTGCCGGGCTTGGGCAGCGCGACCGTGACGGAGTCTTCCCCGGCGGAGGGCCTCTCCTTGGCCTTCCGCCAGGTGCGGCCCCCGTCGTCGGTGATCCACAGGGCCACCTCGGCCAGCCCCGCGGGCCCCCGGTCGGAGACCTCGTACTTGACGTCGGCGTTCAGGCTGGCGGTCGTCGTCGGACCGGTCACCCTGCCCACCGGGGGGGCGCGATCGAACCTGACCGTGCCGACCGGGGCCTCGCCCCTGTTGCCGGCCCGGTCGCGGGCCGCGAAGCGCGCCTCGGCAATGCCGCTCCTGACCTCGCGCAGGGTGAAGGTCTTTCGGCCCTTGGCGGCCAGCCCCTTCTCGACCGTGCTCCAGGTCTTCTCCTCCCCGAACCTGACCTGGAGCTCCACCGATCCGGGGATCAGGTGCTTGTCCTCCGCGGCCCAGGAGTATTCGACCCGGCCGCCGGGGGGGTTGAGGTCGCCGGCGGGGGACTCCTTCCTGGCGGCCACCTTGGGCCTGGTGCGGTCGACCACCACCCGGAACTCGACGGCGGTGTCCTTGCCCAGCTCCTTCTCGCGGTTGCCGGCCTGGTCCACGGCCACGGTGACGAAGTCGAAGGTGCCTTCTCCGGGGGCCGTGAATATCATTCTGCCGGTGAGCTTCCTGTCCACGCCGTAGCGGGTCCAGCGGCCGCCGTCCCTGCTGTAGTGCACCTCCACGGCCTGGGCATCGCTGCCCCGCACGCCCCGGTCCTTAACCGTGTACTTGATCAACCCTTTGCGGCCGCGCATGTGATAGGTCTTGCCCTCGGGGGGCTCTCCGGCCCGCGCGCTCCAGCAGAGGAACACCAGGGCCGCCAGCGCCCCGGCCGCTCTGACAGGGTGGTTCATGGTCCGCACCTCCCGGGAATGCCTCCGGTACCGCAATTCACCACATATTGTGCCTTCCCGGCGTTTCTTTTGCAAGACCTTAGGGGGGTCAAAAATGACTTGACAGCTTCCGCGAGGCCGGGGAGAATCGCCGCCCTGAGCGGGTCAGCCCTCCTGGGCCGCCATGCGTCCGGGGTGGAGGCCGCGCCGCAAATCGTGGGGGAGCTGCTGGGACTGAAGGGCTCGGGTGACGGGAGGAACTGTCCGTGAGCACGATTTCCAAAATCTTCGTGATCCTCAACCTGCTGCTGGCGATGGCCTTCGCGACCTTCGCGGTCACGCTGTACTCCAAGCGGGTGCACTACCACCACCAGAGGGAAGAGCTGAAGAAGGCGAAGGACGCCGAGATCGCCAGGCAGAAGACGGAGATCGACGGCCTCAAAGCCAAGAAGGCCGACCTGGAAACCAAGCTCACGGACGCCGCGCGCCTGCGCGACCAGTACAAGGGCGAGGCCGAGAGGCTCGCCAGAGACAAGAACGAGGAGATGAAGCAGAGGGTTGCCGCCGAGGACCTGGCCAAGATCGCCATGGAGCAGAAGGACGTGCTCATCAAGAGCGCCGACGCCATGCGCAAAGAGCTGGAAAAGACCCGCAAGGTGGTGGTGGCCCTCAAGGAGATCGAGACCGTCCTGCGCACCAACACCGCCGAGCTCAAGAAGGAGCGCGACGACCTCAAGAACGAGGTCAACAAATCCCGCCAGGACCTGACCGAGCTGCACCGCGACCGCAAGCGCATCGCCGAGGAGCTGGCCAACGCCGAGTACGTCATCGTCACCATGATCAAGAAGGGCTACGACGTCTACAAGATCGTGGGGCCCGGCGCGCTGGGTGAGATCCCCGACGTGCGCACCAAGGTGGTCGACGTGCGTCCGGCCACCGGCCACGTGGCCCTCGGCGCCGGCAAGAGTTCGGGCATCAGGGAAGGCTTCGTCTTCCTGATCCACCGCGGCGACCGCTACGTCGGCAAGGTGCGGGTCACCACCGTGTGGGACAACTTCTCGGGCGGCACCATCGTCGAGCGCAAGGCGCCCATCAAGGCCGGCGACGACGCCATGACCGACACCACGCCGGGCGGCTGAGGCTGGCGGGGAGGATTAGCCGATGGCCGACGAAGACAGACCGGTAGGCTCGGACAAGCCGCGCAGCAACGTCTACACCGTGCTGCTGCTGGTGACCATGGCCGCCTATATCGCCGGGATCACCCTGCTGATCATGGAGATGCAGGACACGGCCAACTTCCGTCACCAGGTGTTCGGAAGCCAGCAGTATCCGGCGGCCAGCAGCCAGCGGCCCACGAAATAGGGGGTACTGGCCGTTGCTGAGGCCCCCTGCGGGGGGCAGACGATAGCGGAGATTTCGCTGCTCTCGTGGGGCGGGGGCGACGATAAAATAGAGGAGCAGGGGGGGCTCAGAGCTTGCTCTGAGCCTCGTTTTTGGCGCCCGCCGGGAGAACGAGAGGGGCAGATAGCTTCGGAGCGACCCAGTGCAACTCCCTTTTTTGGGTAAATTCCTCTCCAAGGACATCGGCATAGACCTGGGCACGGCCACCACGCTGGTCTACGTCCGCGGCGAGGGCAGCG
>CAZONU010000135.1:0-11947 GCA_964581145.1 uncultured Planctomycetia bacterium
GGGGAAAGGACCGGAGGGTGATGGTCATCATAGTGGTCGCTGTGCTGGCATCTCTCGAAATGAGCCTGGCCGCCCACGCGGCTTGCCTGCTGATCCGCGGCTACCAGCTGACCTTCGGCCGGCTGATCGGGGTCTTCGGCGACGTCTGCCGCTTCGAGCCCACCTGCTCGCACTACGCCCTGGAGGCCATCCGCCGCCACGGCTTCGTCCGCGGAGTGCTCCTGGGCGCCTGGCGGATCCTGCGCTGCAACCCCTTCTGCCGCGGCGGCCACGATCCCGTGCCCTAGTTCCGGAGCCGGAATTGCAGAAGCCCGAGGACCGCCGCCGCTTCGTCCTGTTCATGATCGTCATGGCCGCGGGCCTGCTGGCCTGGACCATCTGGTTCCGGCCCAAGCCCAAGCCCCAGCCCAAGCCGGACGACGGCCAGACCCCGCCGGCCGCCGCGGGGAACGGCGAGAAGAAGCCCCCGGCCGGCGACGGCAAGAAGGGGCCGGTCAGGCCCCTGCCCACCGACATCGGCGGCAAGGCGGAGCCGGAGCGGGTCCTGGAAGTCAGGACCGACGAGATGGAGGTGCGCCTCTCCTCGCGGGGCGCGGGCATCGAGTACCTGGCCCTGCGCAAGCACCACCCCAGCGCGGAGGAGGAGGACCAGAACAAGCCGCTGGTGCTTCTGGACATCGACCTCCTGGTCAAGAACCTCAGCGAGAAGAAGCGCGCCGAGCGCAAGCGCCCCCGGCGGCGCTCGATGATCCTGACCGACCTCTGGAACAAGCTGGACTTCGAGGGCTGGAACTGGAAGCTGGACAGGCTGGACGGCAAGCCGGTCGCCAGGGACGCCAAGTTCCCCGAACCCATCGAGGTGGGCAAGGGCAAGGGGCTCACCGTCGAGTACCTGGCCCGCCGGGGGGACACCGAGTTCCGCAAGACTTACACCTTCAAGGGCGACGGCCACGATCTCAATGTGGAGGTCGCGATCATCAACCACGCGAAGGAGGCCGAGCGCCCCAGGTACCGCCTGGTGGGCGCCGCGGGATTCCAGCTCGACGAACCGCCCGGCAGGTTCAACCAGATCACCGCGATGCTCGCCGGGCGCGACCAGCCGGACTCCAAGCCGGAGACGGAGACGGTGGCCGCCAAGGGCGCGGCCGAGAAGGACGTGGAGGACCTGGAGCTCGCCAAGGGGTTCACCGACTGGGCCGCGCTGCGCGGACGCTACTTCGCGGCCTTCCTGGTCCCCAGTGATCCTCTCAGGATCAACCTGGCCTTCGCCGAGCCGCTGGACACGGCCGAGACCGACGAAGACATACAGAACCTGGCGGTGGGCCTGGAGATCCAGGATTTCGAACTCAAGGCCGGGCGCCGGGCGGCGCACCACTTTTTCCTGCGGGTCGGCCCCCAGCAGTTCTCGGAGCTTGAGAAGTACACCTACGTCTACAAGGACGAAAACGAGAAGGCTATCAAGGTCAATCGCGAAATGACCGCCGCGGTGGACTTCGGCTGGAGCTGGTTCGCTTGGCTCTCGCGCTGGCTGCTCTGGCTGCTGCGCTTTTTCCACCATGTGGTGCCTAACTACGGGGTGTGCATCATGCTGGTCACCCTGGCGATCAAGCTGGGGCTGCACCCCCTGTCGGTCAAGAGCCAGAAGTCCATGCAGCGCATGCAGGAGCTGCAGCCCAAGATCCAGGCCCTCCAGAAGCAGTTCAAGAACGACCCTCAGAAGATGCAGCAGGCCCAGATGCGGCTCTACAAGGAGGCGGGCGTCAACCCCGCCGGCGGCTGCCTGCCCATGCTGCTGCAGATGCCGGTGTTCCTGGGGCTCTACGGGGCCATCCGCGGGGCCTTCGTCTTCCGCCAGGCCGCCTTCCTGTGGATCAACGACCTCTCCCGCCCGGACGCGCTCTTCGAGCTGCCCTTCTGGCCGGGCCAGTTCAACGTCCTGCCGATCCTCTACGCCGGGCTGATGATCCTGCAGGGCAGCCTGCAGCCCCTGCCCAAGGAGGGCCAGGCCCGCCAGACCGCGATGATGATGCGCTTCATGCCCCTGGTCTTCTTCTTCATCATCTACCGGATGCCCAGCGCCTTCGTGCTCTACTTCGCGATAAGCTCCATCTTCGGCTTCGCCGAGAACCGGATAATCAAGCACCAGATAAAGAAGGCCAAGGCGGCCGCGGCCGGCGCGGGCACCGGCGGAAAGGTCTCCTCGGGGGCCGCCCCCGACGCCGAGGAGAAGGACGCCCCGCCGCCCGACCCCAAGGCCTTCTGGCAGGCCGAGGGCGAGAAGAAGAAAAAGGGCAAGGGCAAGAACAAGAGCAAGTAGCCCCCCACTCATGCGGCCTGACACCATCGTTGCGGTCTCCACCCCCGCGGGCCGCTCCGCGCGCGCCATCGTGCGGCTGAGCGGCCCCGACGCGGTCGAGATCGCCGCGGCGCTCTTCACCGCGGCCGGCGGCGGTCCGCTTGCGGAGCTGCCCGCCTTCCGCTGCGCCGAGGGCGGCGCCCTCGCCGAGAGGCTGCCCTGCCGGCTCTACCTCATGCGCGCGCCGAAGAGCTACACCCGCGAGGACGTCGTCGAGCTGCACCTGCCCGGCAGCCCGTTGGTCGCCGAGCTGGCGCTGGAGGCGGCAATTCGGGGAGGGGCGCGCCTGGCCGGGCCCGGGGAGTTCACCCGGCGCGCGGTCGAGAACGGGCGCATCAGCCCCGACCAGGCCGAGGCGGTGATTGGTCTCATACGCGCGCGGAGCCGCGCGGAGCTGGCCGCCGCCGCCAGCCAGCTCGCGGGTCACGCCGGAACAGAGCTGGCCGCCTGGCGCGAGCGCGCCGAGGACCTGGCCGCGTTCATGGAGGCGGAGCTCGACTACGGCGAGGAGCCCGGCGAGTTCCTGGGCGATGGAGAAGCCGGCCGGCGGCTGGAAGGCCTCGCTGCGGAGCTGGAGGAGCTGGCCCGCCGCGGCGCGGAGCGCGCGGAGGCGGAGACCGACCCGGCCGCTCCCCGCGCCGCACTGGCCGGGCCGGTCAACGCCGGGAAGAGCCTGCTCTTTAACGCCCTGACGCGCCGCGAGGCTCTCGTCTCTGACCAGCGGGGCACGACGCGCGACGTGCTGGAGGCGCCGCTCGCGGCCGCGCCCGGAGACGTTGCGCTGCTGGACACCGCCGGCTTGGGCGCCCCGGCCGGCGAGGTGGAGCTCCTGGCCCGCGCCGCCGCCGAGCGCGTCTGGCGCGGGGCGGAGGTGCTGGTCCTGGTGATCGACCGTTCGGAGGGGCTCGACCCGGACTCAATCGCGCCGGCCCTCCGCGCCGCGCGGGAGGCGGAGGTGCCCGTCGTCCTGGTGTTCAACAAGTCGGACCTCCCGGCCGCGGTGAGTCTCGAGGATGCCGCCCGGGCGCTGGGCGGGGTGCGCCCCGCGGCGGCGCTGGAGGTCTCCGCGCTCACCGGCGCGGGCTGCGCGGAGCTGGCCATGAGGCTCGCGGGGCTGGTCCGCGAGGGGAAGGTCGAGAGGAGCCCGGCGCGCGCGGCGGCCGGCGCGCGGCGGCGGGAGGTGCTGGCCTCGGCGCTGGGGTGCCTGCGCCGCGCCGGGGACGCCCCGGACCTTTCATGTGCGGGCGACGACCTGGGCGCGGCCGCGCGGCTGGTGGCCCTGCACTTCGAGCCCGGCGCGGGCCGCGCGGAGCTCGACGAGAGCGTGCTCAACAGAATCTTCGCGCGCTTTTGTGTGGGGAAATAGGCGCGGCTACACCACCGTCAGGTTGTCCCGGTGCACGACCTCGTCGAAGCGGACTTTCCCCACGATGGCCGCCAGCTCGCCGGTCTTCCTGCCCTTGATGCGCTCGACGTCCTTCGCCGAGTAGTTGGTGATGCCCCGGGCGACCTCCCGGCCGCGCCGGGTGATAATCGAGACGCCCGCGCCGGCGGGAAAGCCGCCCTCGGCGCGGAGCACCCCGCTGGGCAGCAGGCTCTTCTTTCTCTCGACCAGCGCCTTGACCGCGCCGTCGTCGATAACGATGCTGCCCGTCGCCTTCTGGGAGAAAGCCAGCCACTGCTTGCGCGCCGCGGGCCGCTCGCCCCCGGCCATGAACCAGGTGCCGACCTCCTCGCCGTCCAGCACCCGGGCCAGCGCCTCCGGCTCGCGCCCGGAGGCCAGCACGGTGTGGAACCCGCTCCTCTGCCCGATCTCCGCGGCGTCCAGCTTGGTGGTCATGCCGCCCACGCCCTCGGCGCTCTTGCCGCGCTCGACCAGCGCGCGCGCTGCCGCATTGACCTTCTCCACGCGGGAGACCACCTGCCCGCCGTCCAGCAGCCCGGGCACGTCGCTGAGCATGACCAGCAGGTCCGCCCCGATGAAGCTGGCCACCAGCGCGCTCAATGTGTCATTGTCCCCGAAGCGGATCTCGTCCACGCTTACCGTGTCGTTCTCGTTGATGACCGGGACGGCCTTCCTCTTGAGCAGCGCCAGCACCGTGTTCCGCGCGTTGAGGTAGCGCTCGCGGTCCTCCAGGCCGTCGCGGGTGATGAGTATCTGCGCGGCGACCAGCTCCTGCCGGCCGAAGGCGATCTGGTAGGCGTGCATCAGCAGGCCCTGGCCCGCCGCGGCCGCGGCCTGCAGCAACGGCAGTCCCGCCGGGCGCCGGGAGAGTCCGAGAGGTTTAAGCCCCGCGGCGATTGAGCCGCTGGTCACGACCAGGACCTCGCGTCCGGACTTGACCAGCGCGGCGGTCTGCCGGGCGAGCCCGCCGATGAACTTGCGGTCCAGCTCCCCGCCGGGCGCCAGCAGGTTGGAGCCGACCTTGACCACGATCCGCCGGGCGCGGCGGAGTTCCTTGCGGGGCATCTGCTCTCCCTCCGGCGGACGATTCTAGCCTCCGGAGGCGGCCGTGCAAGAGGCGGCTTGGGCGGCGAACGCCTATTTCGCCCCGAAGCAGACCAGCCTGCCGTCCTCGGTGCCCAGGTACAGCCGGCCGCCCGAGGCCGAGAGCCCGTCGTAAACCGGGCACCCCTCCAGCGTCAGAGTCTCGAGCTTCTTGCCGTCGGCCGCGGAGAGGATCCAGAGTTCGGACTTGTCCTTGGGATCGTAGGATGTCGGCCGGCCCGCCGCGTAGACCCTGCCGCCAGCGACGACGATGCCCATGACGTGCTGCTTGATGTCGTGCAGGTTCCACTTCGCGGTCCCGACGGCGTGCATGAAGTACTTGTTGGTGTTCGCTTTTTTCTTCCAACCCGGGACTCCGGGGCTGTAGCGCCAGCCGGCCACCGAGAGCTTATTGTTGAAGGCTATGCAGTCCCCCTTGATGCGCCCGTCGGTCAGCTCGATGTGTTTCTTGTAGCTGAGATTAGGCTCGACGGTGGCCATGTAGTCGGCGACCGACACCGCGCTCAGGTAGCGAGTGGTGTGCAGCAAACCTTTGGGCTGCTTCTTCTTCGGGACCCAGGGCTTTTTCCCCGTGGGGGGATCATAGAACTGTGCGACATGGCGGAGGAACTTGCCGTCGGACATGATCATGTCGCCGCTGCCCGAGCCCCGGACGCGCCACTTGACCGCGCCGCTGGCCGCGTCCACGCCGAAGAGCCACAGGCCTCCCGACTGGCTCCCGGAGCGGCCGACGCAGAAGTGCGCGATTCCGTTCAGGGTCAGCACTCCGCCGGCCACCGGCCAGGGCGAGTCGAGCCTGTTACGGTCGCCGATGAACTTCTGCGCCGGCGCGGCGCGCAGGCGCCATATCTCCCTGCCGGTCTTCGCATCCAGGCAGTAGACCGAGCCCGCGCCGGTGCCGAAGAGGCAAAGACCCTTATGCAACGTCGGCGGATACTCCACGCGACCGTCGGCCACGAAGCTCCACTTCTCTTTGCCGCTGGCGGCGTCTCTGGCGAAGACTCGTCCGCTCATGCGCTCGGCAGCGAAGACGGTGCCGTATGCCCCGGT
Source organism: uncultured Planctomycetia bacterium (assembly GCA_964581145.1). GTDB lineage: Bacteria > Planctomycetota > SZUA-567 > JAKLDR01 > JAKLDR01 > CAZONU01. The sequence continues at coordinate 5,916 of CAZONU010000135.1, forward strand.
GGCCTGGGTCATCCGCCCGGTCCCGAGTTTCCAGGACCAGAGCTTCTTGAGACCCGCCGGCAGCTTCGCCGATGTCGAGCTGCTGCGCTTGATGTCCCTCCTGTAGATCGGCCAGTCGCCGGGCCTCTCCGCGCCGCCGGAGCCGCCGCCGCCGGAGCGGAACAGGCGGGGCTTACCCTCCTCCTTGGCGCCGGAGAACCATTTCCTCTTCCCCGGCTTGCTTAGCGCCAGGAAGCCGCGCAGGGTCACCCCGCAGTCGCAGTGGTGGGGCATGAAGTAGGTCAGGCCGTTGGCCGGGTGCTGCCCCAGCCGGCAGGGAGAACGCACGCTGCGGTTCCCGTAGGCCTTGCCCGACTTGCGCTCCACGTACACGCCGTTCATGTACATGACGTATTCCGCTGCGCCGCGTGCGCCGAAACACTTGTAAATGCCCGGGATCGGCAACTTGCGCTTCTCTTTGCCCGTGCGCGGGTCCAATACGAGGGCGATCCAGGGGAGTTTCTTAGTCTTGGTATCAACAAGGCACCACACTTCGTCCTCGTAGGGGAACACTGCCTCCTTGAAATCCCCTTCCTGCGTCCAGAGCTGGCTGCCACTCTTGGCATCCAGGACAACGACTTGCCCCTGACGCCCCCACTTCTTATAACAGACAACGTAAACCACGCCGGCCTTGTACTTGACAGTTACGCTCTTGAGCTTGGTTGCGAACTTGGCCTTCCACTTCGACCGACCCGTGGACATCTCTACGGCTTCGATCTCACCTTTGCCCGGCACGTAGGCGACGTCCTCCCCGGCCGCGGGGTGAACGACGCAGGGGCGCTTCCAGAGAGTCTGGCCCGATATCTTGTCCAGCGCGGCCATGCGCCCGCGGGTGCTGGCCAGCAGGAAACGCCCCGACGAGGTTGCAAAACGCGGCGCGAACCCCGGGGAGTACCCCTTGACCTTATTACCGGTCTTGCCGTCCCTGGCGACCAGCGTATTGTCTTCAAGCAGGTAGACGCGCGCATCGTCGCAGGTCAAAGTGTAATCGGTGATGTTATAGCTCTTCCGCCAGACCGATCCAGAGTTGACGCGCCACAATTCAAAGCCGTTGTAGGCGTCACGGGCAACCAGGTGCCATTGGTTACCGCCTTTGGCGGCACGGTTCTCCTTGTAGTAGATGCGTCCGCCGGCGGTGACCAGCCCGCCATAGCTCAAGTACAAGGCGCCCCACCTGGGGTCTCCGATCCAGCGGATTTCCTTCCAGGGCCCGACGGCCCGGTCGCTGCTGGTGTAGCTCTGGTCCGCCCCGGCCTTGATGTGCGTCCAGCCGTCCATGTCCGGGTCGAGGGGCTTGGTGAAGGTAAGGAATCCGCCGACAGTCTTTGTGTCCTTCACGCCAGCCTTCTTGAGTTCGGCGCCGGCACCCCCTGCCTCGCCGAGGATCGCAACCCCGCCAGGGGCCAGTATCCGCAGGACTTCCTCCGCGGATACGCCGCTGGCTTTCAAGTTCATCGAGACCACAAGGTTGAGCAAGTTGTCCGCGTAGGGCAGGTGATCACCCTCGCGAAGAACGATCGAAGACCTCGCGGCGACCCCGGCATCGACCAGCGCCTTGCGGGCCGCCTGCACGCCGCCGGCGTTCGTGGTGCAGCCCTGCACGTAGAGGCGGCTCTTCCTGGCCAGGGCGGCGGTCAGCTTCCCGTCGGTCTCCCCTACCACCAGACAGAGCCCCTGCTCGATGCCGGCGGACTTCAGTATGAGGTCGGCGGACGCCTCGCCGGCTCCGGCAATGGAAGCGCCTGCCAATAGAAACAAAGAGACCAGCAAGCTAATGCGCAAGCGTACCATGGCATTCTCCTACCTGATCGAGCAGGTTTCCTCGGCGGCGTAGACCTTCTTCGCGCGCAGCAGGCGGCGGTTGATGCTGTCGCCTGCGTAGGCGTATTTTTCCGTTACCCCCACGCCGATCAGCCAGGCGAACCTGGCCTCGGGCTCCGCGCCCTCCATCGGATCATCGGCATTGCCGTAGGCGCCGAAGTGGGTTATCTCGTTGCCGTTGGTATCGAGACAGACAACCCGGAAACGGCCCAGGTCCGGGTACCACACCCGGCCGAACTCGTCCACATCGAAGCGGGTGCTCTCGCAGTTGCAGTAGAACATGTCGATGTGGCTGATGCCCACCCTTATCCACTCCGCGCCGATGACCTTGGCGTGAGCCAAGCGCTGGAACTTCGAACCGTAGTAGTAGCTCACGTCCTCGGTCTTGAGCGAGGGGGGCAGCTTGGGGGTGCCTTTGTAGGGGTTTTCGCTGGTGGCGTGGAAGTACTTCAGCTTGGGGTAGTCGACCGTCCCGCCCTTGGGAGTGAATTTGAGAATGCTGCCGTACATGGTCATGACCGCGCCGGCGGGGGTGTTCTGCCTCTTGGGGCCCTTCGGGCCCTTGGAGATCACGCTCTCGAACTCCTTCGGGAAGAGATGCCCCTTGGGCTTGACGATCTCGGCAACGTAGATGTTACCCTGCTGGTCGAACTTGGGGCCCACCGCCACGTCAGACACCTTCCAGATGATCGGCTCCTTCACCCGTTTGCCGGAGGGCAGGAACTCATAGAGCGCCTTCGGGCTGCGGAACTTGCCCGACGAAAGTCGCGCGAAGACGAAGCAGTGATTGTCATGCCGGATGCCCAGCGTGTGAGACATGAAGGTCATGCACACCGGAACGAAAGTGCCATTGGGAACAGTCTTGTGATAATTCTTGCGCTTGAAGTCCGGGGGCATCTTCTCGGGAGACTCCCAGGCGACCGGCTTGCCATTGCGGTCCCACTTGTAAAGGTTTGACGGCCACTCCGGTCCGTAGATGTTCCCGTCGGGCCCGGGCATGATGCACAAGCCCTTGCCGCTGTTGCCGCGCCCCTGCGGCCTGAGCGGAGTGAACTTACCGGTGGACTCGTTGAAACGCACCCAGCGACAGCGATTGGTCCGGACGTAGACCTCCTGGTCCGGGCGGAAGCGATCTACGGAGATGTCCTCGAAAGCTGCGCTGGAAAAGCCGCTGCTGTTGACCTTGCTGGCGGCGAACTTCCCGCCGACCTCTTGTACGCGCTGCAGGCCGCCGCTGACCACCCAGACGATCGGCGGCTTGGCGCCGGCATCCAGGGCCATCAGTCGGCCGCCGCCCTTGAGCTTGAGCACTGCCAGCTCTTTGGGGTTCTTCCAGCCGCTGAGCTTGACCAACTCGCTGCTCTTCTTGCCCAAAGTCCGCGTCAGGTACACCTGGCCCGTGGGCCGGTCCACCGCCAGGGCCATCGGCTTCTTCGCCGGGAACGACCCGGCGAAGCCCCCGTCCTTCTCGGAGACCACTACCACCCGGCCGTTGGCCGGGTCAGCGATCAACAAGTTCCCCTTGCCGTCGGTGGCCATCCCCCCGGTTGCGCCGCCAAGATGGGTCTGGTCCTTGCCCTTCGCCTTGGGATCCCCGAAGAAGACTTCGGCCTTCTTGCGGCCCGGGAGGGCGATGCGATACACGGCCGCGGACTTCTGGATGCCGTTCACGTACGCCCACTTGCCGTCGCTCGAGGCGCAGAGATACGGCGGCTTCTGGCGATTGACGGCCAAACCTAGATTTGAGCCGCAGTACTCGCCCCAGGGCACCCCGCCATCGGTGCCTAGCGCGTTGAGGTAAGTCCCTCCCGCTCCCCAGTAGCCGCCGGCCAAGCGCAGAATGACGCCATCACGAGTCACGGTCATGCTGCGAGCCCCGCTTGGGCCCGGGTAGAAGCTGCGATTGAATATCCTGTGGACCAGCGGCGAGAGTTGGCCGCCAATGTTCACGGTCTGGAGCTTGCCGAGCTTGCTCTTGGCCGTGTTCGCGGCGAAGGGCAGCACGGTACGCTCGTATTTACCCTCGCGGTCAAGTGCAACAATCGTGTCGGTTTGCCAGTTGGGTACGGACGCGCCTATCGAGCCCTGAACGTAGAGCGTCCCGTCCTGGCCGGTGTCCATGCAAAGTATGTAGCCGACGTTCTGCGGGTCGCGCGCCAAGACCTTGTCGAACTTCGTGCCCAGCCCCAAAGCCACGCGGACCCTGAAGGGTCCGCCGACCGCCGGTTTTCCGTAGTCGGCCTTGCCGTCCCAAGTCACGCTCTGGGCCAGCCCGGGCTTCAGCGGCTTGGGGGCGTTCTTGCCGAGCACCCCGGCCACCAAGTGACGCACGACCTTGCCCTTGCCGTCCTCGACGAACACCGCCACGTCGGTCTCGCGATCCACGGCAAACTCGATGGTGATCTTGCCGCCGACTCTCTTGGCTGCCGGCTTCTTCGTGAACTTGGGCGGAGGTTTCTCGCCGGCGATTGCGCGCGCGGAGAAACAAAGCGTCAGGCCCAAGAGTCCAGGCAAAAGAAGCTTCTTCATCATCATTTCCCTTCGCGCATCGAGACGCGCAGCGCCGTGCAAGTGACCGGCAGTTCCCAGTTGGCGTTCCTGGCCTCCAGGCGGGCCAGGGCGGTGGCGATCATCTCCTCGGAACTCCAGGCCACCGCGGGCGGAGGAGCACCGTCGAACAGTGGAGCGTAACTGGTCGCGTAGAGCTCGTCACAACACCAGCCCACCACGTGAAGATCCTTCCCGGGCTCCATTCCCATGGCCCGAGCCTCGGCCATCACCGCCAGGGCCGCAGTGCGGTAAAGCGCCATGACTCCTTGGGGACGCGATCTGCCAGAGAGCAGCCGGCGGGCCGCGGTCGAGATATTCTCTTGCGCCAGCGGCAGTTGGTGCTCCCGGCAGAACCGCAGTCCCTCGGCGGCCATGGCCCCGCAGGCCCCGCCGTAGCGGGCGCGGCCGTGGTAGCTTTCGACCTGCCCGAACCAGGCGATCTCCCGGCAGCCCAATTCCAGAAGGCGGTGGACCGCTAGTTCCCCCCCTTGGCTGTTGCCCTGGAGCACGATGTCGCAGTCCAGCCCCGGGCGCCAGTCGTCGATCACCACCGCGGGCACGTCATGCTCCCGCGCCCACTCCAACACCGGCTCATTGAGCCAGTCGAGAATCAATCCGCCGATTCCCGCCCTCTCCAACTGACGAAGCACGGAAGCTTCCTGTCCCGGAGCCAGGATCATCTTCAGAAGATCAATACCTCCCTTCGCCGTGAAGGACTCGGCGGTCTCAAGCAACTGGTTGTAGAGCGGTCCCCAGCTTATGGCCAGATTCCGCTGATCGAGAACATAAGCCACCGTGTCCATAGAAGCGGCCTTCGCCTCTATGTCCAGCACGCGGTAGCCGCGGCGCGGCTGGGCAGCGACCAATCCCTCGCTCTCCAGAGCCTTGAGAGCGCGCCAGGCAGTGCCGGGGGCCACCCCGTGCTTCTCGCTGAGTTTCCTGACTGTCGGTAGGAATTCCCCCGCAACCGCCCTCCCAGAGAGGATCCTCTCGCGCAGAACGTTCAACAGCCCCGCAGAGCCCCGACCAGTTTCCGGAATCGTTCTCGCGTTAGCGCTCTGTGTCATCTGTGCCTCCTGTGTAATAGATACACCATCCAGTCGGTTTTGTCAACAGAAATCGCTTATCTGCCTATATTCGCTTATAGAAACGCATATAAGTAGGATAGGGGCTTTTGCTCTGTATTAGCAGTGTAACATCCAGGGGGCGCTCGCCAACGATATTAGGCGGTTTACGCCTGTGCCGCCCACTCGCGATGCTCCTTGCGGTAGCGGGCCGGGGGCAGGCCGAAGCGGCGCTTGAAAAGCCGCGTGAAGTAGAGCACGTCGGCGATGCCCACCCCGGCGGCGACCTCCTTGACCGCCTGGGGGGTCGAGCGCAGCCGGTCGGCGGCGGCCTCCAGTCTCAACGCCTGCAAAAACTGCCCCGGCGGCGCCCCGAAGCGCGCCCGGAAGCGCCGCCGGAAGTGGACCAGCGAGGCGCCGGCGCGCGCGGCCCGCTTCTCGACGTCCGGGGCCCCGGCCGGCCGGCGGCGCATGGCCGCGGCCAGTTCCTCGAGCGCGGCGTCCAGCTCGTCGGCGCCCCCCGCGGCCGGCTCGCCGAGGGAAAGCAGCAGCCCCTCC
>CAZONU010000136.1:0-11897 GCA_964581145.1 uncultured Planctomycetia bacterium
GGCCTCGGCCATGTTGCCGGCGCCGATCAGCCCCAGGCGCAGCTTGGCCGGTCCGTTCCCGTCTGGATCCATCTCTGTCCTCCCGTCTCGCGCCCCGGCTCAGGACTCGTCCATGAACGGGTAGCGGTAGCCCGCCGGGGGCACGAAGGTCTCCTTGATGACCCGCGGGCTGGTCCAGCGCAGCATGTTCAGGACGCTGCCGGCCTTGTCGTTGGTGCCCGAGGCGCGCGCGCCGCCGAAGGGCTGCTGGCCGACCACCGCCGCGGTGGGCTTGTCGTTGATGTAGAAATTACCCGCCGCGCCGCGCAGGACCCGCGCGGCCGTCGCGACCGCCGCGCGGTCCCGGGCGAAGATGCTGCCGGTCAGGGCGTAGGGACCCGTCCGGTCGCAGAGCTCCAGGGTCTCCTCGTACTTGTCCGCGTCGTAGACGTAAACGCTGAGCACCGGCCCGAAGATCTCCTCGACCATGGTCCGGAAGCCGGGCTTCCGCGCCAGGATCAGGGTGGGCTCGACGAAGTAGCCGACGGAGTCGTCGCAGCCGCCGCCCGAGAGCACCTCGGCGTCATTATCCCCTCCGGCGAAATCGATGTATCCCTTGATGCGCTCGAAGGCCGGGCGGTCGATGACCGCGTTCATGAAGTTGGTGAAGTCCTCCGGGGGCCCCATTTTGATCGTGGCGATCTCGGTGGCGAGCCGCTCGCCGAGTTCGGCCCACAGGCAGTCGGGCACATAGGCCCGCGAGGCCGCCGAGCACTTCTGGCCCTGGTACTCGAAGGCCCCGCGGACCAGCGCGGTGGCGGCTTCGGCGAGGCCCGCCGAGCGGTGCACGAAAACGAAGTTCTTGCCGCCGGTCTCCCCGACGATGCGCGGGTAGGACTTGTAGTTGGCGATGCCGGCGCCGATGGTCTTCCACATTCCGCGAAAAGTGTCCGTCGAGCCGGTGAAGTGCACCCCGGCCAGGTCCGGGCTGGCCAGCGCGACCGGGCCGACTTCCGATCCCGGGCCGGGCACGAAGTTGATGACCCCGGGGGGCAGCCCGGCCGCCTCCAGGAGGCGCATTATGTAGTAGGCCGAATAGACCGCCGAGGAGGCCGGCTTCCAGACCACGGCGTTGCCCAGCATGGCCGGCGCTGTGGGCAGGTTCCCGGCGATGGAGGTGAAGTTGAAGGGGGTGACCGCGAAGACGAAGCCCTCCAGCGGGCGGTAGTCCATGCGGTTCCAGAAGCCCGGCGGCGAGCAGGGCTGCTCGCGGTAGATTCGGGTGACGTAACAGCTGTTGAAGCGAAAGAAATCGATGAGCTCGCAGGCCGCGTCGATCTCCGCCTGGAAGGCGTTCTTGCTCTGGCCCAACATGGTGGCGGCGTTGAGCTGGGCGCGGCGCGGCCCGGCGAGCAAGTCCGCGGCTTTACGAAATACCGCCAGGCGCTCCTCCCAAGGCCGCGCCGCCCAGTCGCGGCGGGCCTCCAGCGCGGCGGCGATGGCCGCCGCCACTTCCTTCGCCGAGGCCCGATGGTAGACGGCCAGGCGGCGGCCGTGCTCGTGCGGAGCGCGACACTCGCCGAGGTCGCCGGTGCGCACCTCCCGGCCGCCGATTATCAGGGGGATCTCCGGTTCGTGGCCCTTGAGCTCGGCGAGCTTCTCCTTGAGCTCCCGCCTCTCGGGGCTGCCCGGAGCGTAAGACAGCACCGGCTCGTTGACCGGCTTCTCGAACCTGTTAATGGCGTCGCTCACGACTGCCTCCCTGCCCTCGGCGGCGGACGGCGCGTTGCAATCTTACACAACGTTGGCCTCCACGGCCAGTTCACCGGAGTCGAAACGGTCCAGGGAGAAAGGCGCCGCGTCAATGGACGTGGCCCGCCCGCAGGTCACCATCTCGGCCAGCACCCGGCCGGAAACCGGCGCGAGCATGAAGCCGTGCCCGCTGAAGCCCGCCCCGATCAGGAAGTTCCGGTAGCCCCCGATCCGGCCGAGCACCGGCTGGCGGTCGGGGGTAACCGCGTAGAGCCCGGCCCACTGGCGCAGTACTCTGAGCTTGGCCAGGCGCGGTGCCAGGCGCATCATCTTCCCTGCGATCTCGACCGGGAAGCGCCAGGCCGCGCTCAGGTCCACCCCGGGGGGCTGGTCCGGGTCGGTCTGTCCTATCAGGAAGGAGCCGTGCTTCGCCTGGCAGAAGTAGATGTTGTGGTCCAGGTCGATGACCATCGGGTCGTGGCAGCTCCGGACCGGCTCGGTGACCAGTATCTGGTGGCGGTAGGGCTCGACCGGCACGCTGACGCCGGCCAGCCGGGCGACCTCCGCGGCGTGGCCCCCGGCGGCGTCGATTACCCATTCGGCGGCCACGCGCCCGCGGGATGTCTCCACGGCGACCACCGCGTCCCCGGAAGTCTCCAGGGCGGTGACCTCCGTGCGGGTGTGGACGCGCACGCCCATCTCCCGGGCGCGCTCGGAGTAGCCCTTGACCACCAGGAAGGGGTTGGCCTTGCCGTCGGTGGGACCGTAGGCCGCGCCGAGCAGCCCCTCGACGCTGAGCACTGGCGCGATGCGCCCGACCTCCTCCGGGCCGGCAAAGCGGGTGGGCACCCCGCAGGAGTTCTGCACCGCGATCTCGCGCCGGAGTTCCTCGACCCGCTCTCGGGTGTAGGCGGTTAACAGGTAGCCGCCCTGCGTGAACTCGATGTCCTGGCCGAACTCGGCCTCGAAGCCCGCGAAGGCCTCGATGGACATCTTGGCCAGGCGCACGTTGCCTTCGGCCGACCACTGCTGGCGCATGCCCCCGGCGCAGCGGCCGCTGGCCCCCGAGCCCGGGTAGTCGCGCTCCAGGATCACCACGTCGCGAACCCCCGCCCGGGCCAGGTGGTAGGCGGTGCTGGCGCCCGCGCACCCCCCGCCGATGACCGCGACCTGTGCGCAGTCCAGCTTCATTTGCCGTCGCCCCCCGCCAGCACCTCGAAGGGGACCGGCACCAGCGGCGGGCGCACCCTCATCGGCGCCAACTCCGCCACCGGCTTGCCCAGCTTGCGGGCGAGGACCCCCAGCACGATCCGCCCGCAAGTCCTGGCCTGGCAGGCGCCCATGCCCACGCGCAGCACGCGCTTGAGCTCCTCGAAACTGTGGTAGCCGGCGTCCACCGCGGCCTCTATCTCAGAAAGGCGCACGTCCTCGCAGCGGCAGATCACCGGGTCCGCGTCGCCGGGCGATACCTCGATCTTCTCCAGCTCCCGGACTTTCCCCCGGGGAGTGATGTGCCGGGCGCGGCCGGCCAGCTCTTTCTCAACGGCGAAAGAGACCAGGCGCTTGCGGTCGAAGCTCTTGGCCGAGCGCACCCTGGTGATGCGCGCCTCGGCCAGGAATCTCCCCTCGCGGTCCAGCGCCCACCAAGTCTGGCCCTTCTTCGGAACCGGGAGCATCTCGTAGGCCAGGGTGACCTCGGCCTGGGTCTCCGAGTACTCCGCGTCCGCCAGGAAGATGGCCAGCCCCGGGCAGCGGGTGAGGCACATCCCGCATCCGTCGCAGTCGGCGCCGACGTAGCTGGGCGGGTCGTTGATGTCCGGACCCACCCGGATGGCGCCCCGCCGGCAGGCCTCCTCGCAGGGGTTGCAGGGAATCCGCTCGTGGCACTCGATGATCACCTTCCTGCCCGATTCGGGAAGTCCTTCCTCGACTTCGGGCTCCGCCTCGGGCTCCTCGGCGTAATCGGCGAAGGGCTCGCCGCGCAGCTCGCACTTGCCTTCCCGGGCCTTCTGCCCGAAAGGGCCGGCGCGCAGCATGGCCAGCCGTTCGCGGAGCTCGCCGATAGCCCCGGCCGCATCGGCGCCGGTCAGCTCCGCGGCCGCCGCGCGGCCGGCGATGCGCCCCCCGAGCATGGCCGAAGAAGCTTCCTCGATGCCCCCGGCGTCGCCGGCCACGTAGATGTCCGGGTGGCTGGTGCGCATGTTCTCGTCGTGCCAGGGCACCCAGCCGCCCAGCGCGGCGACGTAGCCGATGCGGCAGCCGGCCAGATGGAGAAGCTCGGCCAGCGGCGAGAGCCCCACCGCCAGGCACACCGAGTCGACCTCCACGCCGAACTCCGAGCCGGGCACCTCGCGGAAGTCCTCGAGCGCGACCAGCGTGGCGTTCTCCACCCGGCCGCGCCCGCCGACCGACTTCACCGAGTGTGAAAGCAGCACCGGCACGCCCATTCTGCGGATCTTGGCGGCGTGCACCGCGTAGCCCCCCACCCGGGGCAAGGCCTCGACCACCGCGACCACCTCGCCGCCGGCCTGGAGTATCTGGTAGGAGACAATCAAGCCGATGTTCCCGGCGCCGACCATCAGCGTCCTCCGGCCGGGCAGGACGCCGTGGACGTTCATCAGGGTCTGCAGGCCGCCGGCGCCGCACACCCCGGGCAGGTCGCAGCCCGGGAAGGCCATGAGGTTCTCGCAGGCCCCGGTGGCCACCACGATCTTGCGCGGCTCTATCTTCAGAAGCTGGGCATCTGCGCGCAGCGCGGTGACGACGCCGTCATCAAAGGCGCCGGTGGCGAAGGTCTCGGTCAGCAGCGCGCCGCCCAGGCCCAGGTACTCCGCGGCCAGCTCGGCGGCTATATCAAAACCGCGGATCCCGGCGCGCTCAAGACGGGAACCGAAGAACATGTGGGTTTGCTTGACGAGCTGCCCGCCGGGGCGCTGCTTGTCGTCGATGAGCAGGACCTCGGCGCCCAGCCGGCGGGCCTCGATGCCGGCCGAGAGTCCCGCGGGCCCCGCGCCGACCACCAGCACGTCGGGCTTGAGCACGCCTGCCTCAGCCCCCATCGATGCGGCCCCTGCCCACCTGGGTTCTGACCGCCATGCCCTCCCTGACCGGGGTCACGCAGGCGCGCACGTCGGGCACCCCGTCGACGACCACGTTGCACGAGGAGCACCTGCCGATGCCGCAGAAGAAGCCGCGCTCGCGGTGCAGCTTGATGCTCTTCCGGAAGGTGGTGATGCCATTGGCCACCAGCGCCGAGGCGATGGTGTCCCCCGCGCAGGCGCGCAGCTCGCGGCCGTCGAAGGTGAAGGTGACCGCGTCGCCGCGGTCGAAGTCCAGGATAGGGTGCCGGTCTATTCTCACTGCTGAGCGAAGACCGCCGTGCCCACCCGCACCACCGTGGAACCCTCCTCCACGGCCACCTCGAAGTCGCCGCTCATGCCCATGGACAGCCCGGCGCAGCCGGCCGGCGCCAGCCCCGCCTCGCGCAGCTCGGCCAAGAATTCCCTGAGCCGCCGAAAGCACGGCCGGGCTTTTCCCGCGTCGGGATCCAGCGGCCCCATGGTCATCAGCCCCACGGGAGTGACGTGGGGACACCCGGCCAGCTTCGAGAAAATCTCCCGGGCCGCGCTCTCCGCCGCGCCGGTCTTGGCGCCCTCGCCGGTGGTGTTGACCTCGACGAAGGCGGGAAGAGTTTTCTCCGCGTGCCGCGCGGCCATTTCTTTCTCGAGGGCCGCGGCCAGGCGCACCGAGTCCAGCGAGTGCATGCCGCCGAAGAGCGCCAGCGCCCTGCGGACCTTGTTGGTCTGAAGATGTCCCACCAGCTGCCAGGAGAGCTTCCCCGCGGCATCGCCCATGGCCTCGGCCTTGCGGAGCGCGTCCTGAACGCGGTTCTCGCCGACCTCGGTCACCCCGGCCTCGATGAGCGCGGCGGTCTCGGCCGGCCCGACCATCTTGGTGATGGGCAAGAGCCGGATTTCGTCGGGATTTCTCCCGGCGCGCCCGGCGGCGCGGGCGAGGCGCTCGCGGAGCCCGGCGAGGTTGCCCCTGATGCGTTCGACCAGCTCGCTCACGAGCCTAGCAGTCCGTTGAAAAATGGAGCGCCGTGACGGCAGGCGCTCCCGAGCGATGCGAGGCCCGAGGGTGAGCGCGATGCCTCTGGCATCGGGCGAATCCCGAGAACGAAGCAGCGCGACGGGACCGCCTGCCGCCCTCCGGGTTGGGCCATAACGGCCCGTCTTCTTCGTCGAGAACCCGAAGACGATGCTCGGGCATCGACTTCGGAACCTCTCCTCGAATCTGAACCATTCTGCCTCCAATCACGGCCGCTCCATTTTTCAACGGCCTGCTAACACCTCGACCATGCGCTCGAGGGGCCGGCGGGCCTTCTCGATGATCTCGGCGGGCAGCTTCACGGGATGTTCCAGGTCCTCCAGCTCCCAGAGGATCTTTTCGAGCGTGGTCAGCTTCATGTTGGGACAGTCGGCCAGCTCGGTGGCCGGCCAGAAGCGCTTGCCGGGCTCCTCCCGCCGCAGGCGGTGGAGCATGCCGATCTCCGTGCCGATGATGAACTCCTCCGCGGCGCTCTCCGCGCAGTAGCGGACCATCCCCCCGGTGGAGGCGATCTCGTCGGCCCTCTCGCGGACCTCCGGGCGGCACTCGGGGTGGACCGCCACCCGGGCTTCGGGATGGGCCGCGCAGGCCTCCTCCACGTGGCGGGCCAGAATCCTGTTATGCGTGGGGCAGAAGCCGTTCCAGATGACCATGTTCCCCCGGCCGGACTCGCCCCGCACCCAGTCGCCCAGGTTGCGGTCGGGCAAGAAGAGCACCTCGCGTTCGGCGGGGACAGACTCGACAACCGCGGCGGCGTTGGAGGAGGTGCAGCAGATGTCGGAATGCGCCTTTACCTCCGCGCTGGTGTTCACGTAGGAGACCACCGCCGCGCCGGGGTGTTCCTTCTTCAACTCGCTCAACTGCCTGACGGTGATCATGTCCGCCAGCGGGCAGCCGGCGTTGGGGTCGGGCATGTAAACCGGGCGCTCGGGCCTGAGTATCGCGGCGGTCTCGGCCATGAAGAGGACCCCGCAGAAGACGATCAGCCCGGCCTTCTCGTCGGCCGCGGCGATGCGCGCCAGCTCCAGGGAGTCGCCGGCGTGGTCGGCGATCCGCTGGACCTCGTCGATCTGGTAGTTGTGGGCCAGGATCAGCGCGCGGCGCTCGCGGCGCAGCTCGTTGATCCGGGAAATCAACTGGGCCTGGGTGTCCATGGCTGCAAGCTCCCTCCGGCGACTGGAGATTCTAGCGCCGCTGGAAAGGGCCTGCAAGGGACGCGGGCGCGGCCGGCTACCTGACCTCCACCCTGACCACGTTGGAGAGGTCGCTCTGGTTGGGCTGTTCGTCATAGGTCTTGAGCGCGAACCAGCAGGTGCCGGGTGCCAGGCCCGAGACCGTGAAGCGCTCCCTGGCGCCGGCGGCCGAGGGCTTGGGTTCGCCCTTGCAGTTGGTCGCCGCCCAGAAGCTGACCTCCCCCTGGGGGTTCTTGCGCCAGTCGGAGCGCTCCTTGATGACCATCGCGGCGTGCTTGACCTGATACTGGGCGGCCCGGCCCTTGTCCCCGTCGTCCCCGGGCGCGGTCCAGGAGAGCGCCACCCTGCCGCCGCCCAGGGCCTTGGCGGCCAGGTCCTTGACCGCCCCGGGCAGGGCCGCGTCGGCGCGCTTGCCGTACTTGATCGAGAGGTAGTCCTGGCCGAAGCCGGAGAGATACCAGCGGCTCTCCTTCCAGGCCTTGGCGTGCGTCGCGGCGGCCTCCAGGTAGCGTTTCTGGCCGGTGGCCATGTAGGCCCAGCTCATTGTGTTCATGCAGCGGTTGCCTGATACCGAGCGCTTGTTTTGGGTGTCGGGCGACCAGTGATAGGCGAAACCTCCCCCCTCCCTGCAGACGTCGTAGCACAGCCAGTCGGCGATGCCCAGGATGCCGTCGCGGACCTCCTCATCGGGGTGGTGCTTGTAGTAGCGGCCCAGAGCCATGCCCACCGCCGCGGCCATGAAGGGCGTGTGCGTACCCTTCCGGCCGTGCTTGGGCTCCGGGTGCACCGGCGAGATGGTCCCGGCGGTCTTGTCCTGGCCGGTGAGAATCGCCCCGGTCAGGTCCTTGGAGAGCTTCAGCCAGCGCTCCTCGCCGCTGGCCTCGTAGACGGTCATCAGGCCGCGCATGCACCATCCGTGCGCGCGGCTGGAGCCGGACTTCTTCACCGAGGCGATCGAGGAGCGCGCCAGGTAGCCGGCCAGCTCCGCCATCTTGTTCAGCGCCTCGAGGCACTGCCGATCGCCGGTCAGGTAGTAGTAATTGGCGACCTCGTCCACCGAGAAGTGCTGGGTGTCCATCGGGCCCCAGGCGCCCCCGTAGCTCCACTGGCTGCCATAGCGCTTGTTGAAGTCCGCCAGCTGCACTTCGGGGAACTTCTTGGCGCCCTTCTGGGCGTACTGCCTGTAGGTCCCGCTGCCCGCCCAGCGCTTGAGGCTGACGTCGTCGTCGCGGTGGATCATGCGGCAGTCGCGCTACTGCCAGCTGGTGCGCTCCAGCTGGTCGAAGAGCTTGCGGTAGCCGGTCTGCATGTAGCCGTTGTAGTAGGCCACGTCGGTAATCAGCGGCTCGTACCCGCCGCTGGGAGCGCGGGAGGAGCCGCTCTCCATCTCCGGCAGAGTACCGAGATGGAACCAACCGGTGGCCGAGAAGGGCTTGAGCCGCTCCAGGGCCTTGATCGCGCCCGGGTCGGGCCTGGCCAGGCCGCCGAAGTCGCCCCACGCCCCGGTCGAGGCGGTCCACTCCAATGCGGGCCAGAAGCGCAGGTAGGAGTCCTGCCGGGCGAAGAGCCCCGCGGCCTTCTCCGAGGCTTCGCCCTTGGGCAGGAAGGTCATCTGCATCTCGTAGGTCTTGCGCGCGCAGGGCGGCATGTGGTGGTCCTTCTTGACCTCGCCCGGCCAGGGCTTGAGCCGGAGCCAGGTCAGGCCGCCCTCGCGCTTGACCTCCAGTGCGCAGGAGTGGTTCAGCCGCAGGTAGCGGGCGCCCAGCACCGCCCCGCACTCCTCGCCGCCCACCGCTGCCCAGCCCAAGGGCCCGGAGGGCACCGCCCCCTGCACCCCGCTGAGCTTGGAGTTCATGGTGTAGCCGGTGCCGCTGCGGGCGCTGCCCCGGCCCGGCTCGGCGTCGCAGAGCAGCACGGCGCTCTTGCCCCCGGCCAGCTCGGCGGAGAGCTTCTCCTTCCTGCCGCCGAAGCCGGCGGTGACCTTCCCGCCCAGCTTCAGCGGTACGCCGACCACCAGCTCCTTGCAGACCGGCGCGCCGATCCCGGGAATGTGCCCGCTGGTCAGGCAGTAGCTGATGCGCACGTACGGCTGGCCGGCGCAGGCCCGGATGCGCACGTCGTAGCCGTAGCAGTAGGGCAGGTAGCCCTTGCCGCCCTCGGGGCGGTGCAGGCCCTCGGCGTGAACCGTGACGCGCTCGGGGCCGCTCTCCTCCACCGCGACCCTCTTGGGAGCGCCGGCCGCCGAGGTGTAGGTCTCGTCCTTGCTCTTGAGAGTGAAGACCGAGCCGCCGCGCGGGTCGCTCACCACCACCTGCTCGTCGGGGGCGTACTTGCCGTCGCCGTCGGCGTCCAGCCACGCGGAGTCAATCAGGTTGAACTTGGTCTTGCTGACCCGGAACTTGATCCTGCCGGTGTCCACGGTGACCGCGTCGGCGGCGTCGGTGACCTTGAGGAGCCCGGCCCTGGCCCTGGCCGGCCCGGGGCGGAGATGAAAGACGGCCTGCCCCTTGGCGGGGACCGCCGCGCGCGCCTGGACCAAGAGCCACATCACGCTGCCGTCCGAGATCCAGCGGTTGATGACCGAGAACTGCGCGGGGACCTCCCTGCCGGCCGAGTCCACCAGCTTGAGCCTGGCCGGGTCCCTGACCAGCCCGCGCGGGAGGGGAACGCCCCCGCTGACCGGCTCGCCCTTGCGGTCGATGCCCGCCGACTCGTGCACGGTCAGCTTGACGGAGAACTCGCCGGCGGCGGCCGAGAGGCCCAGCGCGACGAGGAACATCGTGGTTATCAGGAGTTTCGGCATCAGCTTCTTCGCCTTCCTCAAGGCAGTGAGCACTCCGCGCTGGCGGCGTAGTCGAACTTCACCACCGTCACGCAGTGGACCAGACTGTCGGCGATAAACAGCCTGCCGCCCCGGGCGGACACGAACGCCGGCCAGGCCAGGTAGATATCGGGCCCGCCGGGCTTGGCCTTCCGCGGCCCGTCGTCGGCGTTGCCGTAGCGGCCGATACGGGCAATGTGGTTGCCGGCGGTGTCCAGCATCTCCACCGAGAAGCGGAAGACGTTGGGGACGTAGACCCGGCCGTAGGGGTCGGCCGCCAGGTGGCCGTTGTAGCAGACGCAGCCCGGGTCGGGGGTCAGCGCGTCGCCCGAGCTGGGGACGATCCCGAAGCCCTGGAAGCGCCACTTGTGCCCGGCGGCGCGCACCTCGTAGCCCAGGCACGCCGAGCGCAGCACCTCCGCGCCGGGCGGGGCATTCTTCACGTCGTCCGCGGGCCGGGGAGCGCCGTACTTCTTGTTCCTCCTGACGATCCGGGCGTTCTGCCCGTAGAAGATGCCGCCCTCCGGGCCGAACTTGAAGACCGCTCCCCAGTGGAAGAGGTACGGATTGTAGTAGGTGTAGCGCCAGGGGATCTCGCGCTCCTTGCCCCGCCACCAGGTCCAGCTCCTGGCGGGCGCCTTGCCGGCGAGATACGCGGGGATGGGCTTGTCCTTGGGTTTGAGGTTCGAGCCCACGTAGATGTTCCCGGCGGCATCCACGGCCAGACCGCAGTCGCCGTAGCCCAGGCCGTCCACTATGTCCGCCTTCTTCAGCTTGCCGTCCGGCCCGAACATGTCCACGCGGCCGCCGTAGCTCCCCGCACCGCCGTAGTTGTTGTTGCGCACCACGTAGACGTTGCCTCGAGCATCCACGGTTATCCCGCCGATGCCCATGTTCGGCCCGTAGCCCCGGTATCCCTTGGTCTTGACCTTGTGGCTGCCGGTCCCCGGGAAGGGCAACGGCTTCCCCTTGGGGTCGTAGCGATAGAAGCAGTGGTCGCGGCCGCCCATGACGTAGACGTTGCCCTCGCGGTCCAGGGCCATGTCCGTGCCCTTGCAGAATCTTGATAGCTTTCCGGACTCCAGGTCCAGGCTCATGACCGCGGGCCTGCTGGTGCTGTACAGGTAGAGGAGGACGCGCTTGCGCTCCGGGTCGCCGGCGATGAAGCCCAGGGTGCGCAGGCAGGGCTTGGTCATGATGTTCCCGCCGGCCTCCAGGGCGTTGCCCTTGTCGACGATGGGCAGCACCTCGCGCCCGCCGACCCACAGCCGGGGGGGCGACGCCGAAGCGTCCAGCGCCATGACGTACATGCCCCTGCGCTCCAGCTTGGCGAGCTGGCGGGGCGCATCCTTGCCCCAAGCCGAGAACTTGGTGATGGCCGTGTCCTCGTTCCACAGCCGGCCCCACCTCTTGTAGGTGCTGCAGGACAGCACGTAGATCCCGCCGCTCCTGGGGTGCACCGCGATCTGGTGCGGCTTGGCCGCCGCGAACTTGCCGAGGAACTTGCCGTCCTTGCCGAAGATCATCACCCGGCTGTTTCCGTAGTCGCAGACGTACACGTTTCCCTTGCCGTCGACGGCCAGGCCCTGGGGGTCGTTGAAGTGCGCGTCGTCGCCCCCGGCCTCGGCCTTGCCCAGCCAGGGCTCGCCGAACCCCGCGTCCGACCACTTGAGGCGGTAGACGGAGTGTTTCTTGCCGTGCAGGCGGGCCTTGGCCCCGACCGAAACGTAGACGTACCCGCCGTCGGCGCTCATCGCCAGATGGTCGAAGCATCCGGCCGATCCCTCCCCCGCTCCGCCCATGAAGCCGCGCGGCCGGCAGATCTGCGGCCCGACGAAGCCCACACCCTCCGGTGCGCCGCCCTCGGGGTGCAGGGCCATCAGGTACCGAGGCGGGCCGTGGTTGGCCCACGTGCCCACCGCGCTGGCACACAGCAGGTGCCCACTCGGATGCATGACCATGTGCTGTTTCTTCAGGCCGCTCATCAGGGGGTGGAGGTTCTGACCGTGGGCGTTGAAGACGGTGGGAAGGTCATGGGAGTA
>CAZONU010000137.1:0-11810 GCA_964581145.1 uncultured Planctomycetia bacterium
GGTGAAGGCCCCGCGCTCGTGGCCGAAGAGCTCGCTCTCGACCAGCTCGCGGGCCAGCGCCCCCAGGTGCACCTTGATCAGCGGCCCGCGCGCCCGGGGGCTGGCTGCGTGGACCGCGTTGGCCACCAGCTCCTTGCCGCTGCCGGACTCGCCGGTGACCAGCACCGTGGAGCTGGTCCGGGCCACCCGGGCGATCTCGGCGCGCAGGCGCTCCATCTGGGGGCTGGCGCCGACCATCTCGCCGCCGGCGCCGGACTGGGCCAGCTGGCGGCTGAGCTCCTCGTTGCGGACCTCCAGGTCCCGCAGCCTGAAAGCGCCCTCCAGCACCTGGCGCAGGCGGCGCAGGTCGAAGGGTTTCTCGATGTAGTCGTGGGCGCCCTTCTTCATGGCCTCCACGGCGGTGTCCACCGACCCGTGGGCGGTGATCACGATCACCGGGCGGCCGGGGTGCATCCTGCGGGAGCGCTCCAGGACCTCCAGCCCTCCGCGGTCGCCGGCGTCGGGCAGGCGCAGGTCGGTGAGCACCACGTCGAGGTCCGGCTCGGCGGCGCGGGCCAGGGCCTCCTCCACGGTGGCCACCGCGAGGACCTCGCAGCCCTCGCGCTCCAGCAGCTCGCGCAGCGACTCCCGGGTGGTCTCGTGGTCCTCGACGACCAGCACGCTGTGGCTTCTGGTCACGCTTCCTCAACCCCTCCGACGACGTTCGGGGGACACGTACCGCTTCCGCCTTCGGCGGACTTCCGGTACATGTCCCCCCTATCTCTATCTGCGCTCACCTGCGTCCATCTGCGGTTTCATTTCCCCGCCTCCGGCTCCTCGGCCTCGAACTCCAGGAAGATGCCCTTGGGCAATCTTATCACGAAGGTGGCCCCCAGGCCGGGGCGGTTTTCCAGCGCCAGGGCCCCGCCGTGCTCCTCGACGATGCGCCGGGCGATGGCCAGGCCCAGGCCGGTGCCGCGCTCCTTGGTGCTGTAGAAGACCTCGAAGACCTTCCCGGCGTCCCCGGCGGGCACTCCCCCGCCGTTGTCGGCCACGCGGATCTCCACCTCGCGCTCCAGCTCGCGGGTGGAAACGGTGACCTCCCCGTGCTGGCCGATGGCCTCCACCGCGTTCCGCAACAAGTTGATTATCACGTGCTTGAACTGCGCGGGGTCGATCCTCACCGGGTAGGGATCGGGCGCGAAGTCCCGCCGGACGGTCACCCCCGCCCCGCGGCACTCCGGCTCGAAGAACTCCAGGAGGTCCTCCAGGTACTGGCCCAGGTCGGTGACCATCGGCTCCATCTTGGGCGGGCGGGCGAAGGCCAGGAACTCGTCGAGGATGTTCTGGAGCTGCTCGGCCTCGCGCCGGATGCGGCCCAGCCGCCGGGCCAGCTCCTCGCGCCCGGCGCCGTCGCCCCCGGCCGGGTCGCCCTCGATGAGCTCCACGTTCATCTTGATGGAGTTGAGCGGGTTGCGGATCTCGTGGGCCAGACCGGCGGCCAGCGTGCCGATGTAGGCCAGGCGTTCCTGCTTCCTCTGGTCGGCGCGGCGCCGGGCGGCTTTTTTGCTCTCGGTGGGGGACATGGCGGCTCTTACTTTTCCTTTTTCTTGCCGGCAGCTTTGGGCGGCTCCGGCCTTTTCTCTGAGCCCTTCTCCGGTTTCTTCGGCTCCCGGGCGTGCTCGGTGCCGAAGTGAATCTCTTTCGTGTAAATCAGGTCCGCGGGCTTCTGGTCGAAGTTCGAGGGGTGGTTCCAGTAGATGAAGAACTTCTTCTTTTTGCCCTTCTCCGGCTGCACGTAAACCACCGTCCCGCGGATGTGGCCCTCGACCTTCTTCCCGTCCTTCCTGGTCACCACCG
This sequence comes from uncultured Planctomycetia bacterium, assembly GCA_964581145.1. Classification (GTDB taxonomy): domain Bacteria; phylum Planctomycetota; class SZUA-567; order JAKLDR01; family JAKLDR01; genus CAZONU01. The sequence goes on from CAZONU010000137.1 coordinate 1,840, forward strand.
TCTTATAGCGCCGGTCGATCTTCTTGCGGCCGGTGAGGACCTTGACGTCGCTGCCGGACTCCTTCCAGCGCCACTCCTTCTCCTCTTTTTCGAACTCTATGACCCACTTGATGCCGGCCAGGTCGGCCAGCTTGAGCTTGTACCACTTCTTCTCAGAGTCGCAGTAGAGCTCCAGGCGCTTGTCGCGGGTCAGGAATATCCGCCCGCGGTGGACCGCCCCGTCGGAGCGGACGAGTTTCCCCGGCACCGCCTCGGGCCGCGGGGCCTTCTTGACGCCGAAGGGGTTGGGCGGCTCGGCCCTCTCCCCGCCGCGCGCGGCGGAAGCGCAGAGCACCAGGCCGGCCAGCGTCCAGGCTGTCAGTCGCCCCATTGCGGACCTCTCCCCTTCGCGAGCGATTATAGCAACCCCGGGGCGCTCAGTAAAGCAACCAGGGGCCTCAAACCGCCAAGCCGCGGAGGAGGGCATTGTTTTTCAGAACCGCCAAGACGCCAAGATCGCCAGGAGCAGGAATCCAGAAAACTGGCTTGGCGGTTCATCGCTGTGAAAGGACCACCCTCTTGATTCCGTCCTTGAGGACGGGCACGTTGAAGTTGACCAGCAAACCCAGCCCGCGCCCCGTGGCCTTGAGGTAAGAGACGACCTGAGCAGTGTGTATGGGCAGCAGCGAATCGGCCGCTTTGAGTTCGACTATCAGGCGGTCGGCCACAAGCAGGTCCAACCTGCTTTCGCCGACCGCGTGGCCCTTGTACTCGGTGTTGACGGGTGCCTGGCGGACAAAGGGTATGCCACGCAGGCCGAGTTCGACGCAGAGGGCCTCCGCGTAGAGGCTCTCCAGGAATCCGGGACCGAGAATGCGGTGCACCTCGATTGCGGCGCCGATGGTCTTCCGGGCCAGTTCATCGAGTTCCTGGTCAGGTTCTTCGGCGTTGGCGTTGTTCTTGGCGTTCTTGGCGTCTTGGCGGTTCATTTCTTGACCCGCTCGATCTTGCAGGTCCAGGTCTGGCCCTTCTGGTTGAAAAGCACCAGCCGGTCATGCGCGGTGTCGTAGACCGTGGCTGCGTGGGCGGGTGGCGGGGCGATCGCAGTCTTCACCTCCGTCCAGCGGTCTTTGTCCGCCTCGTAGACCCATAGGTCGTTGAAATACTTCTTGTAAACAGGTGAGCCGCCGGCCATGACCAGCGCTCCGAGCCCCTCGTGCCAGACGAGCTTGTGCCGTCCGCGGGCCGATGGACTGACCGGCGGCTTCATTCCGCGCCATGTCTTGGTTTTCGGATTGAAGGTCCAGGTGTCGTTGAAAGCCTTCTCAGGTTTATAGTTTGAACCTCCGAAGAGGACGAAGACCTTGCTCCTCTGATCGTAGGCCAGGCCGCCCCAGCAGTAGTCGCGATGGGGGAAACCAGGCTTGCTGGACTGTGTGCCCAGCCCAGTGTTTATGTCGAACAGGTCAACTCTTGTATTCCCCCTGGACGGCTTCCATATTCGCAGGTACTTCCGGGCGTCTGGGTAGTACGCAAGGGCACTCCTACCTGCCTTGTGGCCGCCCTTGATCCAGCGCCGCGCGTCGGGGTCGTAGCTGTAGGTGGGTGTCACGTAACGGTCGGTGGCTGCGTCGTAAACCACGTGATGGTCCATCATGCCAGCGGGCCGCGCTCCTACTGGCTTGAAGTTCTTCAGAGCATGTTTCTCCAGGCACGTCCACTTGGCACTCTGGACATCGAGCGCCCAGAGGTCGTTGGTTGAACCATAGCCTATGTGTCCGCCGGCCAGGATGCACCGCTTGCGCTTGGAGTCGTAGGCAAGTGCCGTCGCGATGGCACCGCGATTCCTGGGCGTCTCGCCACTGAACTTGAGCTCCTTCCACTCGGCGCGGAAGCGGGCGGGGCCGGGCGTGGCGACCTTGCCGTTCTTTCCGTTTTTGATCGGCGGCGGGGCGAGGCGCTCGTCACCGTCCTCCCCGCCCTTGAGCGCCAGCAACACGGCGACGGCCACGACGACGAAGACGAGCACCGCGCCGAGCGCCGCGTAAACCTTGACCGGCCGGCCGCGCTTCTCGACCGCCCGCAGCGGCCGGGTCCCCCGCGTGCCGCGCCTCCTCCTCCGGGTTCGTTCCGGGGACACGGACCGATCCACCGGCTCCGCCGGCGGCTTCCGGTCCATGTCCCCGACGGGCGCCTCTTCCTCCGCGGCCGGCTCCTGTCCTTGGGCTATCTGCTCTTCTTGGCGCTCTTGGCGCCTTGGCGGTTCAGCCTCTCCCTCCTCGTCCTCCGCCATGGAGGCCTTCCTGTAATCCTCCGCGGCCTTGAAGGTCTTGCCGTACTGGAATATGCCCTCCGGCGGCTCGGAGGGCTCGGCTTCGGCGGCCGCCGCCTTGGCTATCTCCTCCCAGTCAGCGGGCCTGGCGCCGGGCAGGTGTCCGGTGAGCTCCTGGGAGGCCGCCGCGGGCTCGGCGTCCTCGGCCCAGCTCATGCCCTCGACTGCCGGGAACTCCCCGGGCTCGGCCCTGGGCTTGGGCGGGGCCAGCGGGATGGTCTCGCCGGTGATGTCGGCGGCGGGCACCGCGCCGCTGCCGGCTATCGAACTCAGCATGGGGTCGAGCACCGCGCTCCCGGGCGGCTTGCCGTCGATGACCAGCTCCATGTCCCGGAGCAGCTCTTCCGGGGTCAGGTAGCGGTCATTGGGGTCCTTGGCCATCATCCGGGCAATGAGTCGGCAGCAGCCGTCCGAGACCAAGGGATTCACGTCCTGCGGCCAGGGCATCTGCGAGGTGAGGTGCTTGGTCATGACCACCGCGGGGCTGGAGCCCCTGAAGGGCGTCTCGCCGGTAACCAGGTGATAAAGCGTGGCCCCCAGCGAGTAGATGTCGCTGCGGATGTCCACGTCCTTCTCGCCGCGGGCCTGCTCAGGAGAAACGTAGTGCGGGGTGCCCATCATCATCCCGGTCTGGGTCAGGCGGGTTTCCTGCGCCGTGTCTCTTGCCAGGCCGAAGTCGCAGAGCTTGGCGATCCTGTCCTCGGTTACGATAATATTGTCGGGCTTGATGTCGCGGTGGACGATGCCGTTCCGGTGGCCGAAGTCCAGCGCCCGGGCCACCTGCATGCAGATGTGCAGGGCCAGCTCCTCGTCCATGCCGCCCTTGGGCATCAGGCTGTAGGCGCTCCGGCCCTCGACGTACTCCATGACCAGGTAGTGAAAGCCGCCGGACTCGCCCACGTCCTGGCTCTGGACGATGTTCACGTGGTTGAGCTTGCCGGCCAGCCGCGCCTCGCGCACGAAGCGGTCGACGAAGTCGGTGTTCTTGGCCAGGTTCTTGCGCAGGACTTTCAATGCCACCAGGCGATCCATGGATGTTTGACGGGCCAGGTATGTCGCCCCCATGCCGCCCTCGCCCAGGCGCTTTATAAGTTCATAGCCGGCGATGGCCTGCTTCTTCTGGGAGGGCTTGCCCTGGCTGGTCAGCAGCGACTCGAGCTGCCGGCGGCTGAGCAGCTCCAGCTCGATGAGCACCTCGCCGAGGGGCACCTCGGAGCCCGCCGCGCGGCGGCGCTCGTGCTCGCGGATTGCCTCAGTCAGGTGGGCAACAGTCACCAGCCCGCGCTCGACGGCGAGCTGGCCGATCTGCTGCTGGGCGCTGTCCTCGGGCATGGCCCCTCCGACGTGCAACCCGCTGGTTATACCGGACCTGGATGCCGTATCAGAAGGTGCTGTCCGAGGAGTATACCCCGCGCGCGAACCTCTGTCAACGCTGCGGGCTCCGCGGGAGGCGGGTCAACCCGCGATCAGATCGCAAAGTAACCCGCTCACCTCCGTCGCGCTGAGCAATCGATCGGGGGCCTCGGCCTTATCGGGAAGAATCAGCGCGGCGGCGGCGCCGGCCGCGCGGCCGTGGGTGCCCCTGACCAGCCTCCCGTCGCTGGCGGTGCCCCTTTTGTCCTCGCCGAAGAAGAGCTCCAGGGGGTCGTAGCCCGGCTTGTTGTGGATGTCCACCGTCCGCGCGTAGGGCGGCGCGCTCTCCTCGCCGGTCCACCACTCGTAGGCGAACCAGTCCCCGGGGGCGGCCTCCAGGACCAGGTCCCCGCCGCGCGCGCTGGCGATGCCCAGCTCCTTCTGGGCCCCGGCGTCGATGATGCGCCCCACCCCGGCCAGGCCCTCGAGGGCGTCGGCCGCCTCCCCGGCGCAGGCCCCGTTCTGGCAGTAGACGTGGGCCACCTGGTGGTCGACCACCGCGAAGGCCCCGCTGGTCGCGAAGTCGGGAAGCTCCCAGGGCCCCACGCGCCTGATTTTCAAGAGCCCCGCCTCGCGCAGCGCCAGGTTGGGCTGCGCGAACCCGGAGGCCGGCTCGATGGCGTAGTCGCCGGCGATTACCAGGTCATAGCCGTGCCGCTCGGCCGCGTCGGACAGCTCCTCGATGATCAGGGCCAGCTCCCCGGCGGCCTTCCCGGCCTCGGGGGAGTCCGGCCCGAAGCGCTGCAGGTCGTAGTCCAGGTGCGGCAGATAGGTCATTATCAGGTCGAGCTTGCCCCTCTCCAGGACCTGTCCCGCGGCCGCCGCGATCCACTGGGAGCTGGCCAGGCCCGCGCCCGGCCCCCAGTAGTGGTGCAGCGGGAAGCTCCCCAGCAGCTTGTCCAGCTCCGCGGCCAGGTACGGCGGCCGGCCGTAGCAGGCGGTGACGATCCTGCCGTCCGGGGCGTGCAGCGGCGCGGGGGTGAGTATCACCTCGGCGTTGGCGCCCATGGAGTTCTGGAAGAAGAGCAGCGCCGCGGAGCACTGCACGCCGTGGCGCTCCTCGACGCGCTCCCAGAGGCGCTGCCCGAAGACCAGCGCCGCGCTCTGCTCCCAGAAGAAGGTCCTGCGCAGTTCCCGTTGATAGAAGCCGTTGGCCGCCGCGCCGTGCCCGCCGGGAGCGAGGCCGGTGAGCAGCGTGGCCTGCGCGGGTATCGTTAACGCGGGAAAGACCGGCTCGACCTCGACCAGCTGCCCGAAGCGCTCCAGGCCCGCCTTCCCGGCCAGCTCCGCGCCCAGCGCCGCGCAGGCCGCGACCAGCAGCTTCCTCACGCCTCCGGCGCCTCCGGCTCGTCTTCGGCGGCGTCACTCTCCGCGGGGGCCTCTCCGTCTCCCTCGCCCTCGCCCCCGCCCTCGGCGGGCGGAGTCACTGCCGGCTCCGAGGGCTTGGGCTTGCGGCCCAGCTCTGCCGAGCGCGGCAGGTCCGACAGCGAGGCCAGGCCGAAGTGGTCCAGGAAGTCCGAGGTGGTCCCGTAAAGCAGCGGCGCGCCCAGGTCCGGGCTGCGCCCGGTGATGCGCACCAGGCGCTTCTCCATCAGGTTGCGGAGCATGTCCCCGCAGGCCACCCCGCGGATGCGCTCGACCTCCGCGCGCATCACCGGCTGCTTGTAGGCGACCACCGCGAGGGTCTCCAGCGCCGAGCCGCTCAGCTTGCGCGCGCCGGCGGCCTTCTTGAGCTTGGCCACGTAGGGCGCGAATCTCTCGCGCGTCAAGAGCTGCCAGCCGCCGGCGATCTCGCGGAGCTCAAAGCCGCGCTCGCCGTCGGCCAGCTCTTCGGCAATGCCCGCCAACTGCTTGCGGACCTCGCTGGCGCCCACCCCCCCGGGCAGCGCCCGGGCGAGCTGCGCGGCGGTAATGGGTTTGTCCGCGGCGAAGAGCAGGGCCTCGACGGCGGCATACACTTCCGCGCCGGAAAGCTCCCGCGCGCCGACGGTGAGGTCCGGCTCGGGCTCCGGCTCCGGCTCGGCGGGCGTCTCTTCGGCGGGAGCGGCCGGCTCCACGGCGAGGTCGCCCTCGAGCTCGCGGCTCTTGGCGGCCAGCTGCTCGGCGACGGAGGCGAGGTCCAGCTTCTCCTCGTCGGCGGGCGCCGGCGATGCATGGCTTTCTTCGGGGCGCGGTCCGCTGTCAGTCATCGGGAACCCCTATTGAAACCGCCGATGGAGGCCGATGAACGCTGATAATCATTAACCACCAAGACTTGCCCGCCAGCTGTCGGGCGGGCACCAAGAGCACCAAGCTTTGAACAACAGGGACCCAAGTATTGAGCCTTTCCGCGGCGAGACCCGCTGGCGGACCCTTGGGCGCTTCCCCGCGGCCTATCCTCCAAACTGCGTCTATCTGCGTCTATCTGCGGTTTCATCTTCGCCTTCCCGGAACATCCGCCGCATCTGGCGGAGGGCCTGCTGGGTGCGTTTCTCGTTTTCCACCAGGGCGAAGCGCATCCAGCCCTCGCCGTCGGGGCCGAAGCCCCCGCCGGGGCTGGCCGCGACCATCGCGTCATCCATGAGTTTTTTGGCAAGCTCTATCGAGCCCATCGCCCGGTGGCTCTCGGGGATCTTGGCCCACACGAACATGCAGCCCTTGGGCACCTCCAGCTCCCAGCCCATCTCCAGCAACCCCTTGCAGAGCACGTCGCGGCGGCTCTGGTAGACGGCGGCTTGCTTCGCGGCGAACTCGTCGCCCTCGCGCAGGGCCATGATCGCGGCGATCTGCAGCGCCTGGAAGATGCCGTAGTCGTAGTAGCCCTTGATCTTGCCGAGCAGGCCGCACATGTCCGGGCTGCCCACGCAGAAGCCCACCCGGAAGCCGGCCATGTTGTAGGGCTTGCTCATGGTCCAGAACTCGCAGGAAATCTCCTTGGCGCCGTCGATTTCGAGGATGCTGGGCGGCTTGAAGCCGTCGAAGGCGGTCTGCGCGTAGGCGAAGTCATGGATGATGAGAAAGCCGTGCTCGCGGGCCAGGGCCACCAGCTTCTCGTAAAAGGGCTTCTCGGCGACGCGCGCCGTGGGATTGTGCGGGTAGCAGACGATGACCGCCTTGGGCTTGGGGCTGATGTGCTTGCAGGTATCGTCGATGCCCCGGAGCACACGCTCGGCGCACTCGGCGTCGGGCCCCTCGCCCATGGAAACGCCGATGATGCTGGCCCCGGCGATGATCGGCGCGTAGATGTGGATGGGGAAGGCCGGGGTGGGCACCATCACCGACTCCCCGGGCCCCAGCAGCGCCAGGCACAGGTGGCTCAAGCCCTCCTTGGAGCCTATGGTGCAGACTACTTCGCGCTCGGGGTCGAGCGCGACGCCGTAGCGCCGCTCGTAGAAGCGCGCGGCCTCGCGCTTGAGGTTGAAGATGCCGGTGGAGACGGAATACCGGTGGCTGCGCGGGTCGCGGGCCGTCTCGCAGAGCTTCTCGACCACCCAGTCGGGCGCGGGGTCGGAGGGGTTGCCCATGCCGAAGTCGATGATGTCATCTCCGGCGCGGCGCTTCTCCATCTTGATGCGGTTGAGCTCGCCGAAGAGGTACGGCGGAAGCAAGTGCATCCGCGCGCTGGCTATCGACGGCAGGTCGCTGGACATGGCCGGACCTTCTCCCCTTCCCCCATCTCGAAGCGGGGATTATAGGGGCCTGGGGGGGTGAAATGCAAGGGGTCAGGGCGGAGCGCTACTTCACCTCAGTCCACTCCAGCTTGAGCGGGGCGGGAAAAGTGCTGAATACCAGGAGGCTTTCGTAGACGGAGGTCAAGCGTTTTTCTTTGTCGAAACGCAGGTCGATCATGTACGGAGGAAGCTCCCACCGGGGGGCTGACCCTCCGACGGGCGCGGTGGGATTGTCCGAGTAGAGCAGGCGTTGGCCTTCCACTCCCCAGCCGAGGCCGGGCTGCGAGGAGTCCGGGGGACCCAGTATGCGCTTGACCGTCTCGTAGTGCGCCTTCCTGTCCCTGAGAATGCGCGCGGCGGCCTTGAGCTGGTCCATGTCCTTGTGCTTGCGCCACTGCCACGCGTGATAGTGCAGCTTGACGACCGGCGTCACCCAGACCACCCCCAGGAGCACCGCCACCAGCGCGGCCGAGGCGACGATCATCCGCAGCCACCAGCGGCGGGGGGGCTTGTCGGCTTCCGGGGTCTCGCTCATTTCTCTTCGCTTTCAGGGCTCGTTTTCGAGCCCGACGGTGTGAATCTCGGTCGCGGGCTGGCTCCCCATGCGCCGGCCTTCTCCCATCCCCTGCTTAGGTTCTCCTGCCGCGAAACCGCCTTCATCGACACCAGCCTACCGTCCTTGAAGGTCAAATCGTAACTGGCAGAAACGGGAACTACGTCCAGCGGCTGGCACGAATAGCTCCACACACTGCTGCCGTCCCAATAGTCCTCCGTCTCCCGGGGCCTTCCCAGCAATTTCTCGACCATTTCCGGGGATACCTTCCTCTGCACCAGGACCTCGGCAACCGTCTTGAGCGAGTCCGCCGCGTCCCGGCCAGTGCGATACTTCCAGGCGTAATAGTGCAGCCGGGCTACCGGCGTGAGGAAGTATGCCCCCAGCAATACCGCGACCAGCGCGGCGGAAGCCACCAACATCCTGAGCCACCAGCGGCGGGCGAGCCTGGGACGGCCCTCGGCCTGGGAATCGCCTGTAATCGGCCGGGCTTCTTCTTCCACCATACTACTCCCCCTTCGGGATGGGAAGAGGAATTTGGAAACCGCGCGGCGGTGGCTGAACGGACGGGAGGCGATGCTCCTCGTAGTCCTCCACGGACGTCAGGACGCCATCTCTGAACACCAGTTTCACGTACGGCTCACCCCTCCTCACGGACAGTGGCCTATGCAGCCTGCAATAGTGCAGACTCAGTGCCCCGTCCCTTGCTCTTTCCTCGCGTCCGGGGGCCCCGAGAAGTCGCCTGGCCGCTTCCGGGCTCGCCCGCCTGGTCCGCAGCAACTCCGCCGCTTTCTTGAGGTGCCTGCCCGTGCCCTCCGTCTTGAATATGTCCCTGCGATACTGCCACGCGTGATAGTGCAGCTTGACGACCGGCGTCACCCAGACCGCCCCCAGCAGCACCGCCACCAGCGCCGCGCTGGCGACGATCATCCGCAGCCACCAGCGGCGGGGGGGCTTGGGCTCGGGCCCGGGCTCGGGCTCACTTCTTTTCATCTTCGAGCTCCAGGTCCAGCTCCGGTCCGGGGAACTGAGGCGCCTGCAGCAGGAGCAGGTCGCGCCCGGTTACCTCCTTGACTTCCCCGAGGCGGTCTCCGTCGAAAACGAAATACATCCCCTGCAGGCTGTCGTGGAAGACGCCCCCGACGTCGTAGAAGAGGACCAGCCTGCCGTCCGGTTTCTTCTCCTCCCTGCCCGACGGGCCCAGCAGACCGGTGACCCTCTCCGGGGAGGCCCGCATTGCCAGGAGTCTGTCGGCCAGCCTGGGCAGGTCCCCCCCGCCGTTGTGGCGCCGCCGGTAGCGCCACGCGTAGTAATGCAAGGGGACAATAGGTGTCAGCCAGACCACCCCCAGCAGCACGGCCACCAGCGCGGCGGACGCGACGAGCATCCCCAGCCACCAGCGGCGGGGCGGCTTGGCGGCGTTCGGGGTTGCCTGAGCGCTAGTCAATTTCCACCCATTCGAGCTTGAGCGGACCGTGAGGAGCGCTGAATACCAGGACGTTTTCGTAGATGGCAGTCAGGTGTTTCTCTCTGTTGAAGCGAAGCTCGACCATGCACGGGAGAATGGGATTGGACATCAACATCTCCCCCGTGGGACCCGTGGGTTCCCCGTAGCGTAGACGCTCGCCCCCCACGCCCCAGCCAACGTAAAGTTGTGGGTCGCTCTCCGGTCCCAGCAAGCGTCTGACCGTATCTATGTGCGCCTTCCTGTCCCTGAGAATGCGCGCGGCGGCCTTGAGGTGGACCAAGTCCCCGCCCTTCCGATATTGCCAGGCGTGATAGTGCAGCCGCACAATCGGGGTCAGATAGACCACTCCCAACAACACCGCCACCAGTGCGGCGCTGGCCACCAGCATCCTGAGCCACCAGCGGCGGGGCTTCTGGGGCTCCTGGGTTTCCGGCGCGGCGTCCATTTCCTCTCCCACTATATTGTAGCCGACTTCGCCGGGATTATGACGCAATAATCCCCCGGGCCTCGCGGGCTCAGCGGCGGGGCTTGGGCCAGGGCCGGGCCAGGCCCCGGGCAATGAGCTCGGCGGAAAGG
>CAZONU010000138.1:0-7988 GCA_964581145.1 uncultured Planctomycetia bacterium
AGGTCGAACAGCTCGGCGATCTGCTCGACGGTGTAGGGCGGCCGGGCCTGCTGGCCGTCGCGGAAGGTGGTGTCGGTCATGTGAATGTCCCGCTTCCTGACTTCCAGCGGGTGAATGGCCACCGTCTCGCCCTCGAACTCCTCGCAGATCGGCCCGTCGAAGGCTATGTGCGGCGGGGCCACGTGCGGGAATATGTCACTGAACAGGTTGGGCTCCGACACTTCCTTGACTTTCAATTTTCCCATCGCTTCCTCCCTGCCTTCGGCTGGCGCGGCTCACATTCTACCTGCTCACCGGCCTAGCCGACAAATGCACCGGCCCGATAATACGACGAGCGAACGGAAAGGGCCGGCCTCGCGCCGGCCCCGCTGCATTCGGTGGTGGGCGATGTAGGACTTGAACCTACGGCCTCGTGGGTGTGATCCACGCGCTCTAGCCAACTGAGCTAATCGCCCAACTGGTTTATTCTATGCCCTTCCGCGGACAGTGTCAAGGCGCTCAGCCGAAGCAGAAGGGCGGGGGCGGGGGGGACCTTGTGACTCACCCCTGCGCCGGGGCAGCCCCGGTCATGGGCAGGGCCTTGACTTTCGCCCGAAAATGGATGAAATATGCCCTGGCTGTGCGGGAAGACAGACGAAGGGCTCCATTCATGAAGACCGTCAAGGCCGGGATCATCGGCACCGGGTTCATCGGGCCGGCCCACGTGGAGGCCGCGCGCCGCAACGGGGGAGTGGAGTTCATCGCCCTGGCCGAGCAGGGCGCCGAGCTGGCCCGCGAGAAGGCCGCCGCGCTGGGCATCCCCACGGCCTACGGCGACTGGCGAAAGCTGCTGGCCGACCCCGAGGTCCAGGCCGTCCACAACTGCACGCCCAACAACATCCACTACAAGATCAACATGGCCGTCCTCAAGGCCGGGAAGCACGTCCTCAGCGAGAAGCCCCTGGCCATGACGACCCGCGAGACCCGCGCGCTGGTCCGGGCCGCCGCGAAGGCCGGCGTCGAGAACGCGGTGGACTTCAACTACCGCTTCTACCCGCTGGTCCAGGAGATGCGCGACATGTGCGCCTCCGGACGCCTGGGGAAGCTGTACCTGGCCCACGGCTCCTACCTGCAGGACTGGCTCTACCTCGATACCGACTACAACTGGCGCCTCGAGGCCCGGCTGGGCGGCAGGCCCCGCGCGGTGGGCGACATCGGCAGCCACTGGTTCGACCTCTTCCAGCACGTGACCGGCGAGGAGGTCGTCGAGGTCACGGCGGACTTCTCCACGGTGCACAAACGCCGCAAGCGCCCCAAGTTTGCCGTTGAAACCTACGCCGGTCGCAAGCTGCGCCCCAGCGACTACCAGAAGGTGCGCATCGACACCGAAGACTGCGCGGCGATCCAGTTCCGCACGAGGCGCGGCGCGCTGGGCACGCTGGTGGTCAGCCAGGTCTCGGCCGGGCGCAAGAACCGCCTGCACATCGAGCTCTCCGGCGCGGAGTCGGCCTGCTGGTGGGACCAGGAGCGGCCCAACGAGCTGGTCGTCGGCCGGCGGGAGAAGGCCAACGAGGTGATCATCAAGGACCCCGCGCTGCTCTCCGCCCACGCCGCAGCCTTTGCACACTATCCCGGCGGCCATCCCGAGGCCTACCCCGACGGCCTCAAGAACCTCTGCCGCGAGTTCTACGCCCGGGTGCGCGACCGCCGGCTGCGCCGCAGGAAGCCGACCTTCGCGACCTTCGCCGACGGCCACCAGGAGCTGGCCATCTGCGAGGCGGTCCTGGCCAGCGCCAGGCGGCGCGGCTGGGTGAAGGTGAAGTCGTGATGCGCGCGCTCGTCCTGTTCCTCGCGCTGCTGGTCGTTGGCGCTCCGGCCCGGGCCGGGGCTCCTCCGCCAGGTGGCGGAGCGGGGGAAGATGTCCCCTACGAGTTCGCCCCCTACACGGTGAACGGGCGACCGATCACCCGCTCGCATCTGTTGCTGCGCGCGGCGCCGCAGATCAAGCGGCTCAACCGCATCAAGGACCAGCGCAAGAAGATGGGGCTCTGGGGCCTGCGCGATGCCGTGCTCTACGCGCAGGCCCTTGAGCGGGCCCGCCTCAACGCGGTCCGCGGAGTGGTCTTCGGAGAAATCCTCCGCACCGAGGCCCAGAGGTTCGTCAAGATGGGCTTCAAGGTCTCCGAGCGCGACGTCGAGAAGCGCTGGCGGGAGATGCTCAAGCAGGCCGGCGGGCCCCGGAAGCTGGCCGTCGACCGGGGCCTGTCGCTGGAGGCGCTGAAGGAGATGGCCAGGGACGACCTCCTGGCCGAAGCCTACCAGCGGAACCTGCGCGTGACCGCCGCCAGGCCCACGCCCCAGGAGGTCGCCGACTACTACAAGTTCAACTCGGGACGGTTCCGCAAGCCCGAGTCGGTGCGCGCCCAGGTGGTCTTCATCAAGCGCCTCGTTTACGACGAGAAGCTGGGCCGGAGCGTTGAGCGCAAGACCGCCCGGAAGCGCGCGGAGATGGTCCTGGCCAAGCTCAAGGCCGGCGCGGACTTCGCCGAGCTGGCCCGCCGCTACAGCGAGGATCCGGCCAGCGCCGCCCAGGACGGGCTGCTGGGCTCCAGGAAGAAGAGACACCTGGTGGGCCGGGGCCAGTTCAGGGCCGGGCTTGACCGGGCCCTGTTTGCCGGCAGGCCGGGGGAGCTCTCCGGGGTGGTGGAGGGCCCGGACAACTACTGCATTGTGAAGGTGATCAAGCACCTGGCGGCCGGCGTGCCGCCCCTGGCGGAGATCGAGGAGGAGGTCTTCGCGCGCTGCTACTTCGAGCGCATCGGGAAGATCGAGGAGAAGCTCTTCCGCGAAAGCTACAAGAAGATCCTGCTCATCGACGCGGAGGGCCGGCCGGTGCCCCTCGAAAAGATCTGGCCGAAGCGCCCGGCTCCGCGAGGCACGCCCATTCAGACGTAGGCGCGCCCTGCCGCCGGAGGCCCTGTCCCCCGGGCGGGCCTCAGTACCAAGCCCGGCTCAACCGCCGCTCTGCCGCTTCCGGTAGCAGTCCAGGCAGTAGACCGGCCGCGTTCCGGAGGGCTTGAAGGGCACCTGGGTTTCCTTGTTGCAGTCCGCGCAGACCGCCGGGTACATCTGGCGGGGGGCGCCGCCGCGGGCCGTGTATCCGGACTGGGCCTTGCGGGACTTGCGGCAGGCCGGGCAGCGCTTGGGCTCGTTGGCGAAGCCCTTCTCCTTGTAGAAGGCCTGGGCCGCGGCGGTGTGCACGAACTCCGCGCCGCACTGGGCGCACTCGATGACCTTGTCGGCGAACTCCCCCGCGGGCTCCGCGGCGTCCGGGGCGGCTTCCGCGGCCGGCTCGGCGGCCGGCTCCGGAGAGTCCTGGACGGGCTCTCCCGCCGGCTCGGCCGGAACTTCAGCGGGCTGGGCCGCCTCGGGGGCCTGCTCGGCGGGTGCTTCTTGCGACTGCTCTTCCGGGGAAAAGGGGCTCTGTTCCTGATCGGGCTGTTCCATGATGGTTCACACGCTCCCTAAGACACCTGAAAACCGGGTTACTTGCCAAGTCCGAGATTGCCGCTCAGATAGGTCCTCCTGCGCAGGGGCCGACGGTTCGAGGGGGCCGCACGCGCGTCCAACCCAGACTCGCGATTCTAGGAACGCCCCGGGGCTTAGTCAAAACAAAAATGAACGGTGGGAAGGCCCCGGCGGCCGGGCCGCCGGAGGGGCGTTGACGGGCGGCCGGACGGTGCTATATTGGCGCGCGGCACCTTGTGAGGGGGCGAGATGAAACGCCACAAGAGCGTGAAGGACATCAAGGTCGGCGTGGTCGGCTACAGCGGAGCCTACAACATGGGCCGGAGGCACCTGCGGGAGATGGCCGAGGCGGGCATGACTCCCACGGCGGTGGCCGAGATAGTCCGCGAGCGCCTGGCCGCCGCCCGGGAGGACTTCCCGGAGATAAAGACTTACTCCTCGCTGCGGGCCATGCTCAGGAAGTCCGAGGTGAACCTGGTGGCGGTGGTCACGCCGCACAACACCCACGCGAAGCTGGCCCTGGCGGCGCTGGGCGCCGGCCGGCACGTGATCTTGGAGAAGCCCATGGCCATCACCACCGCGGAGTGCGACCGGATGATCGCCGCGGCCAGGAAGAAGCGGGTGCTGGTCAGCACCTATCACAACCGCCACTGGGACGGCTGCATCACCAACGCCGTAAAGAAGATTCGCTCGGGCCTCATCGGCGAGGTGGTCCGCGTCGAGGCGCACATGGGCGCCTGGGGAAACCCCGGCGACTGGTGGCGCTCCAGCCGGAGCATCTCCGGGGGCATCCTCTACGACTGGGGGGTGCACCTCTTGGAGTACGCGCTGCAGCTGGTCGACCCGGAGATGGTAGAAGTCTCCGGCTTCGCCAAGACCGGCTACTGGGCGCCCAGGACCCGCTGGAAGGGCGGCACCAACGAGGACGAGGGCTTCGCGGTGGTCCGCTTCAAGAGCGGCCAGTGGATCACCCTGTGCATCAGCAACCTGGACTCCAACCCCAAACCCAGCACGCTGGAGATAACCGGCACCAAGGGCACCTACCTCTTCACCCACCGCACCTGGGAGGCAGTGACCCACGACGGCGAGAACACCGTCAGGACCAGCGGCAAGAACCCGGAGTCGGAAGGCTGGCGCTTCTACAGGAACGTCGCCGACCACCTGGTCAGAGGCAAGCAACTGGTCATCACCCCGGAATGGGCCCGGAGGCCGATCCACATCCTGGACCTGGCCGCGAAGAGCGCCAAGCTGGGCCGGGCGCTCAAGGCGAAGTACGCCTAGCAGGCCGGCCCCGGCCCCCGGCTTACCAGCCGAGCTTCTCCAGCGGCAGATCGCCGGCCTGGATCGCGAAGACGGTTTCGTAGCTGCCGGTCCCGGCCCTCTTGATGGGCTCGCCCAGGATTTGCGGAAAGGCCTTCTTGAGCGCGGCGCCGATGCGGTCCATGTTATCGCGCACCCGCTGGGCCGCGGGGCCCAGGAGCTTGGGGGCGTATTTGCCGCGGGCCTTGGCCAAGTCGCAGAACAGTGACCACTCGTGCTGGGCCAGCCCCAGGTCCGAGGGGTAGCCGGTGACCGCGCCCGCCCGGAAGCTGTCGGGGTGCACGTCTATGGTCAGCTTGGCCCAGGAGGTGATTCTGATGGCGGCCAGCTGCGTCAGTGTCGAGGCGGCCGCCGGCCCGGACGCCGCCGCGGACGGGGCCGGGGCGGCGTCGGCCAGCAGGGCCGGCAGGGGCAGGCGCTTTATCTTCTCGCGGTAGGGCGGGAACTCCGCGGCCGGCTCGAAGGCGATGCTCTCGGCGTGGAGGTAGTGTCCCTTGTCATCGGCCTCGCCGACGACCTTGGTTATGCGCACGAGCTTCTCGCCGTGGACCCGGCCCAGGAGGCGCATCACCACGCAGAACGCACAGGGGGGGCCGGAGTAGCTCTTGGCGTGCCGCTTCAAGTCGCATACCTTGTCCAGCGGCAGGACCGAGAACCCGCTCCCGCCCACGCGGTCAATGGACAGCAGCAGGGCCAGGAAGGCGTTGCGGCGCCGGTCGGGCTTGCGGCCGACCACCGGCCAGTTCACCGGGTCGTCCAGGAAGCGCCTGATAACCGGCACCTCGTCGCGCAGGAGCTTGCCGACCCTGCCGGGATTGAGGTGCTCGGGCGCCTGGAAGTGCAGGGTCAGGCCCAGGGCCTGATCCTTCAGGCTGAGCACCGGCGGCGGCGCTTTCGGCTCCGGCGCGTCGTTGGCCTCCATGGCCGCGCTCCTTTCGGCCTCGAAGGATAGCCGGCGGGCTACTGCCTGGCAAACACCTTCTTCAGGAGCTCGGTGGTCCTGGCCGCGGGGTTCTCGCGGATCTTGCGCTCCTCGTCGGCGATGACCTTGAAGAGGCCTTCGAGGGCCTTCTCGGTGATGTACTCGTCGAGGTCCAGCCGGGGCTTGGGCACCAGCGGGATCTTCCGGTAGCGGGCCATGAGCTCGTTGTAGCGCTTCACCGCGCCGACCTTCTCCATCTGCTTGCGGACGATGGGCGCGTAGAGCTTCTTGAGGGGCTCGGTGGTCTTGTCGCGGAAGTAGTCAGTGGCTTCGCTCTTGCGGCCGCGGAGGATCTTCCGGGCGTCGTCGAAGGTCATTTGCCTGATGGCGTCGATGAAGACGGGCGCGGCCTGTTCGGCGGCCTTCTCGGCGGCCTCGTTCATCTTCTCCTCGAAGGCGTCGACCCGCTTGGCGAGCCCGATGCGGCGGAGCGTCGAGGTCATCCTGTCCAGCTCCTTGGGCACGGGGATGCGAATCTCGGCGTTCTGCCAGTAGCCGCCCTTCCGGCCGGTCCTCTTCACGGCGTTATCGGTGCCGACCCGGAGGGCCTCCTTGAGGCCGGCGATAATGGTCTGGAGACTCAGCGGCTCCTTCTTCAGCGTGTCCAGGAACGATGCGCCGGTGCATCCGGCGAGGAGCAGCGTGCCCGCAAACAAAACGCACAGCTTCTTCTTCATGTCCGTTTTCCTTTCGCTTTCAGGCCGTCGGATCCTTCACGCCGAGCCGGCCGGCGGCCTCGGCGACTATCTCGTCTATTTCCTTCTCCCGGTCCGGGGTGAGGGCCGGTTCGCATTCGGCTTCCATCTTCTCCCTGGCGATCCGCCGCGCGCGGGCGAGCACGTCCTCCCAGTCGGGCGAGTGGCCGGCCTCCCAGGGGTAGCAGGAGAAGAGCTCCGACCCCGCGACCTCCTCCATGACGTGGTCCAGGGTGTGGTCGTCGTTGAGGAAGTTGCCGCCCGGCCCCACGCGCCCGATGGCCTCCAGGGCCAGCTTCCCGTCGTTGACCTCAATGCCCCGCAGCATGCTCCGGGTCATCTGGGCGATCTCCGCGTCGAGGACCAGCTGTTCGGGGCAGAAAGTCAGGGCGTTCTCCACGTGCCCGGCGGTGCCGATGCCAATGGCCCCGGCCAGCACCGGCATCAGCGTGGTGTTGGCTTTCTCCATCCCGCACTGGAAGTCGGTGAAGCAGGAGTTGGTCTTGGCCCCGTGGACCCCGCTGGGGCAGCCGTAGAACTCGCTGATCATCTGCACGCGGCTCACCAGCCACCGGGAGCGGAAAATGCTGCCGTAGTCCCAGAGCAGCGAGCGCATGTCCGCGAAGCTGGGGATGATGTCCACGGTGAGGGTCGCGTCCCGGTCCACCGAGTAGCCCAGCACCAGCCCGGCGAGGGTTTCGGCCATTCCCGAGGCCAGCGTTCCGGCCAGCGTGCCCGGCGCGGTGGTCCCGGTGGAGGGCATGGTGTCCAGCGACTGGGGCAGCCCGCGGGAGACGTACTCGACCAGGATGTCGGCCATGTTCTCGTCGATGCACAGCGGCGAGCGGGCCTCCCCGTAGCCGACCAACACGGGATTTGTCTTCAATGCCTCGGGGCCGCCGGCCACCACCTCGGCGATGCGGGTCACGTACTCGACATCGAACAGGTTGAAGACCTCGATGCCGCCCAGCTTGGGGGTGATCTTGGCGATCTCCGCGGCCATCTTCACCGGGCGGAGTTCGACGGGCACCTCCTGCGCGGCGCAGGGGATGCCGGTGTAGGTGACGCCGTCGAGCGCGTGGGCCAGCTTGAGCGAGGCGCGGGTGTCTTCAATCGTCGCCCGGCGCTTCCGGCCGTCCAGCCCCGTCGTGAACACGCAAAAACCGCCGGCGCTCAGAGAGAAGTCCGGGTGGACCCTGTGCTCGGAGCTGGTGAAGCGGACCTGCGAGTAGCGCACGCTCATGCGCTTCGGCAGGCGCTCGGGGTCGGCGAACTGCCCGCGCATGCGCGCGACGCACTTCTCGGTGACGTCCTCGGGAATCCTGACCAGGCCGGAGCCGCCTTCGACCCGGCAGCCACAGGCGGCCATGTGCTCCAGGGCGCGCTTCGAGCCGATCCTGACCCCCACCTTTTCGAGCACCGCCTTGGCGGTCTCGTGAATCCGCTGCATCTCCTGGGGGGAGAGGAAGCGGAGAGGCTCGATC
>CAZONU010000138.1:7998-11803 GCA_964581145.1 uncultured Planctomycetia bacterium
CGAACCGCAAGTGACCTGCTTCCAGCCTGCTCAAGCGACTTGAAGGCGAACCGAGACAGGTCTATAATCGCCGGCCGTTGAAAATGACTCAGCCGCCGCCAGTCCGGCATTCTCGTCCGGCAGGGGAGACCCGATACATGGCCTACCGCCGCAAGCTCACCCGGGACGTGACCGTTTACGACTCCGGCAGGGCCTGTAACGGCTACACGCTCTTCGCGCCCACCTTCGAGAAGCACGCCTGGATGGTGGACATGCAGGGGCGCATCTGCCATCACTGGGAGCTGGACAATCCCCCGGCCTCGCACGGCAAGCTCCTGCCCAACGGCAACCTCATGTGGCAGGCCAAGGGCGAGGGCTCCATCAAGGACTTCGTGGGCTCCGGCTCGGAACTGGTCGAGTACGACTGGGAGGGCAACAAGGTCTGGCGCTGGGAGGAGCCGGGCATCAACCACGACTTCCTGGCGCTGCCGGGCGGCAACCTGATAATCAACGTCTACGTGCCCATGCCCGACGAGGTGACCGCCAAGGTCAGGGGCGGGCTGCCCGGGACCGAGCTCAAGGGCAAGATGTGGAGCTGCTGCCTCAAGGAGATCACCCGCGAGGGCGAGGAGCTCTGGGCGTGGAACCTCTACGAGCACCTCGACCCCGAGACCGACGTCCTCTGCCCGCTGTGCCCCCGGCACGTCTGGGGCTTCATCAACTCCCTGGACCTGCTGCCCGACGGCAAGGTCCTCTTCACCATGCGCCTGCTCAACGACTTCGGGGTCCTGGACCCGGCGAGCGGCGAGATCGTCTGGCGCTACGGGCGCGACAAGGAGCTGGGCCATCCGCACTGCTCGAGCGTGCTGGAGAACGGCAACTACATGCTCTTCGACAACGGGCTGCACCGCCAGGGCGTCAACCCCGACCTGCAGATAGCCGACATCGCCGCCTCGCGGGTCATCGAGATAGATCCCCAGACCCGCGAGATTGTCTGGCAGTACATGGACCCGCTGGCCCCCAACTTCTTCAGCGCGATCTGCAGCGGGGCCAAGCGGCTGCCCAACGGCAACACCCTCATCTGCGAGGCCACCAAGGGCCACGTCTTCGAGGTGACCGGCGAGAAGGAAATCGTCTGGGAGTACTGGAGCCCCTTCGCGATCACCCGCCCCGACTACTGGGGCTGGACCATCTCGGCGACGGTGTGGCAGGCCCACCGCTACGCTCCGGACTACCCCGGCCTGGCCGGGAAGGACCTCGACCCCGACCGGCTGGAGTTCGCCTTCCGGCAGCGGGGCCGGAAGGACATCGAAGAGGAAGAGACCATCAAGCGGCTGACCAGCCTGGGCTACTGAGCATCGCCCGGCGGTCCGGCGCAGGACGGCAGAAAGAGGAGGGGAGATGGCGGACGAAGCCCTTTTGGCGCTGGGCCTCCACGAGAAGATCGAGAAGGCCAAGGAGGTCATCAACGAGGCCCTCGATAAGTACCCTCTGGATAGGCTGGCGGTGGCTTGGACCGGGGGCAAGGACAGCACCCTGCTGCTTTACCTGATCAAGGAGGTCTGCGCGGCGCGCGGGCACAAGGTGCCGGTATGCTTCTGCATCGACGAGGGCGACATGTTCGACGAGATCCGCGCGCTGCTCGACAGGCTCACCGCCGAGTGGGGCCTGGACCTCAGGATCGTTCACAACAGCGACGTGTCCGGCAAGGCCGAGGGCCTGGGGGCGCCGGTGCGGGTCGACGAGCTCAACGAGCGCAACCGCCGCGAGGTCCGCGAGCGGCTCGGCTACGAGGAGGAGGAGTTCTTCTACGAGCCGGAGAGCTTCGTCGGCAACCACCTGATGAAGACCGTGGCGATGAACACCTTCCTGGAGGATGCCGGCATCGCCGCCTTCTTCGAGGGCATCCGCTGGGACGAGCAGGGCGCCCGCGCCGAGGAGACCTACTTCTCGCCGCGGGAGGGCACCGAGTTCAGCCCCGAGCACATGCGGGTCTCGCCGCTGCTGCACGTCAGGGAGCTGGAGATATGGAAGATCCACCAGAAGCTGAACGTGCCCTACTGCGAGCTCTACGAGCAGGGCTTCCGCTCGCTGGGCGCGCGGGTCACCACCCGCAAGACCGGCGACGTGCCCGCCTGGGAGCAGGACCTGGAAAGCGCCCCCGAGCGCGTCGGCCGGCGCCAGGACAAAGAAGGCCTGATGGCCAAGCTCCGCGAGCTGGGCTACATGTAGCGAGGTGAGGCTTGGCTGACAACGATTCCAGAGAGGGCATCCTCGAGTTCCCCTGCGACGTCGAGCGCCTGGCCAGCGGCAACACCCTGATCGCCGACGCCGGCGACGAGCTCGGCGGCGGCAGCGAGATCATTGAGGTCACGCCCGCGGGCGAGATCGCCTGGCGCTACGGCGAGGGCCTGGCCTTCGCGCACTCGGCCAAGCGCCTGGCCGGCGGCAACACGCTGATCGCCGACACCAACAACAACCGGGTCATCGAGGTCACGCCCGAAGGTGAGACCGTCTTCACTTCCGAGAAGTGGGGCGGGGGCTCCGGGGAGCTCTCCGACGGCTCGCACCTCGACTACCCCAACAAGGCCAAGCTGCTGGACGACGGCACGCTGCTGGTCACCGACCGCAACAACGACCGCGCGCTGATCGCCACCCGCGAGGGCGAGGTCGTCTGGCAGTACGCCGGGAAGGTCAAGCACCCCCACAACGCCACCATTCTCGCCAGCGGCAACCTGATAATCTGCGACTCCGACGGGCAGTACATCAAGGAGGTCACCCGCGAGGGGAAGGAGGTCTGGTCTTTCGGCGACGGAACGCCGGAGATACTCAACTGGCCGCGCGACGCCGACCGCCTGGCCAACGGCAACACGCTTATAACCGATAGCAAGCACGCCCGGGTAATCGAGGTCACCTCCGCTGGCGAGATCGCCTGGGAGTACCAGGCCGGCCACTACGCCAACTACTACGAGGCCGACCGGCTGCCGGGCGGCAACACGCTGCTGGCCGACCAGCAGCACCAGCAGGCCGTGGAGGTCAACCCCGCGGGCGAGACGGTCTGGAGCTTCCGGAACTTCACCCGGCCCTACCCGGCGGTCGAGAAGCTGGTCAACACCAGGTTCGAGGAGTGGGGCGAGGACGGCCTGCCGGCCGGCTGGCACCTCTGCGAGCGGCTGGCCGAGGGCGGCGGGGAGTTCATTACCAAGGAAACCGCCGCCGGCAAGAAGGTCCCCGGGCTGGCCTACGACCGCGAGGGCGGCCTCTGGCTGCAGCAGACCCGCAGGGTGGTGCCCGGGGAGAACTACCGGGTGAGCGGGCTGATCTCCACGGAGGGCCTGGAGGGCATCGCCTGCCTGCAGTTGGCCTTCGCCGACGAGCATGGCGGGATGTTCTGCGACGGGGCCGAGGGCCCCAAGAGCGCGCTCTTCAACGGCGACACCCCGCCCTCGCGGGAGATCTTCGCGGCGCGGGCGCCCGAGGGCGCCCTCACCGCGGACGTGCGCCTGTTCATCACCGGCAGGGGCCGGGTCTTCGTCGAGGAGCTCTTCTGCTTCGGCTGAGCGGGCGGGGGTGGGTCACAAGGTCCCCCACTCCCCGCCCTGGGGGAAGCCCCGCGTCGATTGACTCCGCTCCACCCTCACCCTATAAAGCCCGGTATCGCGACTTCACCGGAGGAGAAGCCCGTGTCTGCGCCTCTTGACTGGAAACGCCCCTATCCTTCCGGCCGCTCGCCGGTGCTGGCCCGCAACGTGGTGGCCACCAGCCAGCCGCTGGCCGCCCAGGCCGGCCTGGCCATGCTGGCCTGGGGCGGCAACGCCGTGGACGC
>CAZONU010000139.1:0-11801 GCA_964581145.1 uncultured Planctomycetia bacterium
GTAGGCGGCCACGTCGATGCCGTTGGGGACCACGTCGACGAACTCGCGGGGCACCTTGCCGGTGTTGACCAGGTTCTCGCGCAGCGCCTGGCTGACCGCCAGCACCCGGCGCACCCGGCGGTGGAGCTTGAGCTCCCCGGCGGCCTTGAGGAAGTGATGGGAGGTGATGATCTGCGCCAGCCCCAGCCGGTCGCTGACCGCGTTGGCCGCCCTGGTGGCGTGGCCGGAGAGGGCGTGGACCATCTCGGGGTGGAACTCGGCGGCCGCGGCCAAGAGCCGGCGCCGGCCGGGCTTGAACACCCCCCAGCGCTCCAGCCCGGGGATGATCAGGGCCCTGGCGGCGAGCTCCCCGACGCGCTCGGCCGCCGGGCCACCCGGCGAGATGAACAGCACCCTGTGCCGCCGGGCCAGCGCGCGGACCAGGTTCTCGGTGTAGGTGGTCACCCCGCTGGGGCCCAGCCGCTCGGCGATCAGGAGGAGCCGGAGGGGACGTCCGTTGCTCATGAGCCTGCCTCCACGGGCTCGACCTCGTACCCCGAGCGCCGCGCCGCCTCGGGGTGCTCGGCGAGCCGGGTCCGCCAGCGGCGGTGCATCCAGACCCACTGCTCCGGCCGGCGGCGGATGGACTGCTCCAGCAGCCGGGTCCAGGCCCGGGTGCCGGCCAGCAGCGCGCGGCGCTTCTCGGAGCGGTCGAACTCGAGGGGGTCGGAGACCTCCACCCGGTGGCGGCCGCGGCCCACCCGCACGGTGTGGATCAGCAGCAGCGGCGCGCGGGCCGCCAGGGCCAGCGACACCGGCCCGGTGGGGGTGTAGGCCGGCCGGCCCAGGAAGGGCACGAAGGCGCCGTCCAGCCGGCGGACGTCCTGGTCGGCGAGCAAGCCCAGCAGGTGCCCGTCCCGCAGGGCGCGCAGCAGCTTGCGGGGGGACTCGTCCTGGTAGACCACCTCCATCCCGAACCGGCGGCGCATGCCCACCGCCAGGCGGTCGTACTTCTCGAAGTAGATGCGCCGGGCCACCACGGTCACCGGGAAGCCGGCCGCCGCGGTCCAGGCGCCCAGGAGCTCCCAGTTGTCGAGGTGCGCGGTCACCGCCACCGCCCCGCGGCCGCCGGCCAGCTGCCGGGCGATCCTCTCGCGGGCCTCGCCGGGCTCGAAGATCTCCAGGATCCGCTCCGGCCCGCCGCGCCACAGGCCGCAGAGCTCGGCCACCGAGCGGCCCAGGTTGCGGAAGCTCTCGCGGGCGATGCGCTCCAGCTCCTCGAGGGGCTTCTCCGACCCGAAGGCCTTGGACAGGCTGTCCAGCGCCCGGCGGCGCTCGCGCCCGGCCAGCCGATAGGCCAGGGAGCCGAGGGCCTCGCCCACCGACAGGCGCGCCCCGGCGGGCAGGGCCCCCAGCAGCGCGCGGGCGCCCAGCGCCGCGCCGTAGGTGACGTTGCGCTTGACCGTCTTCCAGACCCCGCGGACCGCGCTCAAGAGTCCCTTTCCTCCTCAGAGAGAGAGGGTAAGGCCCCCGGGGCCGGAAGTCAAGAGGCGGAGGGAAATGGATTTCCTGCATAGGCGCGGGCGCCTGCCGCGTCATAATATAGGAGGGAGGACAAGCAGCCTGATGGACAGCCAGTACCGAAGCAGCGGGCCGGAGTACGACCTCCGCGCCCACCAGGAGCTGGCCCGGGCCTTCCCGGCGCTGGCCGCGCGGCTGCGCCCGCTGCTCCTGACCGAGATAGAGATCGAGTGCCCCCACGGCCACAAATTACGTGTCATTGCCCAGCTGGTGGCCTCCGGCCGGGCGGTCTTCTGCACGGAATGCCGCCAGGCCTTCAAGCCCGCGCTCCACCCCGGGGTGGAGGTCCCCCGGGTCTTCCAGATGGCCCCGGCGCCGCCGGCCGGCGGACCTCCGCAGGCCCGGCCGACCGGGACCGGCGGCCTGGCCCGCCAGGGCCTGGCGCGCATCGCCGAGGGCGCCGGGCTGTTGCTGCGCGCGGCGGCGGGGGGGCGCCTTCACTCCCTGGCGCGCCGCGCCCGCCGGGGGCTGGCCCGCTCGAGCGGGTGGCTGACCTCCTGCGTCGTCCACGCCGGGCTGCTGGTCCTGGCCATGGTGCTGGGCGTGGGCCTGGAGCCGGTCCGGCCCGAGCCGGAGGTGCCCATAACCACGGCGATGACCCCCGAGGAGCACAAAGAGCTCTTCGAGGAGGTCAAGCGCCGGGACATCTTCAGCAGGGTCCACGAGAACGAGCAGCCCATAGAGGTCCCCGTTCCCGAGGTGCCCGAGGCGGCGCCGCCGGAGCCCCTTGAGCATATCGAGGAGGAGAAGCCCAACGCAGCTCCCGGCAGGCCCCTGCCGGTCGACGACGTGGCCGACATCCCCCTGGACCTGCTCGAGCGCCCCGGGCTGCGGACGGTGATGGGCACGGGCGCGACCGGGCGGACCGGCGCCTTCGCGCTGCGCGGGGACCGGGGCCTGCGCCTGAAGGCCGCCAGGCGCGGCGGCGGGGGCCCGGACACCGAGAGCGCCGTGGAGCGGGCCCTGGCCTGGCTGGCCCGCAACCAGAACGCAGACGGCTCCTGGGACCTGAACGGCAAGAGCAGGAAGGCGGCGGGCAACCGCTGGTGGCACGCTCGCGGCCGGGGCATGCGCCCGTCGATGACCGGCTTCGCGGCCCTGGCCTTCCTGGGTGCCGGCTACAGCACCAAGGCCAAGACCAAGTACCGGGACAACGTGAACAAGGCGGTCAAGTGGCTGATAGAGAACCAGCGCGCCGACGGCAGCTGGCCGGGCCGCACCGAGCGCTGCACCTACACCCAGGGGGTGGCGACCCTGGCGCTGGCCGAGGCCTGGGCCATGAGCCGGGACCCGAAGATCCGCGCCGCGGCCCGGAAGGGCGTGGCCTGGTCGCTCAAGGGCCAGAACCCCTACGCCGGCTGGGACTACTCGCCGCGCGGGGGGACCAGCGACACCTCCATCACCGTCTGGAACTGCCTGGCGCTCAGGAGCGCGCGCCTGGCCGGGCTCAAGGTGGACAACGTCGCCTTCCAAGGCGTCAGGACCTGGCTGAACGCCGCCCAGGACATGAAGAGCGGGGCGGGCTCGGGCCGCGACTGGGCCGGCGGGGCCTTCGCCTACCGCGGCCGGCCCAGCGGGGGGCTGCGCTCGCGCTCGGGCTCGGTCACGGTGATGCACCCCGCGGGGCTGATGATGCGGCTGATGACCGGCACCAGGCCGGACCGCCGGGAGGCCTACGGCACCGCCAACCTGTTACTGAAGCTCATTCCCAAGAAGACGAAGAAGGTCTCCGCGGAGCGCGTGACGGAGCTGGTCGAGGCCTTCATAAAGAAGCACTACCTGCGCTGGGACTCCATGACCGCCGCGCAGCGGGAGAAAGCCCGGGCCGACGCCGCGCGGGCGGTGGCCGCCTACCCCCGGACCGTCGACGAGTACATCAAGAGGCACTACGGGGCGCGCTGGGTGGGCCTGAGTGAGGGCCAGCGCGCCGCGCTGCGCGAGACCGCCAGGCAGGCGGTGGCCAGCTATCCCCAGACCGCCGAGGCCTACATCGACAGGAGCTACCGCCCCTGGAAGACCTACAGCGAGGCGCAGCGCGCGCGGCATCGCAAATACGTCCTCGGGCAGATCCAGCGCCGGCTCTACGGGCAGCCCTTCCCGCGGAGCATCTACTTCCTGTACCACTCCAGCCTGGCCATGTACCAGATGGGCGGGAAGCACTGGCAGGCCTGGAACCCGGAGATGAAGAAAACGCTGCTCCAGATGCAGGAGAAGAAGGGCGAGGCCGACGGCTCCTGGGCGCCGAGCCAGGGTTACGGCATGTGCGCCTGCGTGGGCCGGACCATGTCCACCGCCATGGGGGCCATGACCCTGGAGGTCTATTACCGCTACCTGAGGATATACGAGTAGCAGCAGATAAAGGGGTCAGGAGTCTTTTTCGCGTGCGGCGGCGAGTACGAAAAAATGCGAGACTCCAGGGCGATCCGACTTCGGGAAAAGACTCCTGACCCCTTTTTGCCCGCCCGTATGAGGAGCAGTGAGCCTAGTCTTCGTCCGGGGGAGCCATTTTCGCGATTGCCATGCGCTCGGGTTGGATGGTGAGGCACTCGACTTCCAGAGCGCTGCGCTTGAGCTTCGCGGTGACGCTTACGCTGCCGCCCCTGTCGACCTTGAACGTGACCCGCAGCTCGACCCGCCCGGCGAGTCCGGGGGGAATGCCGGTTATCCGGTAATTGCCGATCGTCGAGTTCATGGCGACGCGGTCGGAGAAGCCGTGCAGCAGGTGAATGTCGATGACCTCCTGGTCATCGTGCGTCGTCTGGAACTTCTGGGTGTGTGAGCAGGGAACCGGGTAACCCTTCCGGAAGAACGGCGAGGCCGTGCCCCCGGCGGTTTCGATGTACAGGCTCTCGGCCAGACAGGGGATCTTCTCGACATCCAGCCTGCGCAGGAGGATAGCCGGGGCGCCAACTACCACGACGCCCACGATGGCGGCCAGGGTGCCGATGAGTGCGGTCATGATGACACGATATGCCTTGAGGCGGTCAAGGGTGCATCTTGCGGGGCAACAGCGAAAGGTATACACCGACATTTCCCAGATGGCTCCTCCGAGCCGCCCGCGCGGCCCTCACTGGCTCCAAGCTTCTCCATCTTGCCCCTCCGTTCAAGCGATTTCCCCGCCCGAAGCTTCCGGTGACAGCCCTAGCCTGTCAAGGGTAGGAGGCCCCCGGTAGATTGTGGAGCGCGCCATGGCGTCTCCTTCTCTTCTTTGCGACCAAGCGGTCAGACAGCCCTCCGTGCCCGGGCCGTTCGCGCCTGGCCCGGCACATTATGCGTTTCGAGGGGCGCCGCCCAATCACTTCACACGACGGCTCGATTCCCGTCAGTCCCCGAGAGCGGGCCGGCAAGCTCCTTGAGCGCTTCCTGGTCGTTCCTTTCTAGGCCGCGTGCCAGCGCACCAGCCGCTTCCAGGATATCTCCGCCAGCTTCCTGGCCGCCGCCACCCGCGCGGAGCCCGTCCGCAAGCGGGACTGACCGGAAGCCCCCTGGGCTGTGAAAGGGAAGCGCGGACTGCAGGTGTACGCCGGGAACACGCTGGTCATCTACGACCCGGCATCGAGGACCTTTCAATCGGCACCGCTCAGCTCGCTACCGTTGGGTGACAATACCAAGGTCATGGGGCCACGCTTCGCTATGTGCCACCTCCCAGCCACGAGCGTCCATCATACTCAGTATCGCATAATGACTACGTGGCAGGCCCCGACATTTGGTCCCTCTTGCACTCGACTGGGCCAAGTCGGTCCGCAGAAGTTCTGAGGCCGAAGCTGCTCCCCCGGCCTCGGGGCTCCAGCCCCCGGAGGCGGGGCGCAGGGGGCCGCCCTCCCTCTCTAGTTGTGGGCGGCCCCCGGCTGTTTCTCTTCGGCACTGCCGCGCCCTCGTGCGGCGGCCGGCTCGCTCGCGCGCCAACTCCGTCCGCCCGCCGGTTCCCATGGCCGCCGGAGGCCTGCATGTTCTCCAAGGAACAGCACCGGCCCCCTTCATAAGGAGAGGAGGGGGCCGGTGCGGCCCTTCGGACATGCGCATTCCTTGAGAACTTCTGCGGATCGACTTAGCTGCACCCGCGTTCGACGATTCGGCTTTCAAGCTGCCGCAGATGCCGGCTGCCCTGCTCCGTTTCCTGGGCCAGGAAACGCACTCCTACCCTGAAGGCAGGACGCGGAGAAAGCGGCTTGCACCAGGCGACCAAGGCCTCGAACGTTATCGGTTCCGGCTGCAGTGGTCCGGAAATCCGGATCTTCAGGCGCTGTCCCTCCTCAAGAAGATTGGTCGCCAGGAACTGAGCTCCGCCCATGCTGAAGTTCAGAAGCGGCTGGGGACCGGTGCCACCTGGCCCCGACACGCGCGACCGAAGGCCCTCTGGGGCACAGGAGATTTCCAGATCCTGCACGTTGTGGCGGGGAGCCCGGCGCCTTTCACCGGGGGCCGCCAACCCGCGGGCGGGTGCGGAAGCCCCATCTTGCCCAGCGCAGCTTGCTTTTTTCCAGCGCTTCTGGGCGTACATCTCCCTATCCGCACGGGCAATGAGGTCATCGAGGGAGCAGGGCTGCCCGGGCCCGTAACGCGCCGTGCCCATACTCACGGAGACCTGGTAGTTGCGGTCTTGCCGTGCGTTGTGGTTCTCAAGGTGCCCCACCAGGCGCGCGGCGGCAAGCTCGGGACTCAATTCCGCGGTCTCTGTCCCGATGGCTCCGAACTCATCGCCACCGATTCGGCCGACGACGTACCCGTCGCCGAAGACCTCCCGCAGAACCTGGGCAACGGACCTTAGCGCATGGTCGCCCTCGAGGTGCCCCAGATTGTCGTTGACCCACTTCAGGTTGTCCATGTCCACAATAAAGAGGTCCACCGCTCCGCCGCGGAAACCGGCGGTGATCAGTCGTTCCTCAGCCAGAGCAAAGAAGCCCCTGCGGTTGTACAGACCCGTGAGTTCGTCCCGGGTCGAGAGAACGCGCAAATCTTTTTCACGGGACTTCATCTCGGTGATGTCCACGATGGTGGCGAACGCTCGCGCCCAGGTTTCCTCGCAGCCCGGCGCAAGGGACCATCTCAGACTGATGTCTACCCTCTTGCCCGCCAGGGTCCGATTGGAGGTCTCGACCTCGCACCTTGTCTTGCCCTCTGACAATGCGATGAGACACTCCCGGAAGCCAATCCATGAATCCGGGCAAAACAACTGCGGCAGACTGAGGAGAAAACTCGCCTTGCTCTTCGCGCCGTACAGGTCCAGAGTGTATTCGTTAACGTCAAGCACCTTGACCATCGCCGCGCAGCGGGCTACGTCCTCAGGGTGGCTGCCGAAGTGCTGTCGAAAGTCAGCCGCCCCGCCTTCGCGCAGGAAGTCGATATAGGCCTTGATATTGGAGAAGTCTTCCTCCCACAAAGAAACCGGGGCCTTCTCAAAAAGGGTCAGATACTCTTGCCGATTCTTGAAGGGCTTTCTCCTCTCTAGTTCGCACCCGGTGATGTCCACCAAGGAACCCATCAGACACTTGACCGCGCCCGCGCTGTCCTTCACGGCGGTTGCCGAAACCTGCACTTCGAAAAGCGCTCCGCCCTTCTTCCTGCCGACGAGTTGGCCTATCCAGGACCCGCACTCGTGCAGCGTGCGCACCGCTTGCTGGGCCTGTTGGGGGATCTCCCAGAAAGCGCCAGCTGGTTTCCCGAGGACCTCTTCCTTGTGCTCGTATCCCCACATTTTGACAAACGAGCGGTTTGCCTCGAGGAGATTACCCTGAAGGTCGGTGAAGACTATGGCGTTGGCGGAGAGTTCGAACACCCGGTCCCGAAGCTCGGTATAATCCATGGCCTCACTCCACCGGCGCGGACCGACCGCAGATTCTACAACCCCTTCCTCGCCGCGGCAAGCTCATCTCTGCTGGAGGTATTCTTGCCCGGCCACGCAACACCGCCATAGAGCGGCAACATCACTACGATTGCCAATGATGCCAGTATGATGTTCCTCAGGAACTTTATTCTGAGCACCCCGATCTCCGTTCTCGGCCATGGTCTTTACCTTGGTACAGGCGCCCGCCCCCACGAGGATCAGGTTGTCCAGTCCAGTTTGTTAACCATGCATGACAAGCGGCTATTCCCGCCGCCCCTACGCTCCAACCCGCGCTAACACCGCTTCTTACGACCTCGCCTCGAAATCGGGGGCGTCCCAGGGGGCGTTTCAGGGGCACCTTCCAGCACCTTCCTGAACTCTCCTGAGCCTGAAGGCGGCAACGTAGCCGCCCTTCACTAGCCATCGGACAAAAGTGAAAAGTGAGCGTGCCCGGTGCGGGGCGGGGTGAATGTTGAACTGCGGGCTGACGACTGGAAGGCTCTGCTCAGATGGCCCGCTCTTCTCCATTCTCAGGCAGCCCACACGAAATCCGTAGCGATCGTAGAAGAGGCGGGCCTCTTCGTTGTGGGCCACCGCGCCGCTGCCCCTAATGCTGCCTCTGTCAATGGGATAGGAATGCGGACGTTCGCAAGGGGAGTTCCCTGTTCACTGCGCACCGTGTGCCTTGAGGAGTTCGACGACCACTGAGTACTTGATGAATGCCCGCACAGGTCCACGTGATTGCAGCCCCGGAGGGATGGGGGCTCCGTGCGACGGCTGCGCCCGTCGCTTCTCGCGTTGCTCCTCTGTCCGCGCCAACTCAGTGACTATCGCCAGAGGAGTGCGCCCCTTCTTGTCCTTGGCATTGACCAAGGCCTTGTGCTTCAGCAGCAGCTCGACGACCCGCTTGTGTCCGGGCGTCATCCTTGATTCCATGGGGACCATGCTGGTGACGATCAGCGTGGAGCTGGACACGGGGAACACTCCTCCGCGGACCGCGTAGTGGAGCGGGGTCTGCCCGCTTCGATCCCGAGCGTTGACCCCGGCTTTTCTTTCCAGGAGATACCTGGTCGTCTTCCCGCCATCCATGGTTGCGGCGACGTGCAGCGCGGTCCTGCTCTGCTTCCCGGGAGCATCGATGTTCGCGCCTCTTTTCAAAAGGACCCCGGCCAACTGTGTATCGCCCCGCGAGATGGCCAGGTGCAGAGGCTTATCGCTCCAACGGCCGCCGGCACGGACGTCCGCCCCCTTCGCCAAGAGAAGCTCAGCCACCTTCCGGGTGTTCCCATATCCTGATCTCAGGGCCACCGTCAGGGGGGTGTCGCCGTAGCGGTCATGGGCGTCCACGGCCGCGCCGCTGTCCAGCATCAGCCTGGCCAGACCCAGGTCGTTGAACTCCGCCGCGCGGTGCAGGAGGGTCCGCCCCCGCGAGTCTCCTGCGTCAACGTCCGCCCCCGCGTCGAGCAGCAGCTTGCGCACCTCGTTGGTCCGCGCGCGGAACAAAGGTGCTCCCCACCGCCCTTTCTTCCCGTTCACATCTGCGCCCGCGGCGAGGAGCACGGGGATTGCCTCCTTGTTCCCACACTCCGCTGCCAGAGACAGCGCCCCGCCCGTGTCGGCCTTCGCCGCCAGCAGGCTTCGCAGGGCGCGTTGATTCCCGTACTTCACCGCCCAATGCAACGGCGTCAACTTCCTGGAATCCTCCACATTGATCTTGACATACTTGACCTTGAGTAGTGCATCGAGCAGATCATGACGCCGCTGCTTGACGGCCCAGTGCAGCATGGTGAATCTGCCGCTGTTGGTGTTATTGACGGAGTGGGGATGAAGGCGCAGTTGGCCGCTGAAGTCCTGGGGCCTGTCAAGCAGGAAAGCCGAGGTGAAATCCAGCTGTGCGCCCCGGGCGAGGAGCAGTTCCGCAGTCAACTTGGCGCGCTTCTTCCTGGCCTTTCCTCTCGGGTAACGGCTGCTGCTGTGGCTGTACGAGTATGCCGCACCGTAAAGGGGATTGCCAGTAGTCGGTGCAGCAGTGCCGATCTTGGCTCCCTTCGCCAACAGCAGCCGAACCAGTTCCAGTTGCCCGGCCCCACACGCCATGTAAAACGGTGTGCTTCCGAGATGCCCCTTGGCATTAGCGTCCGCCTTGTGCGCCACGAACATCCTGACCGTCGTCAGGTCGCCACTTGCGCAGGCGTAGTAGAAGGGTGTGCGCCTTTCGTTGTCACGGGGGTCAACAGTCGCGCCGGCGGAGAGAAGGATACTGGCTATCTGGGCGCGTTCTCCCCGGTAGTTGCGCATGGCCCAATGGAGAGGGGTTTCCCGATGCCCGCGATCCACGGCATCTACCTGGGCCTTATGCTGCACCAGCACCTTGACCATCGCCGCCGTCCCTTCCCAGGCAGCGACGTGCAGCGGCCTGCGCCCCGCCGGGCCAACGGCGTTGACGTCAGCTCCGTGCGCAAGGAGCAGCTTGGCTTCCTCAACTCGCCCGCGCCACGCCGCGCGGTGCAGCCGGGTGTAACCCTCCTTGTCGCGCCCCCGGACCAGCGCCGGGTTCCTGGCTAATTCGGCTTCCAGACGGGCCAGGGCCTCGGACCTCGCCAGCCGCTCTTCCCGCCTGCGGGCGCTCTCGATTGTTTCAGCACCACAGCTCGCCCGCCAGCTCACCAGCCCGAGCAGCAGGAACAGGGCGGTCCCTACCAGCCAGCGCACTGGCCGCCGAGCCGCGACCGGCTTGAACGCGGATGACATGGCCGTTGCCCTCCCTGAATGATCCACCCCTGAGAGGCGGGCATATTCCGGCGTATTCCGGAGAATGCAGGGCAGGACCAATGATGACCCCAAGATGGAAATGCGACTACTTGTATCAGAACGTCCCGCCGTTCTTAACCCACGGCCGGGCTCCGCGCCTCAGACGCCGCCTTCTCCGCCACTCTTCAGCGGGGCAGGGGACTTTGAAAGCTGGGGGACCTGCTCTCCACGCAGCAGCTTAATCAGCTTCTTGAGGCGCCAGGCAATCAGGGCGCAGGCGGCCAGAGCCAGCACCAGGAGAATCAGGGCGCCGGTCGGAAAGGCGCGCTCGCGGGGATAGGCCGGCGTAAAAGGCTCCACGAACCAGAGGCGGGCGGTCGCGCCGTGAAAGAGAATCGCCTCGCCGAGCAGGGGGGACAGGCGGTGCCTGCGCTCAGCGCCGACGACCACCGGCAGCCCGAAGGTCGAGGCCGAGCGCATTATCCCGTCATACGTCCGGTAGTCCTTGAATATCCTCGCGGGGCCCAGGCCCAGGCCGGTGGCGGCCATCCCCGCGCCGAAGACCACCGGCCCGCTGTCCACGTCGCTGGCGCGCGCCTGGCCCCGCGGCCACTCCCGAAAGCCGCCGAAGCCCAGGATCTCGGTCCGGCGGCTCTTCCGGTAGGCGGCGTAGAGATCCCAGGCCTCCCCGGGCGCGAACTGGGCCATGTACAGCACCGACCAGCTCAGCGCGCAGCCGCGCGGCAGGTGCGCGTAGTCCAGGTCGGTGATCGCCGAGCGGTGCAGGCCGCTGTCCGCGTCGGTGGCCTGCTCCTTCATGTAGGCCAGCCAGCCCTGGATGGGCTTCCGGGAGAGTTCCCCTCCCCTCATCATGTAGGCCAGCCAGTCCTGGCTGGGCCTCCGGGAGAGCGCCGCGAGGCGGGTCATGTCATAGAGGTACAGCGAGCAGAGCGTCACCGTCTGGTCGGCGGGCCACTTGGGCGAACCCGGCCAGGAGTGCGCGTGAAAATCGCCGTCGCGCAGCGAGAGCGCCGCGAGGTGCCGGGAGACGCGCTCGTGCAGGTCGTCGTAGCGCCCGTCGCCGCTGACGTGCCGGTAACAGCCCAGGATCAGGTTGAGGTGGCTGAGATACAAACCGTGGTCGCCCAGGTTGGGGACGTTCTCAACGCGCTCGTCATAGGGCGATACGTGGCCGGAAAGCGCCCGGGTGGCCACCTCGCGCAATAGCGGCGCGACCTCCCGGCGCATGCCGTTGTCGGCCTCGAACACGTTCGTCAGCCCGCAGGCCATGTGCGAGAGGGCCACGACCCGGAAGTTCTCCACCAGGACCTGGCGGCCCGCGTATCCCGAGAAGGGCTCGCGCAGGTGCCCCCGGATGTACCTGTAATGGGCCGGGGCGGGGGAGGGCAGGGCCTGGTCGAGGTCCTCGCCGTAGTCGCGGTAGCAGGCCTCGAACAGCGCGGGCAGCACTGCCACCAGCAGCGCCAGCAGCAGCAGCGCGTAGCCTGCCAGCGCCAGCCAGCGGGCGGCGCTCCGCAGGCGGGTGCGACCGGCAGGCGCGGGTTCCCGGGGCGGGCCGTTCATGGAACTCAACAGCTACCCCCCGCGCCGCCGGCCGTCAACATCTTTCCGGGCACAAGCGCCCCCCGCATACCTGACCGCCGCG
>CAZONU010000140.1:0-11767 GCA_964581145.1 uncultured Planctomycetia bacterium
GCCCACGCCGGCGCCGACCCCGACGCCATGGTGGTCAAGGCCCTGCTGGTCCAGACCGCCGCCGACCTCGGCCACCCCGGCCCGGACTACGTCCACGGCTTCGGGCTGGTGGACGCCAAGGCGGCGGTGGACCTCCTCCAGGCCGACGCCGGCGGCAGCAACCATATCCAGCAGAGCAGCGTGGCCAATGCCGCGCAGCAGGAGTACACCCTGACCGCCCCCGGCGGCGTCGATCTCAAGGTGACCCTCACCTGGCGCGACCCGGCCGGCGCCAGCGGCGCGGACCCGGCGATAGTCAACGACCTGGACCTGGAGCTGGTCGCGCCGGACCTCAGCGTCCACTACCCCTTCAAGCTGGACCCCGCCGACCCCCCGGCGGACGCCACCAACGCCGGGAAGAACGCCGTCGACACCGTCGAACAGGCGGTGGTGACGGCCGCCGCCGCCGGCACCTGGACGGTCCGCGTAAAGGGGACGTCGGTGCCCAGCGGCCCGCAGAGCTTCGTGCTGGTGACCAGCATCGCCTCGGGCACGGTGATCTACGTCGACGCGAGCGCCAGCGCCGGGGCTGACGACGGGAGCTCCTGGGGCGATGCCTACCTCGACCTCGAGGATGCCCTTACCGCCGCGGGCAACGGCGACCGCATCTGGGTGGCCAACGGCACCTACAAGCCCAGCGCTCCCGGCGGGCGGACCTCCACCTTCGGGCTCAAGAGCGGCGTGGCGCTCTACGGCGGCTTCGCGAGCGGCGAGACCTCCCTGGCACAGCGGAACGTGGCCGGCAACCCGGCGATCCTCAGCGGGGACATCGGCGTCGCCGCCGACAGCAGCGACAACTCGTACCACGTGGTCACCGGTGCGGACAACGCGACCATTGACGGGTTCACCGTCACCGCGGGCAATGCCGACGGGGCTGCCCCGGACAACGTCGGCGCCGGAATTGACAATCAGATGGTCGCTCCGACCATAGCCAATTGTACCTTAATTGACAATTCGGGCTTTGCGGGCTGCGCCATCTTCAACCGGGCCTGCTCTCCGACGATAACGGGCTGCACCTTCACCAATAACACGGCCACCTGGTACGGGGCCGCCATCAGGAACTTCAATGGCGCCAATCCGCAAATCACGGACTGCACCTTCACGGGGAACAGTTCGACCACCGACCAGGGAGGCGCCATTCACAACCACCTGTCGGCGCCGGTCATATCCGGTTGCACCTTCACCGGCAACAGCGCAGCCACCAACGGCGGGGCGATGTACAACAACAGTTCCTCCCCGCAAATAAGCAACTGCAGCTTCACCAGTTGCACTGCTGACGTAGACGGTGGAGCGATCTACAACAACAGTTCCTCTCCGACCATAAGCAACTGCAGCTTCAGCAACAACACGGCCGACCATTTTGCAGGTGCTCTCCGAAACCACGACAACTCAAATGCGGTGGTAACCGATTCCACATTCTCCGGGAACGTGTCCACCACGACCCAGGGAGGAGCCGTACACAATAACTTCTCCTCGCCGACCTTCACCGGCTGCACGTTCAGCGGGAACACGGCCTTCACGAATGGCGGCGCCATGTACAATGATCACGCCTCATCTCAGATAACGAGTTGCACCTTTTCCAGCAATGAGGCGGTGTATGGAGGCGCCATCTACAATGCGTGGGCTCCGTTCCCCACGATATCGAACTGCCTTTTCTTCGACAATACAGCAACCCTCAGCGGTGGAGCGCTACGCAACTACGATGGCGCTTCCGTGATCCTGACCAACTGTACCTTCGCGGGCAACTCCGCGACGCTAGACGGCGGCGCCATTGCCAACCTCGATGGCGCCAACCCGACGCTCAAGGACTGCATCCTGTGGAGTAACAGCGCCGGCGGCGCTGGCGATGAGATACACGATGATAATGCGACCGCTACCGTCACCTACTCCTGCGTCCAGGGCGGCTGGGCCGGTGCCGGGAACATCGACGCCGACCCGCTCTTCGCCGACGCGGCGGCTGACGACTACCACCTCAAGTCCGTGGCCGGCCGCTGGACGCCCGGCGGTTGGGTTACGGACGCGGTCCACAGCCCCTGCATCGACGCCGGCGACCCGGCCAGCAGCTACGGCAACGAACCGTCGCCCAACGGCGGGCGGGTCAACATGGGCGCCTACGGCAACACCGCGCAGGCGTCGAAGTCATGTCCGAAGATAGCACTCAGCACCTCTTCGCTCAGTCCCTCGGTCACGGTGGGCGGCAACGCCACCTCTCAGAGCTTCACCGTCAGCAACAGCGGGGCCAGTACGCTGAACTACACCATCTCCGACGATGCCGCTTGGCTGGATTGCGCTCCCAACTCGGGAGACTCCACCGGCGAGGCAGACACCATCAACGTCGACTACACAACTTCCGCGCTGGCTGTCGGCACCTACAATGCCATCATCACCATAACCGATGCCAACGCCTCGAACAACCCGCAGACCATCGGCGTGACCCTGACGGTCAATGCGCCGCCGACCATCGGCCTGGACACCGCTACGCTGAGCCCGTCCTGCACCAAGACCCAGGACGCCGCCGCGCAGACCTTCGAGGTGTGGAACGCGGGAGGCGGGACGCTCAACTACGCGATAAGCGACAACGCCGCCTGGCTGTCCTGCGCCCCGTCTCCCGGCGACTCCACGGGTGAACATGACACCATCACGGTCACCTACGACACCAGCGGCCTGACAGTCGGGACCTACAACGCCACCATCACCGTAACCGCGCCGGGCGTGACCAACAGCCCGCAGACCATTGCAGTGACCCTGACCGTGAACAGCCAGCAGTCCGGCGGCGGTGGCGGTGGCGGCAGCTGCGCCCTGGCCGCCGGAAGCGACCCGATGGGCTGGGCGCTGCCGTACCTGGCGCTGGTCGGCGGCTGGCTCCTCTCCCGGCTCCGGAGGCGCCGCAGGAAGCAGCCCTATTGATGAAGCCTGACCAGGAAGGGCTTCTCCCGGCTCTCCGGCTGCAAGCTTGGCCCCAGGAAGCAGGAAACAGGTGGTACGATGCTTCTTCTCAGGCGCATCTAGCTGATAATCAGGCGGATGCGTTCGAGTCCTGCCCGCCTCGACTTTTGCGCAGCAACTGCCCATTGTAATTGTGATGATGCCTCCTGTATAATGTATATGAGGCTCTTCGGTCACCGGAGGCCCAACATGTGCATTCTCTTCTTCGCGCCGCCTCGTCCCACATGTGCAATCCGACCGCTTCGGTTTCCCAC
This sequence comes from uncultured Planctomycetia bacterium, assembly GCA_964581145.1. Taxonomy (GTDB): domain Bacteria; phylum Planctomycetota; class SZUA-567; order JAKLDR01; family JAKLDR01; genus CAZONU01. The sequence goes on from CAZONU010000140.1 coordinate 3,240, forward strand.
CGGTGCAGTTTCCGAGCGCTGGTCTTTCGCTCCGGCGCCGCTTGAGCCCCGCCACGCTCAAGACGAGTCGCCAGACGAGGGGAAAACACCATGACGCGCAAGTACGCACTCGCCCTGATCCCCGCCCTGCTCATAGCCGCTCTCTGCATCGCCGTGCTGGCCTTCTCGACGCCCGGGGCGGGTACGAGCCGCGACGAGGTCGGGTCCGCCCCCGCGGCAGTCGGGACCGGACGTCCTGATACGTCCGGTGGGCCGGCACCCAAGTCCACCGAAGGGAAAGGGGCCAGCGAGGAGGCCGCGGAGAAGGCCTCCACGGAGAAAGCCTCTGCGGAAAAGCAGGAGGCCGGCCAGGAAGGCGGCTCTGCGGACCAGACCGCGGGGGCCAAGGCCGGCGCGCCGGCGAAGACCGCCAGGGCTTCGGAGAAAGCCGCTCCCGGTTCCAGGCCGGAGCGCGCCGCGGGCGGGGAAGGCAAGGACAAGACTGCCGGGGCCAAGAAGTTCCCCAACGAGGCCCCGGCGCGCGACCCCGGCGACAAAGATCCGCACATGACCGGCCTCAAGCTCCCCACCAGGGAGGAGATCGAGCGCGAGCGCCGCACCACCGTGGGCATCAAGCGCATCCGGCTCAACCGCATCGCCCTGGAGCGCATCAACGCCGGGCGCAGGAAGAAGGGGCTGCCGCCGCTCAAGGCCGGCGCCGTGGAGGTCGTTCCCCTCGGCAAGGAGATCCTGGGCACCAAGCCCGGGGAGGATCCCGGGCCCGGGGCCGCCCCGCAGTCGGACCCGGTGGGCCTGCCGGACAGCGCGGACAACAGCACGCTGAAGTACTTCCCGCCGATCCGCAGCCAGAGTCCGCTGGGCTCCTGCGCGCAGTTCTCCACCATGTACTACACCTTCACGCACATGACCGCCCTGGTCCGCGACTGGGACGCCAAGAACGGCGGCGACGACTACCGCTTCAGCCCCAAGTGGACCTACAACATGGTCAACGGGGGCAGCAACGGCGGCTCGACGATGACCTCCGGGCTGTCCATGGCCCAGAAGCACGGCTGCGCCACCTGGGCGGAGTTCCCCTACGACTCCAACTACCGCGCGTGGTGTCTGGACTCCACGGTCTGGCGCAGCGCCATAACCCGCCGCGCCGACGAGCGCGGCTACGTTTACAACGTGGACACCGCCGCCGGCCTGGACGACCTCAAGCAGATGCTGGTCAACGGCTACATCGTCAACTACGCCACGTACGTGAACTCCTGGCAGTGGAAGACGATCGGCGACGACCCCGCCACCAGCGAGGACGACGCCTTCGCGGGCAAGTACTGCTGCTACTGGGTCAGCGGCACCGGCGAGGGACACGGCATGACCGTGGTGGGCTACAACGACCACGTCTGGGTGGACATCAACGGCGACGGCGACGTGGACAGCGGCGAGAAGGGCGCCCTGCGCATCTGCAACTCCTGGGGCACCAACTGGCGCGAGGGCGGCTTCAGCTGGGTGGCCTACGACGCGCTGAAGGCCGCCTCCGCGGTGGACGGCGGGCCCAGCGCCAACCGCGGCGAGTGCTTCTGGGGGCGCAAGGTCTACTGGGTGACCGCACGGGCGAGCTACGCGCCCAAGATGGTCGCCAGGTTCACGGTGAACCACCTCAAGCGCAATCAGCTGCGCGTGCACCTGGGCATCTCCGACACCGGCACGACCACCCCGGCCACGAACTGGTACCCGCAGTACGCCCTCTCCTTCGCCGGCGGCGCCTACGCCTTCGACGGCAGCACCACGGCCTGCGACGGAACTTTCTACTTCGACTTCACCGACATCCTGCCGCCCAGCGGCCAGAACAAGCGCTGGTACGTGGGCATATACGACAACGCCAAGCAGGACGAGGCGGCCATCAGCAGCTTCAAGCTCTACAAGGTCACCGACGGCGGCGACGTCGAGGCCGGAACGGCCGGCAACGTTCCCAAGACCGCGGACAACGGCGAGCAGCAGTACGTCTGGGTGGACCACACCTACGAAGAGGACGACAACGACCCGCCGACCATCTCGGACATCGCCGACCAGAGCACCAACGAGGACGTCGCCAAGGGCCCCGTATCCTTCACGGTGGGCGACGCCGAGACCTCCGCGGGCGACCTGGTCCTCACCAAGGCGAGCAGCAACCCCGCCCTGGTCCCGACGGTCAACATCGCCTTCGGCGGCAGCGGGGCGGACCGCACGGTCACGGTCACGCCCGCCCCGGACGAGCACGGCACCGCGACCATCACCGTGACGGTCACCGACGGCGGCGGCCTGAGCGCCTCGGACAGCTTCGTCCTCACCGTGAACCCGGTCAACGACCCGCCGACCGTCTCGAACGTCGCCGACGCCTCCACCGACGAGGACATTCCCGAGGGACCGATTGCCCTCACGATCGGCGACGCCGAGACGGCGGCCGGCGACCTGGTGCTCACCAAGGGCAGCAGCAACACGACGTTGGTGCCCCTGACCGGCATCGTCTTCGGAGGCGCCGGGGCCAGCCGCACGGTGACGGTAACCCCCGCGACCAACCAGTCCGGCACGGCAACCATCACCATCACGGTCGAGGACGAGGGAGGCCTGCAGGCCAGCGACTCGTTCGTGCTGACCGTGAACCCGGTCAACGACCCGCCGACCATCTCGGACATCGCCGACGCCGCCACCGACGAGGACACCCCCAAGGGGCCGATCGCCTTCACGATAGGCGACGTGGAAACCGTTGCGGGTGGCCTGGTTCTCTCCAAGGCCAGCAGCAACACCACGCTGGTGCCCCTGGCCAACATCATCCTCGGAGGGGCGGGAGCCAGCCGCACGGTGACCGTAATCCCCGAACTCAACGGGCACGGCAGCGCGACCATCACCATAACCGTCACCGACGGCGGCGGCCTGAGCGCCTCGGACAGCTTCGTGCTCACCGTGAACTCCGAGAACGACCTGCCGGTGATCAGCACCTTCAACCCGGCGACGCCCTTCTCCATGCAGGCGGGCACCTTTCAGGCGTTCGACGTGTCGGCCCACGACGACGACGGCGATCTCCTGTCCTACGCCTGGGAGATCGACGGGGTGCCGACCGGCGACACCACCTTCGACATGACCTACAGCCCCACCGAAGTGGATGTGGGCCCGCACGCCATCAAGGTCACGGTTTCGGACGGCAACGGCGGCACGGACAGCCACACGTGGAACGTGACCGTGACCACCTCCGTCCCGGCCATCGGCCGCGGCCCCGCGGCGCTCAGCCCGTCATGCACCCAGGGCCAGGATGCCGCCGCGCAGACTTTCGAGGTCTGGAACGCGGGAGGCGGGACGCTCAACTACACGATAAGCGACGACGCTGCCTGGCTGTCCTGCGCCCCGGCTGCGGGCGGCTCGGCCGGCGAGCACGACGAGATCATCGTCACCTGCGACACGGACGGCCTGGCGGCCGGGACCCACAACGCCACCATCACCATAGCTGCCGCAGGCGCGGCCAACGGCCCGCAAACCGTCAGCGTTGCCCTGACGGTCAATGCGCTGCCGAGCATCGGCTGCAGCACCGGCTCGCTTGCGCCCTCCTGCACGCAGGGTGCGAACGCCGCGGGCCAGAGCTTCACGGTGCGCAATTCCGGCGGAGGGACGATCGACTGGTCGGTGAGCGACAACGCCGGCTGGCTCTCCTGCTCGCCGAGCTCGGGCAGTTCCACCGGGGAAAGCGACACGGTGGAGGTGACTTACAGCACCTCGGGGCTGGCAGCCGGCACCTACAACGCCACCGTAACCGTAACCGCGCCGGGCGCGACCAACACCCCGCAGACCATCGCAGTGACCCTGACCGTGAACAGCCCGCAGTCCGGCGGCGGCGGGGGCGGCGGGGGCGGCAGCTGCGCCCTGGCCGCCGGAAGCGACCCGCTGGGCTGGGCGCTGCCCTACCTGGCGCTGGCCGGCGGCTGGCTCTTCTCCCGGCTCCGGAGGCGCCGCAGGGGGTGACCGCCCCGGAGGAGACCGCCGAGGACGGTCCCCGCCGGGAGCCCGGCCTGCCCAGGCTGCTGGGCGCCTACCTGGCGGTCGTCGCCGCCGCCCTGGCCGGGCGCCTGTGGTTCGAAGAGTGGGCGGCGCCCGCGACGGCCTCGGTCATGCTGCTCCTGCCCCTGCTGCTGACCCGGGACCGGCCCGGGCTGCTGCGCCTGGAGCCCCGCAAGACGGCCCTGAGCCTGCTTGAGGGCCTGGCCGCCGCGGCGGTGCTCCTGCCCCTTTTTTTCGCTGGCGTCTGGCTGCTTGAGCGGTTTAACTCAGAGACCGTCACCGCGGGAAGGCTGGCCCGGGCGGCCGTCTTCCAGATCGCGCTGGTCGCGGTGCCCGAGGAGCTTTTCTTTCGCGGGTTCCTGCAGCGCGGGCTGGGGGCTCTCCGGCCGGGCCGGGTCCGCCTGCTGGGAGCGGAGGTCGGCTGGGGGCTGCCGGCGGCCGCGGCGCTGTTCGCCCTGGCCCACCTGGCCGCCGGGGCCGGGCCGGGGGCACTGCTGGTTTTCTTCCCCGGGCTGGTCTTCGGCTGGCTCTGGGCGCGGAGGAGGTCGCTGGCCGGAGCGGTGCTGCTCCACGCGGCCTGCAATCTGAGCCTGGAGTGGGTCGAGTCCGGGCTCTTTTGACGTGGGGGACTGACGCATGCGAACGAAGCTCTGCGCCGCGGGCCTGATGGCCGCGACCCTGACCCTCTGCGCCGCCGGGTGCCGGGAGCCCGGCCCCTCGCCGGCGTGGCTCGCGCCCGGCGGGGGGGCCCAGCTGCTGGTCAAGGCCTCGGTGGACGTGGGCCAGGCCAAGCACCTGGAGGACAGCAACCTGGTCGACCTGAAAAGCGACTGGGAGTCGCTGATGGCCCGGCCGCGGGTGGTTCTCGACCTGCGCACCAGGATCGGCTTCGAGGCCTCCGCGCAGGCCTCGGGCCTGTTCACCAACAACGAGGACGAGAACTGGAAGACCGGCGGGGTCGAGGTCTCCGACAACGAGCTGGAGATCACCTACTGGGAGTTCCGCGCGCTGGCCGGCTGGAGCCTGGAGGTCGAGGACCTGGGGCACTTCTCGGTGCTCGGCGGGCTGGCCGGGCGCTTCGTGGAGCTGGATCGCAAGTTCGACGACGGCAGCCGGGCGAAGGTGGACTCCGACCTGTTCTTCCTGGAGGTCGAGCTCCGGGCGGTGATGCCCCTGGGCCGGGAGGCCCTGGGCTTCCCGGTGAACTTCGAGGCCAGCGCCAGCTACGGGTGGCTGCTGGAGCCGGAGGCTGAGGTCCCGGGCGCCGGGACCATCGAAGGCGACGGCGGCGGGCTGCTGCGCCTGCGGGTGGGCATGGACTTCCGGTTCTCCGAGCGGCTCAGCGTGTACCTGGGCGGCTACTGGGAGGTGCTCAAGATCCAGGGCGGCACCGAGGGCATCTACGAGTGGGCGGACAGCGAGTCCACCGCCGGCGGCGGGGAGGTCGGCCTGCGGCTCCGGTTCTAATAGAACGCCCGCCTTCGCTCCGTTGGAGCTGCGGCGGACACGCTCAGCGCTGGTAGGCCGGCAGCACGTGGCGGTCCACCGTCAGGGCCAGCACGGCCATGCTCGTCTTGTAGGTTCCCCCGAAGCGGCCCTCGTTGTTGCCGGGGGGCGTCGCCCAGGACCCGTCCTTCTTCTGATTGTCGACCAGGACCTTCTCGAGGACCTTCGAGTATTTCTTCCACATTTCCGGACGGGCCCGGCTCATGCCCACCGCGTCGTAATAGGCGCGGTAGAAGACCCAGGAGCCCTTCCAGCTGATCGGGTCGCGCTGGATGCGCTCGCCGATGCGCGTGACCACCGCGTCCTTCTCCTCGGCGCCCACCGCGCAGCACAGCATGGCCAGCCCGCGCAGCGCCTTGCTCTCGCCGCTGCCCTGGTAGCTCACGCGCCCGTCCTTGCCGGTGTTGCGCTTGGCGTACTTCACGGCGTTCTTGATGACCTTCTCCGGAACGGTTATGCCCACCTGCTGCGCGGCGTGCAGGCTCATCAGCTGCCAGCCCGACAGGCTCAGGTCGGAGTCGCGCGAGGTGGGCTGGTAGCGCCAGCCGCCGGCGTGGCGGGCTCCCTTCTTCACCTTGGCCGCGTTCACCGTGACCGCCACGGCGCGCTCCAGCGCCTTGCGGGTCTCCTCCTCCAGCTCCTCGTCGCGGACCATGCCCAGCGTCTCGGCCAGCGTCAGGGTGGCGATCCCGTGACCGTACATCTGGCTGCCTCCCTTGCGGCCGAAGTACCCGCTGCCGTCCTGCTGCTTGAGCACGAACTTGAGGCTCCTGCGCAGCCAGGGGCCGTGCTTGGGATCGTCGAAGGTGACCCCCGCGGCCAGGTGCGACATGACGGCCAGGCTGGTCATGGCCGTCTTGTACCTGCCCTTCATCGAGCCGTCGGCCTCCTGCTGGGTGCGCAGCCACTCCAGCGCCCTGCGGATGGCCCGGTCTCGCGGCTGCTCCCTGGTCAGGATCTCGAGAATCTCCTGGTCGGTCATCTCCCCGGCGGTCGCGGCGCGGGCGGAAAGCAGGCCGCCCAGCAGGGCCGCGGCCAGCAGGACTGTCGAGCAGCGCGACATGGTCCCCTCCCCCTCCCGCCTACTTCTCCAGCTCCCCCAGCTTCCGGAAGTAGGCCCGGATTGCGTCCTGGTACTCCTCGCCGAAGTCCTCGACGCCGCCGCTGCGGATGCGCTTGCGCATGCGCTCGGTGAGCCGCGCCCAGCCGGCGTCGTCCTCGCCGCGATCGCTCCGGTCAAAGCCGGACAGGTCGCCGGGGTCCCGGCCGCGGGCCGAGCCCTGGCCAGTGTTCGAACTCGCCGCCGAGGCCACCTGCCCGGGCTGCGCAGACGGAGACGCCAGCGGGCTGGCCGCCGCCTGGAGGCGCGCCGCGGCCTGTCCGAGCCGGTCCGCCGCGCGCTGGTAGCCCGCGCTGCTCTCCGGCGAGGCGTTGACCGCGCCCAGCGCCTTCTGAACCGCCTGGGCCGCGGCCCCCCTGGCGGACTGCGCCGCCTGGGACGGGGACGGTTGCCCCGGTTGGCCCTCCGCCTGGCCCGGCTGCGCCTGCGCGGACATCTGCGCCTGGGCCGCGGCCGCGCCCTGGGCCGCCCGGGCCCTGCCCGCCAGAGACCCCAGCTGCTCCTGCAGGGCCCGGCCCGCGGCCTGCTGGGCGCGCGCCAGCCGCTCCCGGGCGGCGCGGGCCTGCTGCCGGTTGCGCTCGGCCTGGGCGGCGGTTCCCGCTTCCGTCCCCGCCGGCCCCTCCTGGAGGTTCTCCAGCGCCGCCGAGGAATTCGCCTCGGCACTGCGCAGGCCCGCCATGGCCTGGGCCGCCGCGACCTGCGCCTGGGGGCTTCCCGCGGCCAGCACGGCCATTTGCCGCTCCTGGGCCCCGAGCGCCTCCTCCTGCTTCTGCAGCGCCGCGCGCTGGCCCTCGACGGCCTTCTGCTGCGCCGCCCGCGCCTGCTTGGCGGCCCCCTGGGCCTGCTGGGCCAGCGCGGCCTGCTGCTGGGTGCCGCCCGTGGCGGCGGCCCGCCTGGCCTGCAGACGGCGCGCGCGAACCCACGAGCGATCCGCGGCATTTTGGGCCGCGTCGGCCGCGCGCTGGGCCGCCTGGGCCTGGGCGTGAAGCCCGGCGGCCTCCTTCCCGGCGCCGGCGTCCGGCCCCGCCGCCGCCTCGGCCTGGCCGCCGGCCAGCACCTGGCCGGTCCGTTCGGCCTGCTTGACCGCGCCGTCGACCTCCGCGGCCAGCTGCTTCTCCAGCTTCTCCCGGGCTTCCTGGTTGCGGGCCAGCTGGTCCGCGGTCTCCTTCTGCTCGGCCACCAGCTTGGCCAGCTTCTCGCCCAGCCTGCCGACCTCCGCGGCCTGCTTCTTCTCGGCGGGCCCGTACTCCCGGGACTTGAAGGCCCTGGCCAGCGGCGTCGAGAGCTCTCTCTCCAGCGCCTTGGCCTCGCCGCGCGCCGCGTCGGCCAGGCGCTGGTTGGACATCGCCGGCGCCGGCGGCGTGCGGCCGGCCCGCGCCCCGCCGGCGACCTGGGCGGCGAGCCGCTTGCCCTTCTCGGCGACCTCCCCGGCGGCCCGGGCCGCCGAGGCCCTGGCGGCATCGGCGGCCGCGCGCGCGCTTTCGGCTTCGGCTCGGGCCTTCCCGGCCGCGACCTCCCCGGCCAGCGCCTCGCGCCGCGCCTGCGCCGCCTTGGCCTCCGCCTCCTGCCTGTCCTTGCCTTTCCTCGCCCGCCCGGCGGCCTGCGCCGCCAGCTTGGCCTGGTACTCCGCGGCGGCGGCCTGCTTTGACTTGGCCTGGGCGCGGCCCTCGGCCCGCTGCGCCCGGGCCCCGGCCGCCCTGGCGGCGGCCGCCGCCCGGGCGGCGAGGTCGCGCTCGGCCTGCCACGCGCGCATCGCGGCTGCGTCGAGCTTCTTCTCCGTGTCGGTCTTCTTTCCCAGGGCGTCGAGGGCGCGAGCCGCGAGCTGCGCGGCCCTTTCCGCGAACCGCCCGGCCTCCCCGGCCTTGCGTCTGCTCTCGGCGGCCGGGGTCTC
>CAZONU010000141.1:0-11724 GCA_964581145.1 uncultured Planctomycetia bacterium
CTCCATGCCCTTCGTCGCCGAGGTGTTGCGCACCTGGGCCTGGACGGTGACCGGCTCGCCCGCCGCGCGGGTGCGCGACTCGACCGCCAGGTCGGTGACCGCCGCGTTGCGGTAGTCGGGGTCGGCGGCGTCCACGAAGACCACCGAGATGCGCTCCTCGTCGATCTTCGCCAGGCGCGCGGCCAGGCCGCGCAGGGCGCTCCTCTGCATGTCCGAGAGCACGTATATCTCGCGGTTGGGGTCGGTCTGGGCGGCGAGCTCCTCGAGGCCCTCGGCGATCTGGGCGGCCAGGTCCCCGCGGGCCAGGGTGCACTTCGACTTGCCCAGCTCGTCGCTGATGCAGGCCCGGTCGGCGGTGAGCTTCTGGTACTGCGCGAGCCTGCGGCCGCTGGCCAGGCGCAGCAGCACGGAGTCGCCCGGCTTCAATCCGGCGAGCAGCCTGGCGGCCGCGGCCCGGGCGCCCGCGAAGCGCCGCTTCTTGTTGTGCTCGCAGGTCATGCTCCCGGAGTCGTCCAGCACCAGGACCATGCTGGTGTAGGCGCTGGAGCCCGGGCGGCCGACGGCGCCCAGGAAGGGCCGGGCCAGGGCCAGGGCCAGGAGCGCGATCAGGCCCACGCGCAGGGCCAGGAGCAGCAGCTCCTCCAGGCGCTTGCGGTGCGCGGTGCGCTTCACGCTGCGGTGCAGGAACTTCAGGCTGCTGAAGGGGACCTCCTTGGAGCGCCGGCGGTAGATGAGGTGCAGGGCGACCGGCACCGCCGCGCCGGCGGCGGCGAACAGGAAGGCGGGGTTGACGAAGAGCGAGGAGAGGAAGCCCACCTCAGCCCCCCCGGCGGCCGGCCACGGCCAGGGCCCGGCGCTTGGCCAGGTACGCGGAGAGCATCCGTTCGAAGCTCACCGAGGTGTCGGCCGGGACGTACTCGATCAGCCCCTCGGCGGTCTCCTTGCGGAAGACCGTGCGGAACTCCTCCAGCTCGCGGAGGTACTCCTTGCGCACGTAGCGCGGGTCGATCTGCAGGCGCTCGCCGGTTTCCATGTCCACGAAGTCGGCCAGGCCCTTGAAGGGGAACTCGATCTCGGACCTGTCCAGCACGTGGAAGAGGATGATCTCGTGCTTGCGGTGGCGGAAGTGGTGCAGGGCGCGGAGCACCTCGCGCTCGTCGTCGAGCAGGTCGCTGATGATCACGATCAGGCTGCGCCGGCGCATGCTCTCGGCCAGGTCGTGGAATGTCTTGGCCATGTGCGACTCGCCGCCGCCGCGCAGCTTCTCCAGCTCTTCGAGGAGCACCCGCAGGTGCGACGGCGTGCTCCGCGGGGCGATGAAGCGCCCCGTGCCCCCCGAGAAGGTGACCAGCCCCACCGAGTCCTGCTGGCGGATCATCAGGTAGGCCAGGCAGGCGGCCAGGTAGCACCCGTACTCCAGCTTGCTCAAGCTCCCCGAGCGGTAGGACATCGAGGCCGAGCGGTCCAGCAGCAGGTAGCACTTGACGTTGGTCTCGTCTTCGAAGAGCTTGACGTACAGCCGGTCGGTGCGCGCGTAGGCCCGCCAGTCGACGTGCTTGAGGGGGTCGCCCGCGGAGTACTCGCGGTGCTCGGCGAACTCCACGCTGTGGCCGTGGTAGGGGCTCTTGTGCAGCCCGGTGATGAAGCCCTCGACCACCCCGCGGGCCACCAGGTTCACCTTGCCGATCCTGGCCAGGGCCTTGGGGTCGAGGTACTGGTAGCGAGCCATGCGCCGGCTCCCGGGCGCGCGCGGGGGCGCGCGCGGCTACTTGTCTTGCAGCTCGGAGACCCGGAAGACCGCGCCGCGCTGGCCGCGGATGTCTTCCAGCCGGTAGCAGCTGACCTGCAGCCTGCGGCCCTCCTGCTGGCACTCGACGTGGCCGGACTGGCCCTCCTTCATGGCCTGGGCGAAGAGCGCCTCCAGGTCCAGGCTGGTGCCGGGGAGCGACAGGCCGGCCAGACTCTGCATGCGCAGCTTGTGGAGGTCGTAGCCGAAGAAGCGGATCGCCGAGCTGTTGAACTGGACGATCAGGCCGTCGGGGTCCACGCCCACCAGGCCGTGGGGCTCGTTCTCGAACATCAGCTGGTAGAGCCGGAGCACGGCCATGCTGTTGATGAGCTCGTCGTTCTTGACGGCGAGCGTCTCGGCGGCTTTCTGGGCCTCGGCGGCCTTGGCCTCCAGCTGCTCGTGGCTCTCCTCGAGCTCGGTGTTCTTTTTCTGGAGCAACTGGGTCAGCCGGCGGTCGGGACCGCCGCCGCCGCCCTTCTGGGCCGCAGCCAGCTCCTCCTCCAGCTTGGCGATGCGCTCGCGCAGCCGCTGGTTCTCGATCTTGATCAGTTCCGGGGGCTTCTCGTCGCTGATGGCCGTCTCTCCTCGGGTTAGAACCTCCGCTGCGGGAATATCTTAGGGCCGCGCGGCGCGATTGTCAAGGCGGGGGGCGTTTACCCCTCGTCCAGTTTGGGAAGTGACTCAAACTCCTGGACCTCGGCCAGGTACAGGTTGCCGTAGCCGCTGCGGTCGCTGGTGAAGAGCACCTCCCGGCCGTCCGGCGTGAAGCGCGGGTGGGCGTGCACCTGCTGGAAGTGCATGCTGCTCCGGTGCTCGGCGAGCAGGCGCGGCCCGTCGTAGCCGGCGCCGTTCCACCTCCAGATGCGGATGGCGCCGCCGCCGTCGCCCACGACGAGAGACATGTCATTGGAGTGGATGTGCCCGGTCTCCTCGGAGAACTCGTACTCGGCGCGCTCGGAGTCGTCGTACTTCACCCGCCCGAAGAAAGCCTTCCCGCCGGGGACGCCGCCGTGGTAGCCGAGGTGAATGCCGTCGGCGAACCAGTACTCGTGGCCCACGCGCTCGCCGCCCTCCCGCGGGCGTATCTTCCAGGGCCGGCCCTCCTCGATGTCCAGGCCCCAGATGCGATTGTCGACCTTCAGCCAGGGACCCTCGTGGCAGAAGGTGATGATCCGCGGCTGGGTCGGCGAGGTGTTGACGTGGCCGATCCAGCACCTCTCTTCCCACACGACCTCGGCGCCGGAGCCGTCAGTGGCCACCTTGACGATGCGGCTTTGGGGGTGCGCCTCCCAGGTCTGGGCGAAGCCCACGTAGCCGTGAAGGTAATCCAGGCGCAGCCGGCCGGAGAGGTCCTCGAATACCCCCGCGCAGACGTATTTTCCGTCCGCCGTCGAGTTGATCATCGAGCGGCGGAAGCCCTCGGGGATATTCCAGAGGGTGCGCTCCTCGAACGTGCCGAGGTCAATGGCCCGGAGCTCGAGCCCGTAGAGGAAGTAAGCTTCCTCGCGCACAGGGTTGACGCTGGTGGTCAGGAACTGCACCTCGCGCTGGAGCGGCAGCGGCTCCAGGTCGGTGAGCTGGGTGATCTCGCCGGTTTCGAGGTCCAGGCTGTGCAGGTCCGTGCGGTTCTCGCGGTCCGAGCCCAGGAGCAGCCGGCGCCCGCTGTCGTACCAGCCGGGGTTGGTGAAGTAGAGGTGATGGCTGTGCCCGCGGTAATCGGTGATCTGCCGGACGCGCGTTCCGCTGGCCGGGTCCCGGAACTCCCGCCACTCCGGCGGCCACACGCGGCCCTTGGACATGGTCCCTCCCCCTACGTCACCGGGTTCTTGGGTTTCTCGCCCCTGAGCACCGCCAGGCAGTCGTCCAGCGCGCCCCGGCCCATCGCGTTGGTGGCGCTGTCGGCGTGCGCGCCGGTGTGGGGGGTCACGATCACGTTGCCCAGCTTGAGCAGCGGGTCGTCCGCCGCCGGGGGCTCGGAGCAGAGCGCGTCCAGCGCCGCCCCGCGGAGCTGCCCGCTCTGGAGCGCGTCCAGGAGCGCGGCCTCGTCCACCAGCTCCCCGCGGGCGGTGTTGACCAGGAACGCGCCCTTTTTCATCTTGGCGAGAAAACCCTCGTCCACCATCCCGCGGGTGTCGTCCAGCACCGGGCAGTGCAGGCTGAGGAAGTCAGCCTGAGCCACCACCTCGTCGCGGGAGAGAAGTTCAACGTTGTTGGCCTTCGCGAACTCCTCGTCGGCGTAGGGATCGTGGGCGATAACCCGGCAGTCGAAGGCGGCCAGGCGCCCGGCCACGTGCCTGCCGATGGCGCCCAGGCCCAGGAGGCCCACGGTCTTGCCTTCAATGGACGTCCCGCTCAGCTTGGGCCACTCGCCCTTCTTGACCGCCGCGTTGGCCAGGGGGATGTTCCGCGCCAGCGAGAGCATCATGCCGATGGCCAGCTCGGCCACTGACACTGAATTCGCCCCCGGGGTGTTGGTGACCGTAACGCCCTTGGCCCTGGCGGCCTCCAGGTCGACCTTGTCGACGCCCACCCCGTAGCGGCTGATGACTTCAAGTGCGTCGGCGACCTCGAAGACCTCGGCGCTGATATCGTCGAGCCCGGCGATATAGCCGCCGCATCCGGGAATGAGCTTCTTGACCTCCTCGGCCGACAGCGAGCGGCCTTCCGGGTTGTAGACCACCTCGCCTACGGCGGCCTCCAGCTCGGTTTTCAGGCGCGGATCGTTCTTGCCGTAGGAGCGGGGGGTGACCAGCACCTTGCATTTCTTCAAGTCAGGCATTTCCGGTCCTTTCCAGGGTTTCGCGTCCCTGCGGCGGGCCTCCCGGGCTCGCGCCGCGGCGCCCTTTATATGCCGGCCGCGCGAAGCTGTCAACGCGGCGCGCGCCGGCAGAGCATGGCCCTCGTCCCCGCTCGTCCCCGTTCTTGACACCCGCCGCGTCGAAACTTAGAATCCCTCTCTTCGCACCCGGGGAGGGGACCGCTTGAAGATCCGCAAGGCGCGCATGGGCGACGTCGAGGCCATGCACGCGCTGATTAACAGGCACGCCAAGCGCGGGCGCATGCTGGCCCGTTCGCGCCTGGAGCTTTACGAGAACCTCCGCGACTTCTTCGTGGCCGCCGAGAGCCGCAAGGTCCACGGCACCGCCGCGCTGCACATCTCCTGGGAGCGCCTCGCCGAGGTCAAGAGCCTGGCCGTCTGCGAGAGCGTCCAGCGCGGCGGGGTGGGCAAGCGCCTGGTCCGCGCCTGCCTGCGCGAGGCCGCCCGGCTCGGCACCCAACGGGTCTTCGTGCTCACCTACGTGCCGGAGTTCTTCAAGAAGCTGGGTTTTGGGCTCATCGATCGCGCGGACTTGCCTCACCGCATCTGGGCCGAGTGCGTCAGGTGCCCGGAGTTCCCGGACTGCGGGGAAATCCCCATGGCCGTGGAGATCCCCAAGAGGAAGAACGGCGGGCGTCGCGGCGCCCGGAAAGGCAAGTAGAAGCGTGGACAGCTGGAAGCTGGGCGCCGTCGAGCTCGCCGGGAAGATCGCCGCGAAGGAACTTTCATGCAAGCAGGCGGTCGAAGGTTCCCTGGCGCGCATCGACGCCGTAGAGCCGAAGCTCGACGCGCTGATGCGCGACTGCCGGGAGGAGGCCCTGGCCCGCGCCGACGGGCTCGACGCGCGCCTGGCCCGCGGCGAGAAACTCGGCCCCCTGGGCGGGGTACCTGTAGTGATCAAGGACAACCTCTGCTGGGCGGGCCACGTCACCAGCTGCTCCTCGAAGATTCTCGAGAACTTTCAGGCGCCCTACACCGCGCACGTGGTCGAGAAGCTGCTGGCCGCCGACGCGGTGGTCGTGGCCCAGAGCAACATGGACGAGTTCGCCATGGGCTCCTCCACTGAGAACAGCGCCTACAAGACCACCCGCAACCCCTGGGACACCGGGCGCGGTCCCGGGGGCTCCTCGGGCGGCTCGGCCGCGGCGGTGGCCGCGGGGATGGTGCCGCTCTCGCTGGGCTCGGACACCGGCGGCTCCATTCGCCAGCCGGCCTCTTTCTGCGGGGTGGTCGGCTTCAAGCCCACCTACGGGGCGGTCTCGCGCTGGGGGCTGGTGGCCTTCGCCAGCAGCCTGGACCAGATCGGCCCCCTGGCGCGCTCCGCCGAGGACGCCGCGCTCCTCTTCGAGACCATCGCCGGGCACGACGCGCGCGACTCGACCTCGGCGAAGTGGGAACCGGGCGAGGTGCTCTCCCGGGTCCGCGCCGCGGACGTGGCCGGCAGGAGGTTCGGGGTGCCCGCCGAGTACTTCGTCGCGGGCATGGAGAATCTGGTGGACGAGGCGGTCCGCGCGGCCGTGGGGAAGTTCAGGGATCTCGGCGGGGAGCTGGTGGAGGTCAGCCTGCCGCACACCAGGTACGCCGTGCCCATTTACTACATCGTGGCCACCGCGGAGTGCTCCAGCAACCTGGCCCGCTACGACGGGGTCCACTACGGGCACCGCAGCGCCGGGGCCGGCGAGCTGATCGGGATGTACTCGGCGACCCGCCGGGAGGGCTTCGGGGCCGAGGTCAAGCGCCGCATCATGCTGGGCACTTACGCGCTGAGTGCCGGCTACTACGACGCCTACTACCTGCGGGCCCTCAAGGTCAGGGCCCTGGTCAAGCGCGACTTTGACGCGGCCTTCGGGAAGGTCGACTACATCCTGACCCCCACCAGCCCCACGGTGGCCTTCAAGCTGGGCTCGCGCGTCGACGACCCGCTGGCCATGTACCTCTCCGACGCCTTCACCATAAACGTGAACCTGGCCGGCCTGCCGGCGGTCTCGCTGCCCTGCGCCTTCGCGGACGGCCTGCCGATTGGTCTACAAGTAATCGGCAACAACTTCGACGACGCCGGGGTGCTCTCGGCGGCGGCGGCCTTCGAAAGAGTTTCAGGGCTGGCCGGCCGCACCCCCATGACGGAAGGCTGAGGATGACCGAGGAAGAAGATTACGTCGAGGAGGAGAACCCCAAGACCCCGGTGGTGCCCGAGGAGCCGGTGGACGGGGAGGAGGCCGCGGACGTCGGCAGCGACACGGCCAGCCTCCCGCCGGTGGCCAAGGCCTTCATCTGCGCGCGCTGCAAGAAGGGCAAGCTCGACCCGGCCGGGCTCAGCATGGGCGAGGCCATGGCCTGCCCGGACTGCGGCCACCTGACCAACGTGACCCTCGAGCACCTCATGGGCGAGGCCCGCGCCTCCCAGCGGCAGCGGGCCAAGAAGGCCTTCGGCGAGATGAGCGACGAGGAGAAGGCCGACTACCTGGCCACCAAGACCGCCCTGGAGAAGTTCGTCATCTTCGTCCGCTTCAAGCTGGGCGCCAAGGGCGTGGCCGGCATCTACCTGGGGCTGCTGGTGGTGGTCACCGCCCTGATCGTCGCCTACCTGCTGCTCTTCGGCGGCTACCACATGAGGTCCGTCTCGATATGGACGGTGATCGGGACCATTGTCGGCGCCGCGGTGGTCGGCGTCGTCGCGCACTTCGGCTACGTGGCGCTGATGTACCACTACAAGAAGATGCAGAACGCCAAAGGCGACAGCTCGGCCTCGCGGCGGGCCTCGACCCGCCGGCGGCGGAGCTCGATACGCCGCAAGAAGTCCGTCGACGAGGAAGAGTAGCTACTCGGGCGTCTCTTTCGGATTCTCGTTTCCAGACTTCGGACTACCGTCCCCTCGAATCTTCTTCAGGGCTTCGGCGGCGGCCATGCGGACGCCTCTGATCTCGTCCTTGGACGCCTTCTCCAAGGCTGGGACAGCTTCCATGGCGGCCGGGCCGATCTCGCCCAGCGCCTTGGCGGCGTACCACCGGAGGAGGTGATACTTACTGGAGAGCGCGCGGATGAGCACGGGGAGGCTCTTCTTGGCGTCTCCTGTGATTTGGCAGAGCGCCTTGGCCGCGTAGTAGCGGGTGTATTCGCCCTCACCCTTGAGCGCCTGCTCAAGCGCGGGGACAGCATCTCTCGCCGCTGGGCCGATCTTGCCCAGCGTCTCGGCGGCAGCAGCGCGGACGCCCTCGTCCTTGAGCGCTTTGGTCAGTGCGGGCACGGCATCCTTCGCACCAGGGCCAAGGTATCCCAATGTGCAGACGGCGTTGAGGCGAACGGTTAGGAGTGGGTCTTCCACGGCCTTGATCAGCGCCGGCACCGCCGACGGCGCTGTCGGACCGAGGCTCCACAGCGTCTTGGCGGCCAACGCGCGAGTCTGATCGTCCTCATTCGCCAAGGCCTCAATCAGGACGGGAGCCGCCGTGGCTGCCTCAGTCTTGAAACGGCTTAGCATCTGGATGGCGCCGTGCCGCAGTGTTCTGTCGGCGCTGCCCACATGCTTCACAAGCGCTGGCAGCGCAGGTTTGCCGCAGGATCCCAACAGTGCCAGCGCGGTCTGTTTCTGGGGTTGCGTCAACGTCGGCTCGTCCAAGTACAGCGCTAGAGAATGGGCAGCTCTCCTGTGGCCACCGAGGGATCTAATGACCGTCTGTTCCCCGGCTATCTTGCCCAGGCCACAGCGCGCCTTGGCCCTGGACGTTTCCTCAATGTGCTCATTAACAGCTCGTCGGACGCGGGCAACAGCCTGCTGATTCCGTTGCCGATGGCATCCTGAACTCGTGCCGGCGAGAAGGGTGAGAACAGCAGACAACAGGTAGAATCCTGTAGTGGCTGCCAGTGACTTCTCCATGATGTTACCTTCCAGTCCCTATATCTCTAGCGAGACAGACCGGCAAAAGGTTCATGGAAACTGTATTTCACATTCGCTCCTTCACTTCCCGCGGCACCGGCACCCCGTAGGGCCCGTCGAGGAGCACCGCTATCTTCGCGTCAGGATCGGCTTTCACGTAACCGTCAATCGCCCCCTGGACCATGGCCTCGGCCAGCTCCCGCCCGGCCAGACCCGTAATCCCCTGGCCTCCGTCGGTTCCGGGAATGGCCGCCTCTCTGAAATTCTCGCCGGTGAGCTGCGGCGAGCAGTAGGTCAGCGCCTTCATCGAGGCCAGCTTGCCCAGCGCCCGCGCCCACATCTGCGGCTCCCACTGCTCGGGGACGAACTCCCAGTCGGGCGAGAGTATCCTCTCCAGAAAGGCCTCGACGCCGAGTTCGGTGAGCATGGCCAGCACGCGCCGGTAGTTGGGCCCGCCCACCGGGTCGACGTCGGTGTGGTCCGCGGCCAAAATCATCGCGCCCCCGGCGCGTACCGCCCGGGCGGCCTCCACCGCGGCCTTGGCCGCCTGGTAGTGGTTGATGCCCGTGAAGCCCGCGTGGGTCACGGCCATATCGTACTCCCGCTCGATGGGGACCGCGGCCGTTTCCAGCAGCCTGGCCGCCGCCGCGTCGTGCGCCGCGCGGACCTCCCCGGAGTAAACCCCGGTAACCCGCTTCCCGGCGTTGAGGGTGACGTTGACGATGAAGTCGACCCCGGCCATGGCCGCCACCGCGCGGGCTTCCTCCTGGCAGGGGTTGCCCTTGATGACCAAGCTAGCTGCGCGCTCGTCGGCCAGCAGCTCGGTGCCGTGAAAAACGTATGTAACCCGCTCGCCGACCAGCCCGGGGCAGACCGACTTGGCCCCGCCGGAGGCCCCGGCCATGAAGTGCGGCTCGACCAGCCCCGTGAGTATCTTGAGGTCGGCCTCCAGGTAGCGGCGGTTGATCCAGGCCTCGGTGCCCCGCGCGGTGCGGCCCACTTTTCGCAAAGAGCCGGCGTCGGTGCAGTCGTGGTTGGTGACGGTTATCCCTTCCGTAAAGGCCGCCGCCGGCAGCAGCCCGCGCAGCTCGGCGTCCGCGAGCGGCCGGTGGGTGCCGGTGGCCACCAGAATTTCAATGTCGCCCACGCCCTCGGCGCGGAGCACGCCGAGTATCGGTTCGAGGATTCCCTCTTCGCCCCTGTAGGGCACCGGGCGGGTGTTGTCGCTGACGACTACGGCCGCCTTGAGTTCAGGGTTAAGGGCACGCTTCTCGCGGACCAGCTGGGCCAGGGGCGGCGAGCCGACCGGCCGGACCAGGCTCTCGCGCACGGCGGCGGCCGGGTCGGGAAGCGGCGGGTCGGGGGGCAGGGAGAGCAGCTCGGTCCCCTCGGGAAGCGCGAGGCGCAGCGCCTCGCTCCCGAACTCCAGATCGCACTTGACGCTCACAGTCAGGCCTCGAACACGTTGCCGCGGTTGAGCAGCAGCTCGGGGTCCACCGCGATCTTCGAGCGGCGCACCTGCTCGAGGGCCTCCGGCCCGTAGCAGCCGAGGAAGTCCTTGCGCTTGCGCTTGCCGGTGCCGTGCTCCCCGGAGTATACCCCGCCGAGCTCGGCCGACTTGGCAACCAGCGCGTCGTAGGCGGCGACGCCGGCGTCGAGCTGCTCTTTCTCGGGCAGGACCGTGAAGTGCAGGTGGCAGTCGCCCAGATGCCCGAAAGACAGGTAGTCGAGCTTCTTCTCGGCGAGCAGCCCGTGGGCGAACTCCAGGAACTCGGCGAAGCGCTCCGGGGGCACCACCGTGTCGGTCATGATCGTGTAGGTGCCGCGGTGCTGGACGACCTCCAGGGCGTTAGCGGGCATGGAGTGGCGGGCCTCTAAGAAGAGCGCGCGGAGCCGGTCGCTGTCCAGCAGCGCGATGGCCTCCTCGTCGACGTCCAGCTCGGCTTCGGCGAGCGTCGCGAGCCAAGCCTCGGCGGCGTCCTCCATCTCCTCGTCAAAAAGCGGTTCCTGCACGTAGACGCCCACGCCGTCCCCGCCGCGGAAGAAGCGCCCCTCGTGTTTCATGTACTTCCGGCAGTTGACGCCGAAATACTCAAAGGCGCCCAGAGAACCGAGGTCCCCCTCGAAGCGCGCCAGCACCGCGTTCAGGAACCTGACCGCTTCGGCCTCGCCGGGCAGCGAGAAGAAGATGTCGAGATACTCTTTGGGACGTTCGGCGAGCCCCAACTCGCAGGCGGTCACCAGCCCGAAGAGGCCCTCGCTGCCGATTACCAGGTCGATGAAGTCCATCGCGCCGTCGGGGGCGGAGAAGGGCCCGCCGGCGTTCTTGACCGCCGGGCGCGCGTAGCGCGGCACCGGCCACTCGCGGTCTGCGAGCAGGAACTTCCCGTCCTCCGACACGCACTGGCCGCGCCGGGCGGCGATCAGCCGGCCGTCGGGCAGCAGGAAACGCAGGGACTTCACCCACTCGCGGACCGCGCCAGCCGGCCCCGGGGTGAAGCCCGAGCAGTTGCAGGCCAGGGCCCCGCCCACGCTGGCCTCCGCGCGGCTGGTGGGATCCACCGGGAAGGCCAGGCGGCCCGCGCTCAGCTCCCGGACCCTCTCGCGCATGTCCTCCAGGATGATGCCCGCCGGCGAGACGGCGCTCTTGGCCGCGGAGTCCACGCTGACCCCGGGCATCAACATATTTACCGTCGAGATCACCGCGCCGCCCTCCGGCGTGGCGCTGCCGGTCAGGTTGGAGCGCCCCCCGGAGAGGGTGACCGGAATCCCCATCGCCCGGCAGGCCCGGAGGGCGACCGCGCACTCCCGCTCAGACCCGGGCCTGAAAAGCCCCTCGGCCCGGCCCGGGAGGTTGGAGCTGTCCGTCGCGAAGCCGACCACGACGTCGGGGTGCAGCTCCACTTTCACGTCGAAATGTTCGGCCAGGAACCCGGCCAGGCGCGGGAGGCTTTCCGCGCCGCGGTTCTCCTTCCCGAAAGCGTCAATGGTCGCGCGCTCTTCGGTGGAAAGAATGTCCTCCACGGGCAATCTGTTGGTGGGCACGGGCGCCTTTCTCCTCCGGTCCGGTGCCGATACTACCTCGCGCCGCGCGGCTTGCAAGGACGTTGAAACCGGCGGGGGCCGGTGCTTTCCTTGGAGAACATGCAGGCCTCCGGCGGCTGTGCAGACCGGCGTGCGGACGGAGTCGGCGCGCGAGCGGGCCGGCCGCCGCACGAGGGCGCGGCAGCGCCGAAGAGAAAC
>CAZONU010000142.1:0-11721 GCA_964581145.1 uncultured Planctomycetia bacterium
GAGCTGCTGAGCACGACGATCACGGTGATGGGCAGGTACTTCATGAACTCGCCCATGATGCCGGGCATGAACACCACCGGGAAGAAGGCGGCCACGGTGGTGGCCGTGCTGGTGGCCACCGGCCAGGCCACCTCGCGGGTGCCGGCCACGGCGGCCTCGGCCCGCCCCAGGCCGGCCTGGCGGTGGCGGTAGACGTTCTCGACGATGACGACGGCGTTGTCCACCAGCATGCCCAGGGCCAGCACCAGGCTGAAGAGCACGATCATGTTCAGGGTGTAGCCCAGCGCCTGGATGATCGCGAAGCTGATCAGCATGCTCAGGGGCACGGCCAGGGCCACGATGATGCTGGTCCGCCAGCCCAGGAAGAACATGAGCACGGCCACCACCAGGATCAGCCCGCTGAGGATGTTATTTTCGAGGTCCGCCACCATGCGGCGCACGTAGTCGGCCTGGTCGGAGGTGACCTCCACCGCGACCCCCCGGGGCAGCAGCCGGCGGGCGCCCTCGACGGCCCGGCGGACCTCGTCGGAGATGGCGATGATGTTGGCCCCGGTGCGCTTGCGCACCGCCAGGGTGACGCTCTCCGCCCCGTCCAGCCGGGAGTAGCCGACCCGGTCCTTGAAGGTGTCGGTGACCCGGGCCACGTCGGCCAGGTAGATGGGCAGCCCCTCGCGGACGGTGAGCAGCAGGCCGTCGACCTCGCCGGGGTCGACGAACTCCGCGGGCACGCGCACGTTGAACTTGACGCCCTCGGTCTCCAGGGCCCCCGCGGAGATGTTCACGTTCTCGGAGGGCACCAGGCGCAGCAGCTCGGCGACGGTCAGGTCGTAGGCCGCCAGGCGGTCGGGGTCGACCTCCAGGCGGATCTCCCGCTCCAGGGCCCCCAGCACGTCGACGCCCAGCACCCCGGGCACCGCCTCGATGGCGTCCTCCAGCTCGTCGGCGATGGCCTTGAGGCGCACGGGCGAGACGTCCCCCGAGAGGCTGATGGTGATGATCGGGAACTCGGAGATGTTGATCTCCTTGACCGAGGGCTCCTCGGCGTCGGCGGGCAGCTCGGGCTTGGCCACGTCCACCCGGTCGCGGACGTTCTGCAGGGCGGTCTCGATGTCCACGTCCGGCTGGAACTCGACCACCACCGTGGAGAAGCCCTCGGCGCTGCTGGAGCGCAGCTCCTTGAGGCCCTTGATGCCGGCCAGCTCCTTCTCGATCTTCATGGTCACCGAGGTCTCCACGTCCTGGGGACTGACCCCCTGGTAGGAGGTGGTCACCAGCACGTAGGGAATGGCCACGTCCGGGGCGGCCTCGCGCGGCAGGGTCAGGTAGCTGGAGGTCCCCGCGGCGACGATCAGGGCGACCAGCACGGCCACGGTGGCCCGGTTGCGGACGGCGACGTCGGTGATGATCATCCGGCTACTTCCCGGCGGGGGCCCTGCGGGCCTCCCGGACCCTGACCGGCTGGCCCTCGGCCACGAAGCCGCCGCCGGCGACGATCAGCTTCTCGCCGGGCTTCAGGCCCTCGAGGACGCGCACGCACTGCACGCCGCCCCGGTCCCTGATGGTCGAGGTGTCCAGCCTGACCGGGCGCTGGGCGGCGGTCCAGCCGGCCTCCACGGCGGCCACGCCGGCCCCGGAGGGCAGCCCCGGCCTGGCCCGCTCGACCGCCGCGCGCACCTCCTCCAGCGCCGCGGCCAGGTCCGTCCCGGCGGCGAACTCGGCCTCCAGCATGATGACGGTGACCGACCCGGCGGCGCCCTTGGCCGCGGCCCTGGCCGCGGGGTGGTCCCGCAGCGCGGAGCTCAGCAGCTCCTCGTCCCCCTCGGGCAGCGGTTCCGCGGGCCGCAGGCGGACGTCGAGCTTCAGCTTGATCTCGGCGGCCGAGGTTTTCACCTCGCCGAGGCCCTTCAGGCCGGCCAGCGCCTCGCGGATGGGCCCGGCCACCGATTTTTCGGCCTCCTGGAGGGAAAGCCCGGCGCAGAGGGCCACCACCCGCACGCTGCGGGACGCCTCGGCCACGTGGACGGCGTGGCCGCTCTCCAGGGGCACCACCGCGGCCAGCGGCACCAGGATGACATCTTTCAAGGTTCGGCGGGTCAGGAGCACGGTGACGATCCGCCCGCTCCTGAGCAGGCCCTCGGGGTTGTCCACGGTGACCTCCACGCGGGTGGTCCGGGTGCGCCGCTCGGCCAGCTCGCCGATGTAGGTTATCTTCCCGGCGAACACCCGCGGCTTCCCCCTGATATCGGCGAGGACCTCGGCGCGGTCGCCGGCCTTCACGTACTGGGCGTCGCGCTCGGGGACCGCGACCAGAGCCTTGACCTTGGCTGAGTCCACGATGCGGGCCAGCGGCGCCCCCGGCGAGACATACTCGCCCTTCTCGACGGCGAGGTCGTCAAGGGCACCGGAAACCGGCGCCAGGACCCGCGCGCGTCTTAAACGTGCTTCCGC
The DNA here is from genome assembly GCA_964581145.1 of uncultured Planctomycetia bacterium. Lineage (GTDB taxonomy): Bacteria > Planctomycetota > SZUA-567 > JAKLDR01 > JAKLDR01 > CAZONU01. The sequence continues at coordinate 2,449 of CAZONU010000142.1, forward strand.
GGCGGCCAAGGCCGCGGCGCTCTGGTCCCGCGCGGCGCGGGCGGCCTCCAGCTCCTCGCCGCGGGCCGCGCCGGCCGCGTGGAGCTTCTCGGTGCGCAGAAAAGCCAGCCCCGCCAGCCGGGCCCGGGCCCGGGCGCCGTCCCGGTCGGCCTTCAGGAGCTCGGCGTTCAGCTCCACCAGCAGCTGGCCGGCGCGGCAGGCCGCGCCCTCCTCCACGAGCAACTTCTCGACGCGGCCGGCGACCTCCGCGGAGACGGTCACGGTGCGGTCGGGCTCGATGACCGCGGGGAGCTTGACGGTGTCGGGCAGCTGAGGCAGGGCCCGGACGGTCTCGACGGCCACGTTGGCCACCTTGGGCGCGGGGGGCGCGGGCGCCTTGCGCCCGAACTTGTAGTGGTAAGCCACCCACAGCGCCAGCGCGGCGACGCACAGCGCCGCGCCGCCGACCAGCAGCACCGGTACGAGCTTGTTGCGCATGGCCGCCCTCCGTGGTCTCACAGGTGTCAACGCCCGGACCGGCGGTTTCCTTCCCCGCCGTCCCCCCTGGACCGGCCGGCCCGCCCGCGCAGCTAACTGACTGACCGGTCAGTCATATAATAATATAGCGCCTCCCGGCGCCGGAAACAAGGGCAGATTTGGGGGCGCGATTCTGAGGAAAAGGAACCCGGAATGTCGAAATGTCCCCAATGCGGCTAGCGACTGCCCGCAGCCAGGGCTTGGAGTTGTATCAGCATGAGCCAAGTACACAGCCAGCCCAGGAATCCGGGCGTTGCAACGATTATGCCGTTGTCATCTCGGAAAGCAACTCCGGCGGCACTCATCGAGAAGGAACCATGAGACAAGGAGTTCCTGATTCGCCGAACATAATCGGTGTTCAATAGTTTGTTGACGCGGCTGCAACACGACTTGCCAGCTTCCGCGCCCAACCTGACCAGTCTCGATAGTGGCCCTTCACGCATGTAAACGAGCGCAAGATAGAGTCGCAGCACCAGTGACCCCGCAACAGTCATTCGGACTTTGAATGGCAACGGGAGTTTAACGAGATCGTCAAAAGGCGTCACTGGAAGCCCATCTTGGCGTTGATCAAGCGAGGCTGCTAAGCTGAACCAGAAGACCCCGTTCGCGAGAGCGTCGTAGTCTTTCTCTGGTGTTGCAGGCAGTTCCGACAGCTCTCTCAGCAGTTCTTCCGAAGTGAGGCGATCCGCTAAATCATCGAGAATCTCACGGCAAGTCCTGAATTGCTTCTGCGCCGTTGGATCGTCCAGAACAGTCTGCAAGTCGCTCAGGTCGCTACTGAGTGCGGACAGGTTCGACGGTAAAAGGGCGGCATCGAAATCCTGAGGAGGCCCCTCCTTAGGAACTCCGTATGCGACATAAAACCGTCGCAAGAGGTCGATGGTTTCCCCGGTATTGCTCTCTGGGTTCGTCAATCCAGTCACCTTTCCGAGGGTGCGAACCGACAATCAACTTTTGCGCTTCCGGGCCCAGGATACGCCCGCGGCGAGACGTTACGCCGGGACGCTTATCTTCTCGTAGAGGAACTCCGGGGCGAAGTCGGCGCCGTTCGGCCAGGCGATGGTGTGAATGTCCCCGTTGAGGGCGAACCCCTTGAAGTACTCGACGTCGCGCAGCGGCTCGAAGACGGCGCCCTCCAGCTCCGCCTCCAGGTCCACCTCGCCCTCCGTCCCGTCCGAGAAGCGCAGGCGGACGGTGAAGCCCCTCACGTATTCGGCCTCGACAAGCTGTGGGCACATGGTTTCACTATCATACCGCGGCGTGATATAAGAAGCAAGGCCCCGACCCGGCAACCGCTAACCCCCGCCCTCCACCAGCGCGCGGAGGCCCTCCTCCAATGTCGCCCGCGGCGCGTAGCCCAGGACTTCCTTGGCGCGGCTGATGTCCGAGACCGAGTGCCTGATGTCCCCGGCGCGCTCGGCGGCGAACTGGGGGGCCACTTCCCGGCCGAAGATTCTCCCCAGCGTCTTAAGCAATTCCAGCAGGCTGGTCCGCTTCCCGGTGCCAACGTTAAAGACCTCGCCCTTGCCCGCTTCTGCCGAGCGCATGGCCAGGAGGTTGGCCCTGACTACGTCCTTGACGTAAACGAAGTCGCGGGTCTGCTCGCCGTCGCCGAAAATAGTAGGCGTCCCCCCGGCCTTCAAGACATCGACGAACTTGCTGATCACCCCGGAGTACATCGAGCCGGGGTCCTGCCGGGGGCCGAAGACGTTGAAGTAGCGCAACGCGACCGTTTCCACGTTATAGAGCTCCGCAAAAACACGTAAATAATGCTCGCCGGCGAGCTTGCCCAGCGCGTAGGGCGAGACCGGCGCGGGCAGCATGTCTTCGCGCTTGGGCAGCTCCGGGTCGTTGCCGTAGACCGCCGCGCTGCTGGCCAGGAGAACGCGCCCCGCGCCCGCGTCCCGCGCGGCCAGCAGCACGTTCAGCGTGCCGGTCACGTTGATCTCGTTGCACTCGATCGGCCTTTCAACGCTTCCGGGGACCGAGACCATGGCCGCCTGGTGAAATACTCCGTCGTCGGCCTTCATTGCCCCCGCCAATGCCGCGCGGTCGCGGACGTCGGCCTTCACGAACTCCACGTCCAGGCCGTCGAGGTTTTTCTCATAGCCCGAGGACAGGTTGTCGAGGACCCGCACTTCGTGGCCGTCTTTCAACAGCTCCTCGGCGATGTGCGAGCCGATGAAACCCGCCCCGCCGGTCACGAGATACTTCATTCCACCCCTCTCAGAACCACAGAAACACAATTGGAACCGCAGATGAACGCCGATAGACGCCGACGATCTTCCGCGGCAACGTCTGCTGGTGAAGTCCCGTGCTTCCCGCCGCGCTCAGCCCTCCGTGGCCCTTCGTGCCTTGGTGGTTGACAATCTGCGCAATCCGCGTGCATCTGCGGTTTCTTCTTCCGTGGTTACGTGTACTTCGCGACTATCTCTTCCATCTCGTCCATCTTGGCTTCCATGTCCGCGACCATCCTGAACTGGGTGCGGGCCCGGTCCAGGTTGTGGCCCTCGCGGTGGATGCGGAAGTAGACGTCGCCGGCGAGGTGGTCGGCCAGGAAGCGCGCGCCGCACTCGAAGGTCAGGAGCTTCGCCGAGAAGGCCAGCACTTCCACCTCTTTGGGCGTCAGGAAAGCGCCGGCCGAAGACAAGTATCCACGAGTAAGCCGCTCGAACATGTCCAGGCTTATCGACACCTTGGCGAGGTCGCGCTCGTCCTCCGCGGCGGTGGAGGCTCCTATGCGTATCGAGTCGCCGAAGTCGTAGGCGGTCAGCCCGGGCATGGCCGTGTCCAGGTCTATCACGCAGACGGCCTCGCCGGTAACGGGGTCTAACATCACGTTGTTGAGCTTGGTGTCGTTGTGGGTGGCGCGCTCGGGCAGCTCGCCGCGCGCGAGCATGTCCACCAGCCGGGAGCAGTCCGCCTCGCGCGCCAGGACGAAGTCGATCTCGTCTTTAACGTCCGCCGCGCGGTTGGTTTTGTCCTCCTCCAGCGCGCGCCTGAAGGCCTCGAAACGCCTGCGGGTGTGGTGGAAGTCCGGGATGGTCTCGACCAGGCGCCCGCCGGGCAGGTCGGCCAGCGCCTTCTGGAAGTCGCCGAAGGCCCGCGCGGCGTTCTCGGCGTGGTCCAGGTTTTCTACGACCTCGTAAGTGCGCGCGTTCTCAATGAACAAATAAGTCCGCCACGCGCCGCCCTCGGCGTCGCGGGCGAAGCCGGCGCCCTCCCGCGAGGGCACCAGCTTGAGCGTCCCGCGCAGCGGGTCGCCGCCGGCGGCCTCGATCTTGCGGGCCAGGTGCCGGGTGACCCGCTCGACGTTGCTCATCAGCCCGGCCACGTCGCGGAATATCGACTCGTTGATGCGCTGGTGGATGAAGCGGCGCGGGCCCCCGGGCGTCTCGAAGCGTCCCGCGTAGGTCTCGTTGATGTGCCCGTTGCCGTAGGGCTCGGCCCCCAGGAACTGGCCGTCGATGGCGAAGAGCCCGGCGGCCGCGGCCAGGTCGCGCTCCGGCGGCCCGCTCATTTCTGACCCCGGAGATCCGCGGGGTAGACGCCGCGGGCCACCAGCCCGGCCACCGCGGCCTTGACCGCGGGCAGGTCCTGGCGGTAGGTGACCCCGAACCACTTCCCGGCGGTGGGCAGCACCTTGACCCGCGCGGCGCCCCCGCGGACCAGCGCGCCGACGACCTCGGGGACGAAGAACTCCGCCTTGGGGTCGGCGAGGTTCTCCCTCAGGAACTCCGGGAAGCGCTCGGCGAGCTTCCCCAGAAAGCCGGGGGTGAAGCCCCAGACGTTCATGGAGACCGCCGCGTCGCGGTCGAGCCCGGTCCAGGTCGCGCCGTCCTCGGTGTGCTCCGCCTTCCCGGCGCGCTTTTCGATGTGGGTGCGCTCGCGGATGTCGAGAAGATAACCGTCCCCGTCAACCTCGCAGATCCCGCGGGCCACGTGGCCGTGGTCCGAGAGCGTGTTCCAGAGCAAGTAGCCCACCAGGCAGTAGTCGCCCTCCCGGGCCGCGGAGAGGTGCCCGGCCAGCAGCTCGAAGGCCTCCCGGCCGTAGAAGTCGTCGGCGTTAATGGCGCTGAAAGGGCCGCTCACCGCCGCGCGCGCGGCCAGCACCGCGTGGCCGGTGCCCCAGGGCTTTTTGCGTTGGGCGGGGACCTCGAAGGGCGCGGGGATGTCGCTCAATTCCTGGAAGACGTACTCGGTCTCGGCGCGCGACTCCACGCTGCGGCCGACCTTCTCGCGGAAGGCCTTCTCGATGTCCCGGCGGACCACGAAGACCACCTTCTCGAAGCCGGCGGCCAGCGCGTCGTGGATGGAGTAGTCGATGATGATCTCGCCGCAGGGGCCCACCGGGTCGATCTGCTTCAGGCCCCCGTAGCGCGCGCCTATGCCCGCGGCCATGACCACCAGCGTGGGTCCCGGCAAGCTTCTTCCTCCCAAGTCCAGCGCCGGGGAAGCTTACTGCCCGCCGGGGGCTTTTTCAAGCGGGGGGCGGTGCGCCTTCAGCGCGCCCGCGGTATGGGGATCGGCGGGAGCCCGCCGGAGCGCTTGGCCGCCTTGCCCGGCTTGTACCAGCCGTTGTTGCAGAAGTTGCACGCGCCCTTCCCGCCGCAGGCCGGGCACCTGTCCGTGTCCTTGCAGAACTCGCAGGGCTGCTTGACCCCCATCAGCAGCCGCGGGCGCCCGGCGCAGACCGGGCACTTGCCGGTCCCCTTGCAGGCCGGGCACCTGCCCGTGCCCTTGCAGAAGCCGCACTTGACGCTTTTCGGCCAGGCCAGCGGCCCGCCGCAGCCCGGGCACTTGGGGACCCGGACGGCGGCCAGCTCCTTCTTGCAGCGCGGGCAGAAGCGGCTCACCCGGCGGGTGTCGCCCTGGGGGGTGAAGGCGCCGTGGAACTCCACGATAACCAGCGCGGCCGGAGGCTTTTTCGCGGGTTTCCTGGCTGGCTCCGCCGGGGGCTTGCGCGCGGCGGGCGCGGCGGGCGCGGCGGGTTTGGGCTCCGGCCCCGGGCCCCGGCAGCCGGCGAGGGCGAGGGCCGCAGCGGCCAGGAAAAAGACGGTGCGCATAGCAGTTCCTCCTCCTATCGCGCTCCTTAACGCAGCGGGAGCGGTGGGGTTCAGTGGAAAAACCTAGCGGCGCGGCCGGGCGATCTCGGAGTCCTCCCCGGCCGGCTTCTCCACGTCCGCCGGGGAGCCCTCCGGCGGCGGCTTCTGCACCGCCAGGCCGGGGACCCCCAGCAGGCGACCGGCCGCCCAGGTGAAGGGGCGCAGCAGCAGGTTCTGGACGATCAGCGAGACCGCTAGGCATAAGGCGTAACCCACCGCCAGGATGATAGCCACGGCGATGCCGTTGTAGACCGACCACTCCTCGGGCGCCCAGCGGACCAGCAGAACGGCCATCGTCCCCAGCGGCAGGACCAGGGCCCAGAAGAGCATCCACCAGGCGTAGGCCCGCCGCAGGCGCACGGTCACCCTGATCGACGCGTCCAGCCACTGCATGTCGCAGGGGTTGTGGACCACCCGCGCGCCGGCGCCCTCCTTCATCCGTTCGGCGACGAGATCCAGGAGCTTCTCCCTGGCCTCCTCAAACGCCAGGCCCGAGAAGTCCTCGTCCGGCCGGAGGCTCTTGAGCCAGTCGCGGACGGCCTGTCGCCGCAGGCTGGCCCCGGACCGCAGGGCGGTGCCGATGGCGGCCAGGCAGCCTCTGAAAAAGGACGTGCTTTCGGGCTCGGGCGGCGTCGGGCTGCCTATGTCCACGACCGGCACGGCAGGCCTCTCGGCCGCTGCCTTCAACTCGCGCTCCCGCTTCCTTCGCCGGCGGCGCCTGATCATCACGCCGGCGATCCAGGCCAGGGCCATCGAGGCGGCCAGCAGCAGCGCCAGGAGCGGCAGGCCTATCTTCTCCTCCAGGCCTGGCCACAGCTTGGGCGCCGCAACGAATGTCAGGGGCGCGGTAATCGGCGAGAAGGCCCAGATGAGCAGCAGCGCCACGACGCTTTCGGGGCCGACGGCGAGATGGAACAGCAGCCCGCACAGCGCCACGAATACATAGGAGCCCGCCAAGTACGTAAGCGCGACGCGAGCGATGCCGCGATGCAGCTTCCGTCCTCCGAGCAGGTCTACCATCCGGTCCTCAATCCCGCGCGGCCTTCATTCCGCAATCCCCGACCTCCGCTGCTTCTCAGCTTCCGTGACGTAGATGGCCCCGTCGACGAAGTCCCTGCTCAGGCCGCACTGGGCCAGGGTGGCGTCCAGCACGGCGGCAACCGTCACATTGTCCATGTTCAGGGTGATCCTCGCCGCCGCCAGCGCCTTCCGGCAGGACGCGTCCACCACGATGTTGGCCTTGGAGCGCTGCCTGACGAAATCGAGTATGTGGGCGACCTGTTCCTCGGCGAAAGCTACGCTGAGGGTGTCCTCCGTCAACTGGGACTCCACGGCACGCCGGAGCGGGCACTTGGCAGCGTTTTCCAGCCCGGTGATGGCAGCTTGGATGCGCTCCCTGACTTCGGGGTCCTGCTCGACTCTCAGGTGTCGGCGAAGCTTCGGCAGGGCCCCCGGGCCGAGTCGGCTAATAGCCTTCTCTGCCGACCTTCTTTCTCTCCATTCCTGCGCGCCGAGTCGGGGAAGGAGCCGCTCCAGCTCCTTATTCTTCTCGGCGTTGAGCTTCCCGGGCGTTCGAGGCCTCACCAGCGGCGGGACCTCCCTGTCTGAACGGCGCGCTCCGATGTGCAGGTTGCCATCAGGAAGGACGTAAGCCCGGGCACCGGCCTGCTTGGCGATATGCCGGACGGCGGAGGAAAGAGGCAGCCGCTTGAGTTTCAGCCTGACGGGTCTGTTCTCTAACCCCTTGTCGCAGGTTACCTTCACGCCCAGCTTGGCCAAGGCATCGCATACCGTCTTGAGTCGCTTCCCGCGCAGGTCCAGATTGGTCTCCTTGAGCAGCGGCTTGCCCTTTCCTTGCTTGACCAGCCTACAGTTACCGCGATGGTCCCAGACCGGCTTTGCACCTACCCTGACGGCTAACTCCCGCACTACGGCTTTCAGTGGGGCCTGGTCATAGCTGACGATCAGAAGTGATCTGGCCAATTCCGCTTCGCAGCTGACAGTTACCTCGGTCTGCAGGGTCAGAGTAGTACAGATGGTTTCCAGGCGCGTGGGTATGGGGAAGACCACCCGGACCTTGGGAACCCTCTTGCCACCGATGGGTTCTCCACCCGTGGCCCGCTTTCCCGACACCACCAGCCAGGAGAACACTCCCAAACCTAAGAGCAGCGCCAGCGCGGCGCCCCAATAGATATAGATACGCTTGGAGCGCTTCTTATTGCCGGGCTGTTCGTCAGTCATAAGCTAACGGACCTGTCTCGCCGCTCTCCCCTACTTGCGCCGGTCGATCCAGACCGCCGCGTCTTTGGCGCCGGGCAGGACCGGGCCGAGCACCGGCCTGGCGGGGTCGCGCTTCGTGCCGAAGAGGTCCGTCGGGTTGTCTTTCACGTGTACGCCCTTGCCGGCCAGGGCCTTGACCCCGGCGGGGGTCAGCCGGAAGTCGTGCTTGTCGGGGTTGACGAACCATTCTTTCCGGCCGGCGCCCAGGTTGTGCCTGCTCTTGGGGTCGGCGCCGCGCAGCCTGCCGAGCACGTTGTTGACCAGCAGCGGGTCCGCCTTGTAGCTGGACTGGCGCTGGAAGCCGCTGCATTTGTAAGCCAGGTTGTTGTAGAAGGCGCAGTTGGCGGCGTTGTTGCTGTGGTAGGCCACGTCCGCGGTGCTGACGACTACATTGTTGCGGCAGATGCCCCCGTCGTGCTCCGCGGCGACCTTGCCGCCGACCAGCGGCAGCCACTTCTTGCCGGTCTTGCCGCCGCCGAAGGAGATGCCCACCGTAGTCCGGCGCCCCCCGCCGTCGATCAGGTTGCCCTCGATGATCCCCTTGCGGCCCCCGCCCTTGAGGAAGATGCCGTAGCAGACCCCGCCGCCGGTGCCGTAGTCGTGGACGTAGTTGCGGCGCAGCGTCCAGTTGTCGCCGCTGACCAGGTCGAAGCCCGTCGCTTTGGTGTTAAAGAGCTCGGTGAACTCGATGAGAACGTTATTAACCGCCTTGGTCCGCGAGCGCGAGGCCTTCATCCCGTGGGAGGCGCTGCCGGATATCTTGCAGTCTATTATGTGAACGTCCCCGGCGCCCCCGGGGCCGTCCATGAACACCGTGGCCTGGGTGCGGCCGTCGCCCTTGACGTGCAGCCCGCTGAGCACCCAGTGCCGGCTGCGCACCCGGAAGCCGACGGTGCCCCTGACCTTGAGCACCGCGTAGCCCTTGGCCCCCGCGGCGCGCATGGTGACCGGCCGGCCCCTGGCGCCGCTCCTGCCGGTGCCGAAGCCCCCGCCCATGTCGTACTCGCCGGGCTTGATCAGGATCACGTCGCCCGGCCGGGCGGCGCCCACCGCGCGCTTGATGGCCGCGGCGCTTGCGGCCCCTATCTCGCGAGCGGCGGCGGTGGTGGGGGCGGCGATTGCGGCGATCAGGACGGCGGCGTGCAGGGCCTTCATCATGACGGTTCTTTCCTTCACTTGCCGGCGCCCAGGCGGGCGCTCAGGCTGCTGCCGGCCCTCTCCCCGCCGGGCAGGTCGAGTTTACGTGTAAGAACTGCCGCGCCCCTGCGGGCCACCTGGACGTTGACGCTGAGCTTCTGGTTCCGGGGGTTCGAGAGCGAGACGCGGAGGCCCTTCTTGTCTTGGCGCAAGAGCAGCAGGCAGGGCTGGTCGG
>CAZONU010000143.1:0-11611 GCA_964581145.1 uncultured Planctomycetia bacterium
TGCGACAACTGCTTCGCGTTCTGTCCTGAAGGGATCATCCGCCGCAAGCCTGACGGCGGCTACGAGATAGACCTGACCTACTGCAAGGGCTGCGGCATCTGCGCCGAGGAGTGCCCCCGTGGGGCCATCACCATGGTGCGCGAGAGCCGGGCGCTTTAGGAGAGGAAAAGAATGCCGGAAGAAGAGAAGGCTGCGGAACAGCCCAACGAGGAGTCGAAGCCCGAGGGGTCCGAGTCCGGGGAGACCCAGCCGGACGAGTCCGAATCGCAGGAAGACCAAGCCCCGGAATCAGAGCCTGGGGAGCCCCAGGCCGAGGAGCCCAAGCCGGAGGGGCCGACGGAGGAGGCGGCCGCGGCGGAGGCCGCGCCGGCCCCGCCCGCGGGGGCGGAGGGCGAGGACGCCTGGCCACCGGCCGGCGAGCTCACCAAGGACGAGAAGACCATGGCCATGCTCGTTTGGCTGCTGGCTATCCCTACCGCATTCGTCGGTCCCCTGGTGCTCTACCTGGTCAAGAAGGAAGAAAGCAAGTTCGTCGCTTTCCACGCGCTCCAGTCCCTGTGGTTCTCGGTGGTGGCCTGGGTGATCGTCATGATCCTCGCGAGCGTGACCTGTGGGGTGGGCGCGGTTCTGGTTATCGCCCCGGTGATAGTTGACATCGTCTGGCTGATCAAGGCCAACAACGGCGAGTGGGCCGAGCTGCCGGTGGTCGGCAAGTGGGCCAGGAAGGGACTGTGAGGCGGGGGCGGTAGTGGCCAAGAAGAAGTCCGCCGCGAGGAAGAAGCCGGCCCGGAAGAAGGCCGGAGGGAAGCGCAACCTCCGGCGCGCGGGGCCCGGCGAAGTCAAGGTCATCACCGGCAACTACGCGGTGGCCTACGCCGCCAAGCTGGCCCGCGTCGAGGTGGTCAGCGCCTACCCCATCACCCCGCAGACCAGCATCGTCGAGAAGCTAAGCGAGCTCTGCGGCTCGGGTGAGCTGCCCGCCGAGTTCATCAAGGTGGAAAGCGAGCACTCGGCGATGAGCTGTCTGGTGGGGGCCAGCCTCGCCGGGGTGCGAACCTTCACGGCGACCAGTTCCCACGGGCTGGCCTACATGCACGAGGTCCTGCATTGGGCCGCCGGCCAGCGCCTGCCCATAGTGCTGGTCAACGTCAACCGGGCGATGGGTCCGGGCTGGAACATCTGGAGCGACCAGACCGATTCGCTCTCCCAGCGCGAGACCGGCTGGGCCCAGTTCTATTGCGAGAGCAACCAGGAAGCCGTGGACACGGTCGTCCAGGCCTTCCGGGTGGCCGAGCAGGCCCTGGTGCCGGTCATGGTGGTCTACGACGCCTTCAACCTCAGCCATACCGCCGAAGCCGTTGAGTTGCCGCTCCAGGAGGGGGTGGACCGCTACCTGCCGCCCTACCGTCCGGAGGTCAAGCTGGACCCCGCCGACCCGCGCTTCTTCGGCGGGCTGGTGACTCCTGAACACTACATGGAGCACCGCTGGCTCCTGGAGAGGGACACGCGCGCGATTCTCAAGCTGGCCGCCGAGGCCGGCCGGGAGTACGGCCAGGTCTTCGGCCGGAGCTACCCGGTTGTCGAGAGGTACAAGACCCAGGGCGCCGAGCTCCTGCTCCTGGCCACCGGCACCATCGCCTCCACCGCCAAGGACGTCATCGACTCCTGGCGCAAGAGGGGCCGCAAGGTGGGCCTGGTGCGCCCGCGGCTCTTCCGGCCCTATCCACAGGAAGAGTTGCGCAAGCTCTGCGCAGGCGTCAAACGCTTGGCGGTCGTCGACCGCAACAACTCCTTCGGCTCCGGCGGGGTCTGGGCGGCCGAGACCAGGAGCGCGCTTTACGACCTGCCGGCGCGCGAGCGCCCCGAGATTCTCAGCTACATCGCGGGGCTGGGCGGCCGGGACGTCACCTGCGAGGTGATCGACGGGATCCTCAAGGCGGCCTGGGCCGGCAAGGCCGAGCCCCGGGGCGCCTGGGTGGGGCTTAAACCATGATCAGGAAGTCCAAGAAGAAGGGCGCGGGGCGCGGCGCGGTCCGGCGGCGGCCGGTCGCCGAACGCATGCCTTCGGGGGCGGCGCTCTCCTACCGCCTGGACGACACCGAGCACTTCACCCCGGGCAGCGTGGCTTGTCCGGGATGCGGCGGGGCCCTGGCCATGCGCCACTTCCTGCGGGCCATGGGGCCGGACACCGTGGTGGTCGTCCCGGCCTGCTGCTGGGCGATTCTCGCCGGGCAGTTCCCCTACTGCTCGCTGACCGTGCCGGCGGTCAACTGCGTCTTCGCGGCGGCGGCGGCGGTGGCCAGCGGTGTGGGCGCCGGGCTGCGCGCCCGCCGGGACAAGAAGACCCGGGTGATGGCCTGGGCGGGCGACGGCGGCACCTACGACATCGGCCTGCAGGCGCTCTCCGGGGCGCTGGAGCGCAACGAGGACTTGCTCTACGTGTGCTACGACAACGAGGCCTACATGAACACCGGCATCCAGCGTTCGAGCTCCACTCCCCCCGGGGCCTGGACCACCACCACCCCGCAGGGCAAGCTGCTGCCCAAGAAGAACATCATGGAGATCGTCACCGCCCACCGCATCCCCTACGCGGCCACGGTTTCCGTGGCTTTTCTGGAGGATCTCCGCACCAAGGTGGAGAAGGCCCGGGAGGTGCGCGGGGCCAAGTTCGTCCACGTGCTTTCGCCCTGCCCGCCGGGCTGGAAGAGCCAGAGCAGCGAGACCGTCAAGCTCGCCCGCCTGGCGGTCGACACCAAGATCGCTCCGCTGTATGAGGTGGAGGACGGCCTGCGCTGGCGGAGACCCTACGAGCCGCGCGGCCTGCCCGTCGAGGATTTCCTGTCGCGCCAGGGGCGCTTCGGCCGCCTGGGGCCCGAGGATGTTCGCCGCATCCAGGCCGAGGTCGACCGCAACTGGGCGGTGCTCAAACGCCAGGCGGAGGTCAATCCCCTGTAATGGTCAGCAGCTTCTTCTACGCCCTGCGCCGGCTGAGCGTGCTGCCGGTGGGTGAGCGCCCGCCTCCCCCCGAGGGGCGCGAGGGCGACGCGGTGGCCTTCTTCCCGGTGGCCGGCTTGGCCGTGGCGCTCTTCCCGGCCGCGATCCTGGTTCTGGCCGGGCTGGTTTTCGCTGCCCCGTTGCCCGAGGCGCTGGCGGTTGCTGCGCTGGCCGCGGTCACCGGCGCGGTTCACCTGGCCGGGCTGGGCCGCACGGTCGAGGCGGTGCTTTCGGGCAAGCCTCCCCTGGGCGCGCTGGAGGTCATGCGCGAGGGGCGCGCCGGGGCCTGGGGCGCCGCCGTAGTGACTCTGCTCCTGCTGGTCAAGTTCTCGGCGCTGGCGGCCCTGGGCGCGGAGCTGGGCGGCTCGGCGGCCGGCCAGGTGCTGGGGCTGGTCCTGGCCGTGTGCCTGGCGCGCTGGGCGGCGGTGCTCCTGGCCGTCCGCTCCGACTACGCGCGGCCGGAGGGCGGCGAGGACGAGGCGCTGATCGCTTATGCCGGCGGGCGCGAGCTTAACTGGTCGCTCGCCCCGGTGGTTGTGGTGGTCCTGGTGCTCGGGACGTTGATGTCCTGGCCTCTGGGCCTGTGGCGCGCGATACTGGCGATGGCCGGCTGCGCGCTGCTCGCCTGGGGCGCGGCGCTCTACTTCTCGCGCCGCCTGGGGGGCGCCACCGGCGAGTGTCTGGGCGCGGTGATTGAGCTCGCCGAGGTCCTGGCCCTGGTGCTGATGTGCGTGCTGCCCGCGGCTCGGCCCGATCCGTCGCCGGAGGCCGGCGGCAGGACGCCGGGGGCGGTCCGGGCCTCCGCGGCGGCCCCGAGGGAGCCCGAGAAAGGTTCCGCCCCGGGCGGGAAGGTCCCCGAGAGGAAAGCCCCCGAGCCTCCCCGGCCCACGGGGTACTGAGCCTCCGCGGTGATCGTCAACACGCAGGCCTTCGCGCGCGCGGGACTGGTCGGCAATCCTTCCGACGGATTCTTCGGCAAGACCATCTCCGCCTCGGTGCGCAACTACTCGGCGCGGGTCACCCTCTTCGAGAGCCCCGAGCTGGTCCTCGAGCCGCACCGCAACGACCGCACGGCCTTCGCGAACCTGGAGGAGCTGGTCGAGGACGTGCGCCTGGGGGGTTACTACGGGGGGTTGCGGCTGATCAAGGCCGCGGTGGTCCGTTTCTTCCGTCACTGCCGGGCGGAGGGCATTGAGCTTTCTCCGCGCAACTTCACGATACGCTACGACTCGGACGTGCCGGTGCGCGTGGGGCTGGCCGGAAGCAGCGCGATAATCACCGCCACGCTGCGCGCCCTGATGCGGTTCTACGGCGCCGAGATTCCCCGGGAGGAGCAGCCCAGCCTGGTGCTCTCCGTGGAGACCGGCGAGCTGGGCATCCCCGCGGGGCTGCAGGACAGGGTGGTCCAGGTCTACGAGGGCCTGGTGTACATGGACTTCTCGCGCCAGATCATGGAGGAGTACGGCCGCGGCCGCTACCGGGAGCTCGACCCCGAGCTGCTGCCTCCGCTGTTCGTGGCCCATTCCTCGCAGCTCGGCGAGGGCACCGAGATCCCCCACGCGGACCTCAAGAAGCGCTTCGAGGCCGGCGACCGCCGGGTGCACCGGGCCATGCGCGAGTTCGCGGAGCTGGCCGACCGCTTCCGCGCGGCGCTGGAGGCCGGGCGGACGGCCGAGCTGCACGCTGTCGTCAACCGCAATTTCGACCTGCGCGCCAGCATCGTGGGAATCAGCGAGCACAACTGGCGGCTGGTCAACACCGCCAGGAACGCAGGGGTCAGCGCCAAGTTCTGCGGCTCCGGGGGAGCCATCGTGGGCATCTGCGAGGACGACGCGCTCTTCCGCGAGCTGGAGAAGGAACTGGCGACCGTCGGCGCGGTCACCGTGCGCCCGGCCGTGGCCGCGCCCGAAGAGCCGGCCGAGAGCGGCGAGGACCGGGAGGTAGAAGAATGATTCGCAAGGCAGTCATCCCCGCGGCGGGGTTCGGCACGCGCTTCCTGCCCACCACCAAGGCCCAGCCCAAGGAGATGCTGCCCATCGTGGACACGCCCACCATCCAGTTCGTGGTGGAGGAGGCGGTCCAGAGCGGCATCGGCGACGTGCTGATAGTAACCGGGCGCGGCAAGAGCGCGATCGAGAACCACTTCGACCGCACCTTCGAGCTGGAGGCGGCCCTGGCCAAGTCCGGCAAGACCGAGCAGCTCAAGCAGGTCCGGCGCCTGGCGGAGATGGCCGAGATCCACTACATCCGCCAGAAGGAGCTCAAGGGCCTGGGCGACGCCGTGGCCCACGCCCGCAACCACGTGGGCGGCGAGAGCTTCGTGCTGCTCCTGGGCGACACGGTGCTGGACTCCCCCCTGCCCTGCACCCGTCAGCTGATAGACATCCACAACCGGCTGGGCGGCGCGGTGCTCGCCGTGGAGGAGGTGCCCGGGGAAAAGGTGGGCCGCTACGGCATCGTCGGCGGGGAACTGATCGAAGAGAACCTCTGGCGGGTGACCGACCTGGTGGAGAAGCCCGCGCGCGGGAGGGCCCCCAGCCGGCTGGCCATCGCCGGCCGGTACGTGCTGCCCCCCGAGATATTCCCGGCCATCGACGGGCTCGGGCCCGGCGCGCTGGGCGAGGTGCAGCTCACCGACGCCATCCGCGATCTGCTCGGCCAGGTGCCGGTCCACGCCTTCCGCTTCGAGGGCAAGCGCCACGACATCGGCAGCCGCATTGATTACCTGCGCTGCATCGTGGAGTTCGCCCTCCGGCGCCCGGACGTCGGTCCCGAGTTCCGCGAGTTCCTGGAGGAGCTCCTGGGCCGCGATGGCCAGCAGTAGCCCGCCGCTGCCCGACGCCGCGCCGGAGCAGGTTCCCGTCCCCGCCGTCCCCCCGGAGCCGGTGCCCGCCCCCGGCGCGGGGCTGCCCGTCCTGGGCGCCGGGGCGGTGGCCGCGGTGGTCTTCGCGCACCTGGCAACCGACCTCTTCGCCGGGTACTCCGCCCCGCTCCAGCGCCACTTCTGGGAAATCTGGAGGTTGTCCCGCTTGGAGACGGCCCTGCTGGCCCTGCCCGGCAGTTTGATGATAATGCTCCAGCCCCTGCTGGGGCTCTCCGCCGACCGGATGCGCACGCGGGCCTTCGTGATGGGCGGACTGCTGATGTCCGCGCTGGGCTACGGGACGGCCCTGCCGCTGGCCGCTCTCTTCGGCAGGAGCGCCGGCTACTGGCTGGCCCTGGCCGGCATCTGGATGGGCGCAACCGGAGTCGCCGCCTACCACCCGCAGGGCGCGGCGCTCTCCGGGCGCGCCGGTTCGGGGCGGGCGGTGGCCTTCTTCGTTTTCGGCGGAACGGTGGGCTACGCGTCGGGCTTGCTGATGCCCCCGCTCTTCGTAAAACTGGGAATGCTCCCCTGGATAACCTGCCTGACCGGATTGGCCGGGGTGGCGCTGATCTGCCAGGTCTTTGTGCCTCGCCTGCGCCCCCGGCACGAGCCGCTTCGTCCCCCAGCGATTGCTGAAGTGCTCGGCCGGCTGGTCTCCGACATCCGGCCGGTCTTCGGTCCGCTGTTCGTCTTCTGGCTGATGGTCGTCCTGCGCGCCGTGACGCTGAGCAGCTTCACGCAGTTCACGTCCATCTACTGCAAGGAGGTCCTGGGCCTGAGCCAGTTGTCCGGGGCGGCCCTGGTGGCGGGCTTCTTCATGGCCCAGGCGCTGGCCGTAGTCATCGTCCCGCGCGTTGCGGAGAAGCTGGGAGAGCGCACCACCCTGGCCATCTCCTTCCTGGGCGGGGGGGCGCTGCTGTCCCTCTCGGTGGCCGCCTCGCGAGCCGGCAGCACCGCGGGCAGCTACGCCCTGCTGGTCCTGGGCGGGGCCGTGCTGGGAGGCACCGTGCCCATCAACGTGGCCGCCGGCCAGAGGCTGCTGAAGCGAAGCGCGGCGCTGGGCAGCGGTATCATGATCGGTTTCGGCTGGGGGACCGGGGGGCTGCTGGTCCCGCTGGTGGGATGGTTGGGCGACGTTTTCGACAACACCGGGGTCACCCTGCTGGCCGCCGCGGCGCTGACCGTGCCCGGGGCGCTGCTGGCCCTGTTCCTGCCCGGAAAGCCACGGCCCGCCGGTTAGGGCGGGCCGCGGGCGTTTCCCGGTCCGGCGTTCGACTTAGAGGCCGCCCTCCTCGGCGATGCCCATCAGGTAGAGCTGCAGCATCCTGCGGTAGCGGTCGGGCAGGTCGGCCTGCCGGGCCTGCAGGAGTTCCTCGCGCACCTTGGCGGGAAGCTTGCCCCAGTCGGCGCCCACGCCGGAGATGTCCGCCTTCTCGCCGTGGCGCACGTCGCCGGAGGTCATGAACTCGCCCGACATGGGGCTGGAGGGGTTCTGCCCGCCCTTCTTGCCCTTTCCGGACTTGCTCTTGCCCTCGTTGCCGGGCTTGGAGCCGCCCTTCTTCTTGCCCTTCTTCTTGCCCTTGCCCTTGCCTTTGCCCTTGCTGCTGCTCTGCTGTTGCTGCTTCTTGATCATCTCGATCAGCTTGTCGAGCTTCTTGGTGATCTCCACCTCGGCGGTCTGGATCTCGACGCCGTGGTGCTCGGCCTCCAGGTCGTCCTTGACCTTGCCCATTTCCTTGGACAGCTCGTGGAGGACGTTCTCGCCGCCCTTCTTGGGACGGCCGCCGGTCTCCGGCTTGACCCCGGAGAGCTTCTGCACGATGGCCGCGGTGGCCATGCGCACGTAGGCGTTCTCGTCCTCCAGCAGCGGCTTGAGCTTGCCGGCGATCTCCTCCGTGGTGTCCTTGTCGGCGATGGCCGCAAGGGACCGGACCGCGGCCAGGCGCACCTTCCAGTTCTCGTCCTCGAGCACCTTGACCAGCGCGTCCTTGGCCTTCTTGGCCTTCAGCGTGCCCAGCGCGCCCGCGGCGACGGCTCGCACGGTCTCGTCGACGTCCGCCAGCGCCTCGATGAAGGCCTCCGCGCTGGAGGGGACCTTCATGCGGGCCAGGCCCGCAGCGGCCGCGCGGCGCACCTCCAGGTCTTCGTCCTTGACGGCCGCCGCGAGGGCCGCAGCCACCTTGTCCTTCTCGCCGGAGGAGAGGTGCAGGATCTTGGCGGCCAGCGCGCGCTCCAGCGCCGAGCCGCCCGAGAGCGCGCCCAGGAGCTCCTTGCGGTGGGCGTCGACCAGTTTCTTGAGCCCGGGCAGCAGCGCCTTGGCCTTTCGCCGGTTGGCCTTGATCTCGGCCACCTTGGCGTTGATCTTCCTGTAGGTCTCGGGACTGAGCTTGGTCGGCTCTCCCGCCAGGGTCACCGCGCCCGCGAGGACCAGGGCGGCCAGTGTCAGTATGGTGCGTTTCATGTCCGTTCCTCCCAGCCTCAAGGCCTAGTGACTGTTTTTCTGGAGCATGTCGGCCAGGTCCTTGGTGACCTTGGCGACATCGCCCTGCTTCTGGCTGGTGCGCTCCAGGAGCGCGCGCAGCTGCTCGGTCAGCTTCTTGTCGCGGCTCTTGGCGACCATGGTGTCGATCCACTTGGTCTTCTTGTTCACGTCGCCCTGCATCTTGCGGATCATCTTCAGCTCGGCGAGCGGGGGGACCAGCGGCTTCTTGCCGCCGCCGCCGCCGCCGCCGCCACCACCGCCACCCTTTTTCTTTTTCTTCTTGCGGCGCTGCTGCTCCTTCTTGAGCGCGTCGATGAGGTCCTCCAGCTTCTTGACGATGTCCTTCTGGATCTCCTGGGTGTAGAGGTCGGTCTTCTTCTTCTCGAGCTGGTCGCGGGACTCCTTGATGTCCCCGGAGGTGTCGTCCAGCACCCAGGCGAAGACCGGGCTCTCGGCCAGGCGCTTGACGGTCTTGCGGGCGCGCCCGTGGATCTCGGTCTCCTTCTTGGTGGCGTCGAAGAGCTTGCGCTCCTCGGGGCGATCCAGGTCCTTCTTGGCCTTGCGGGACTTGTCTATCTCCAGCGTGGCGGTGTTGATCTCCTTCTGGAGGGCCAGGAGCTGCTTGAGCTCCTTCTCGATCTTGAAGAGCTCCTCCTCCTGCTGGGCGTCCTGGGCCTGCTGTTTGGCGTCCTTGACCGCCTTCTGGGCCTTCTCCAGCTCGTCCTTGGCCTGCTCTTCCTCCTCTTCGGCCTTCTTGGCCTGGCCCTTGCCGAGCTCGCTCTCGGCCTGCGCCTGCTTCTTCTTGGACTTCCCGGCGTGCTTGGCGGCCTCCTTGGGCTTCTCCATCCCGAACTTCTTGGCCAGCTCCTCGAGCATCTTGCGGAGCTTCTCGGTCTGCTCGCGGGTCAGGGCCTGCTCCTTGGCGATGCCGGCCAGCTGCTTCTTCTGCTCGGCGGGGCTCTGCTCCTTGGCCGTGGCTTCCTGGGCCATTTTCTTCATGTCTTCCATGGCCTTCTTGAGTTGGTCCATGGCCTGCTGCTGCTGCTGCTGGGCCTGCTGCTTGCTGGGCTGCTGGCCGCCGGACTTGCCGCCGGACTTGCCGCCGGACTTGCCGCCGGACTTGCCGCCGCCCAGCGACTGCTGGGCGCCGGACATGCTCTGGCCGGCCTTGGCAACATTGCCCTGGGCGCCCTGGGCGCTTGAGAGACTCCTCGCCATCTGGCCCATCTTCTGGGCCAGGGCCTGGGCCTGCTTGCTGAGCCCTCCCTGTTTGGCCGCGGTCTTGGCGTAGGGGTTGCCCGAGGCCAGCGCCTGCCGCGCCTCCTGAAGGGCCCGCTTGGCGGCGGCCAGCTGCTTGCCGGCCTGGCTCTGACGTCCGGCGGCCGCCGAGGCCGCGCCCTGCTGGAGCTGCTTTCCGGCCTGGGACATCTGGCCGGAGGCGCCCTGCATGGCCTTGCCGGCGGCGCCCATGCTCTGGGCGCCCTGCTGCCCGGCCTGCTGGGCGACCTGCTTGCCGAGCTGGCCGAGCTTGCCGGCCAGCGCGTCGGTGTCCTTCTTGATGCCCTGCTGGCCGGCGGCGGCCTTGTTCATGGCGCCGCGCTTGCCGGCCAGCTGCTGGGCCAGGCCTTCCAGGGCCTTGCGCGCGT
The DNA here is from genome assembly GCA_964581145.1 of uncultured Planctomycetia bacterium. Taxonomy (GTDB): domain Bacteria; phylum Planctomycetota; class SZUA-567; order JAKLDR01; family JAKLDR01; genus CAZONU01. The sequence continues at coordinate 9,989 of CAZONU010000143.1, forward strand.
CGGCCAGCTGCTTCTCGGCCTGGCCCTGGCTGGGCTGGGCCCGCTCGCCGTAGCCCTTGTTGAGGGCGTCCTGGGCCTTGCCCATTGAGCCGCTGGCCTTGCCCAGCTCCTTGGAGGCCGCGCCGAGCTTGCCGGCCGACTCCTTGCCGCCGGCCTTGGCGTCACCGCCCTTGGCGGCCGCGGCGGCCTGGGCCAGTTTCTGGCCGAGCGCTCCGGCCTGCTTGCCCAGCTTGCCCTGATCTCTCATCAGGTCCTGGGCGCCTTGCGCGTCGTCGCCGACTGCCTTGGTCTTGGCTGAGAGCGCCTTCTGCCTGGCCTCGAGATCGGTGAGCTCGGCCATGGCCTGGGCGACCAGCTGCTCGGCGGCGTTGAGCTGTCCCTCGGTGGCCTTCCGGGCGCTGCTCTGGCGCTCGATGAGCTTGTCCAGCTCCTTTTCGGCCTGGGCCAGCTCGGCCTGGAGCTTGGCGACCTGTTTGGGGTCGCCGAGCTTGCCGGTCTTGGAGTGCAGCTTCTGCTGCTCCTTGAGCAGGTTTGCGAGGTTCCGCTGCATCTCGGCCACGCGCTGGGACAGGTTCTGCTTGCGGGCCGCGTCCCCGGTCTTCCTGATGTGCTGTTTCTCGCGTTCGATCAGCTTGTTGAGCCTCTCCTCGGCCTTGGCCAGCTGGTTCATCAGCTTCTCGTAGTCGCGCTCCTTGCGCCGGCTCAGGACCTTGATGATGCGCTCGAGGGCGTCGATGGTCTCCTTCTGCTGGCCGGCGGCCGAGCCGAAGCGGATCGCCGCCAGGTTGCGGGCCGCGCTGCGCATCACGTCCTCGATCTTGCGCGGCTCGGTGGTTACGTTGGCGGGGGTCTCGGCGTCCTTGGCCGCGTCGACGTCCCGGGCGATGCGGATAGCCTCCTCCACTTTCAGCTTGGCGAAGGCGTCCCGGAGCTTGCCGAGGGTTGCGGCCATCTTCTCCTCGAGCTCGGCCATGTCCGAGGCGGCCTCGTCCTGCGAGCTCTTGAGGGTGATCAGCGCCTTCTTGGCCTCGGTGGAGAGCTTGGTCAGGTCGCGGACCTTGAACTTGCCGCTCTTGGCCTCCTTGATGGTTTCCTTGGCGATGCCTTCCTGCTTGATCTTCAGCGCGCGGGCCAGGCGCAGCAGCTCCTCGGTCTCCTCCCACTTGCGGGCCTTCTCCAGCAGGGCCTTGAGCTCGGCCAGGATCTTCTTCTGCTGGTCGTTGGCGCTGGCCAGGTGCTTGGTGCGCAGGCCGTCCTTCTTGGCGACGCGCCCGCTGCGGATGGTGTCGGCGGCGGTGGGCATCTTCTCGCGCCCCAGGGCGGCGAGCACCTGGGACATGCCGCCCAGCTGCTGCTCGTCCTCCGCGGTGGCCACCTTGTTGACGCCCAGCTCGTCGAGGAGCGACTTCACCTTCTGGCTGAGCTTGTCGGTGCGCCGGCCGATGGCGCGCTGCTCGCTCTCGGCCAGGGCGGTCCTGTGCTTGGCGGCGCCGTCGAAGGGCTTGCTCTTGGCCAGGGCCTTGCGCAGATCGTTCACCTGGCCCCAGTTGATCTCCTCCAGGCGGATGATGCGTTCGAGCTCCTCGCGGATGGCCGCCTTCTTCTGGGCGGTGAGCTGGTCCC
>CAZONU010000144.1:0-1145 GCA_964581145.1 uncultured Planctomycetia bacterium
GCCCGGTGGGCTCGGTGCTGGCCGGCTCGGCCGACTTCACGGCCGAAGCCCGCCGCGTGCGCAAGCTGCTCGGCGGGGGCATGCGCCAGTCCGGGGTGCTGGCCGCCTGCGGGATAATCTCCCTGAACGAGATGACCGCGCGCCTGGACGAGGACCACGCCAACGCGCGCTTCCTGGCCGAGGGGCTGGCCGGGCTGCCGGGGATCGAAGTGGACATGGAGACGGTGCAGACCAACATGGTCATCCTGGACTACTCGGGGCCCGGGGGCCGCGACGTGCACTGGCTCAAGCTCGCGCTGGCCGAGCGGGGAGTCCTGGCCCTGGTCCGGCCGCCGGTGGGCCGGCTGGGCCCCATGCTGCGCCTGGTGCTGCACAACGACGTGAGCCGCGCCGACTGCGAAAGGGCGGTCGGCGTCTTCGGCGACGCCGTCAAGGCTTAGGAGGTCCGCCGTGGGCGCGCTGATGATCAGCATCTCCGGGGTGCGGGGGATAATCGGCGAGAGCCTGACCCCCGAGCTGGTCATGCGTATGGGCGAGGCCTTCGGGACCTGCGTGGGCGGGCCCGAGGGCCGCGAGGGGCCCGCCACCGTGGTGGTCGGCCGCGACACCCGGGTCTCGGGAGAGATGGTCAAGCACTCGGTGCTGGCCGGGCTGCTCTCCACCGGCTGCGCCATCGTCGACCTGGGGGTGGTCACCACCCCCACCGCGGCGATCATGATCGAGGAGCTGGGCGCCGACGGCGGGGTGGTGGTCTCCGCCAGCCACAACCCCATCGAGTGGAACGCGCTCAAGTTCTTCGGCTCCGACGGGGGCTACCTCGACGCCGAGGGGGGCCGGCAGCTCCTGGACCTCTACTACCAGGGAGAGTTCCGCCGCGCCCGCTGGCACCAGATCCGCGAGGTTCGGGCCGACGAGCGCGCCGGGGGGATCCACCTGGCCAAGGTGCTCGGGATCATCGACGTCGAGGCGGTCCGCGCCAAGCGCTTCCGCGTGGCCCTGGACAGCTGCAACGGTGCCGGCGTGGAGATCACCACCAAGCTCCTCGAGGAGCTTGGTTGCGAGTTGAAGCGCATCCACTGCACGCCGGACGGGCTCTTTCCCCACGACCCCGAGCCCAAGTTCGTCAACCTCCAGGACCTCTGCAA
>CAZONU010000144.1:1155-11588 GCA_964581145.1 uncultured Planctomycetia bacterium
GTGCTGGACGAGACCGGCCGGTTCACCGGCGAGGAGTACACCCTGGCCCTGGCCGCCGACTACGTGCTGGCCTGCGGGGATGGGGACGGCGGGGACCGCAAGGTGGTCGTCAACACCTCCACCAGCCGGGCCACCGAGGAGGTCGCCGCCCGCCACGGGGCAACCTGCGAGCGCGTCCCGGTCGGCGAGGTCAACGTGGCCGTGCGCATGCGCGAGATCGGCGCGGTCATCGGCGGGGAAGGCAACGGCGGGGTCATCGACCCGCGGGTGCACTACGGGCGCGACAGCCTGGTGGGCATCGCCCTGATCCTCGAGCACATGGCCAGGAGCGGCCGGAAGCTCTCCGAGCTGGTCGCCGGGCTGCCCCGCTACTGCATAGAGAAGACCAAAGTGGAGCTGCCTCGCGCGGAAATCACCCGAGTCCTCGCCCGCCTGGCCGCCGAGGCCGGGCCGGACCTCGAGAGCGGCCGGGCCCGCGCCGACATCCTCGACGGCCTGCGCCTCGACTGGGACGACCACTGGGTGCACGTGCGGCCTTCCAACACCGAGCCGGTGGTCAGGATCATCGCCGAGGCCGCCGACGCCGGGCGCGCGGGCGAGGTGGCCGAGGCCTACGCGGAGAGGGTCCGCAAGCTGGCCGCGGAGGAGAAAGCGTGAGCGAGAGCGGCGCCGCGGAGGCCCCTGGCCGGAAGAGGGGCTTCCTGGTGGTCACCGCCTGGGTGCTGTGGGGCGCGGTGCTGGCCGTCGCGGTCGTCTTCCTCTGGCAGGGCTGGGCGATTCGCGGGGAGCCGCGCGGGGCCACCAAGCTGATGTACGGCCTGGCGCTGCTCTTCCTGACGCCGTACGTGCCGCTCAGGGCCCTGGCCAGCTGGCGCTGCCGGCGCGCGGTCCGGCGGCTGGCCGAGCCCTGGAAGTCGGGGACCGCGGAACTCCCCGGCTGGCCGGGGGTCCGCGAGCGCGCCGGGGTGCTGGCCATGCGCTGCGGGTCGGGCTCGGTCCGGCTCTGGGCGCTGGCGCTGGGCCTGGGCCTCTCGGGCTATCTCTTCGGCCGGTTGAGCCAGGGAGCGGAGGCCTTGAGCCCCTTCTTCCTGGTGCTGTCCCTGGCCCCCGCGGTGTCGGCCGTGCTCCTCTCCCTGCTCTGGGGGCCGGCCGGGTGGCAGCTGTCCGTGGACTCGGCGCGCTCCCAGGCGATGCTGGTGCTCTGGCGGCCGCTGCGCCGCACTCACGTCTCAACGGCCAGCCTGCCCACCGTGCAGGGGGTGAACCTGCCCCCGCGCCGGGGCGGCGGCTACCGGGGCATCCTGGTCCGGCGGGCGGCGGTCGCGGACTGGAAGCTGGGCATTCCCGGCACCTGGCCGCCGGAGCTGGTCGAGGCCCTGGCCGCGCGGATGGCCAGCCTGGCCGGGGTGGAATTCGGCAAGGAAGACGAGAAGGGCGGCCCCCGGGAGGAGAAGGGGGTCCCGGTTGAGGAGGCTGCGGAATGAAGAAGAAAGTCATTATCGTCCTGGTGGCTCTGCTGGTGGTGGCGCTCGGGGGGGTAGTCGCCCTGGCGCTGAGCATCGACTCCGGCGTCGAGACCGCCGTCGAGGAGGGCGGCAGCCACGCGCTCAAGGTGCCGGTCACCCTGGACGAAGCCGACGTCTCCCTGACCGGCGGCCGGGCCTCGCTGAAGGGCTTCGCGGTAGCCAATCCCGAGGGCTTCGGGACGGAGAAGGCCATCAGCCTGGGGGAGATCACCACCGAGATCAAACTTTCCTCGCTGACTTCGGAGGTCATCGAAGTTCCCGAGATCGTGATCCGCAAGCCGAAGATCGCCATCAAGACCAGGAAGCTCGGCCTGGGCGGCACCAACCTCACCCAGCTGCTAAAGAACCTCAACGAGACCGTGGAGGAGTACAGCTCGCCGGGAGAGGAGCCCGCCGGGAAGCCCGAGGAGGAGCCCGCCGGGGAGCCGCAGCACTACAAGGTGGGCCGCATCCTCATCTCCGGCGCGACCATCAGCGTCTCCGACACGATGTTCAAGGGCGAACTCCCCCTCACCCTGCCGGACATCGAGGTGCCCGGCCTCTCCACCGAGATGACCATGACCCAGATCATCAAGAAGTGCCTGCGGGCCATGGTCGACTCCGCCAAGAAGCAGGACGGCAGAATCGCCAAGCTGGTGGCGAAGGCGGACCTCGACGCGCTCAAGGGCAAGGTCAGGAGCAAGGTGGAAGATCTCAAGAAAAGCGGCAAGAGCGCGGTGGAGGACCTCAAGAAGACCGGCAAGGGCGCCCTGGAGGACCTCAAGAAGGGCGGCGAGAGCGGCAAGACCCCCGGCGACGTGGTCAAGGGCGCCGGCGAGGACGTCAAGAAGACCATCAAGGGCATCGGGGACATCTTCAAGAAGAAAGACCCCGAGGAAAAGAAGTGAGCGCGGAGGAGCGCAGCCCCTTCCTCACCGGCGAGCGGGTCTTCCTGGCGCCGCCCGAGCCGGAGGACGCCGCGGTCCTGGCCCGCTGGCTCAACGACCCGGAGGTCTGGGTGCCCTTCGGCTTCGACCTGCCCGCCAGCGCCGAGGGCGAGCGCCAGTGGATCGCCGCGCAGCCCGGGAAGAAGGACGAGATCAACCTGCTCGTTCTGGAAAAGGGCTCCGCCCGGCCGCTGGGGCTGGTGGGCCTGCGCAACATCGACGGGGTCAACGGCAGCGCGCGGCTGGGCGTGCTGGTCGGCGAGGCCGAGGACCGCGGGCAGGGCATCGGCACCGAGGCGGTGCGGCTGGCGCTGGGTCACGGCTTCGACTACCTGGGCCTCCGCCGGGTGAGCCTCTCGGTGCTGGCCGGCAACGCCGCGGCCCTGAGCATGTACGGGAAGCTGGGCTTCGTCAGGGAGGGCGTTGAGCGCGGGGCCCAGCTCCGCGGCGGCCGCTTCGTTGACCGCGTGCACCTGGGCCTCTTCCGCGACGAGTTCCGCCGGGCATGAGAATCGAGGCCGAGTACCTGGAGGACGAGGAGCTTTACGAGCGGGTGGTTTGCCGGGAGCTGCCTGCCGCGCGGCGCACCCTGGACCTGGCCACCGCCAACCTCAAGGCCATGCTCATGGAGTCGCCCCCGGCCTCCGGCGAGTTCCAGCCCCTGCCGGCCTTCCTGGGCGCGAAGGCCGAGGCGGGCGTGGCCGTGCGCCTGCTGCATTCCGGCGTGCCCTCGGAGAGCTTCCTGGCCGAGCTGCGCGAGTCCAAACTCTGGAAGCACCCCAACTTCAAGATGCGCCGCTGCCCGCGGGTGCACCTCAAGCTGGCCGTCGTCGACGGCCGCGGGGCCTACCTGGGCACCGCCAACCTCACCGGCGCGGGGCTGGGCGCCAAGGGCGAGCGGCGGCGCAACTTCGAGGCCGGCATCTGGAGCGGGAGTCCCGAGCTGGTCGAGCGCCTGGAGCGCTTCTTCCTCTCCATCTGGGAGGGCGCGCTCTGCGAGGGCTGCGGGCGGACGGCGAACTGTCCCCAGCCGCTCGAGGAACCGGACTTCGGGTAGCCCGCCGTGCGCCGGATCGCCCTGCTGACCGCGGGCCTGGCCGCCTTCTTCGCCGTCGGCTGGCTGGCCGCCTCGGCCCTGGGGTGGCTCACCCCCGAGTGGGCCGGCGGGTGGCTGGGCTCCATGGAGCGCCCGGCGCTGGCCGCGGCGGTCTTCGGGCTCTTGGCCGCCGACCTGGTCCTGCCGGTGCCCAGCAGCGTGGTGCTCTCCATCGCGGGGATGAAGGCCGGCTGGCCGCTGGCCGCGCTGGCCGGCGCGGGCGGGATGCTCGCCGGGAACCTGGCCGGCTACTGGCTGTGCCGCCTGTCGGGCCGGAAGGCCTTCGAGAGGTTCGTCACTCCCGCCGAGGCCGAGAAGTTCGGCCGGTGGCTGGACCGCTACGGACCGGCGGCGCTGGTGGTTTCCCGGCTGGTGCCGGTGATGGCCGAGACGCTCTCCTGCCTGGCGGGGGCGGCGCGGATGAGCTTCGGGCGCTTTCTCGGTGCGCTGCTCGCCGGCACGCTGCCCTTCGCGCTCTTTTTCGCGCTGCTCGGCGAGAGGCTGGGCGCCGACGCCGAGCAGCCCTGGCTGGTGCTGATCCTGTCCCTGGCGATCCCCGCCGTGGGCTGGCTGGTTTTCAGCGTCCTCACTAGACGGAGCGAACCGCAATGACCAAGAGCAACCTGCTTTTCCTCCTGGGCGGAGCGATCGCCGGCACCGCCGGCTGCTTCCTGGCCCTGCGCTTTCCCGGGGGCCGCGGCTCGGGCGCGCGCTTCGAGCTCTCCTACCGCGAGGGCCGGAGCTATCGGGTCCGGCACGTGGTCGACGGCGACACCATCGTCGTCGAGCCGGGCCTCTACGTGCGCTACGCGGGGGTGGACACCCCCGAGGTCAAGAAGTTCGTTGCGATAGTCAAGCCCTTCGGGGCGGAGGCCACCGCGGCCAACCGCAAGCTGGTGGAGGGCCGCGAGGTCCGGCTGCAGTTCGGATTGCGCCGGCTGGACCAGTACGGGCGGCTGCTGGCCTGCGTCCAGGTCCGCGACCCGAAGAGCGGCCGGTGGCGGGACGTCGGCGAGGAGCTCGCCCGCCAGGGCCTGGCCAAGCCCATGTACGGGAACGAGCCGTCCCCCAACCGCGATAAGGTGGCCCGCGCCGCGGAGGAGGCCAGGAGCGCCGGGCGCGGGCTCTGGAATCTCTTCAGGGAGAAGGGCCCGCGTTGATTTCCGCCGCCGGCCTGCGGGTCGACCCGGCCGTTCTGATATTCGGGGCGGTCGTCTCCGCCGCGCTGCTCGCCGGGTTCGGGCTGACCGTTGCGGCGCTGGCCTCGCCCCGGGTCAGGGACGTGCTCTGGCCGCGGGGCGCGCGCCCGGTCCCCCCCCGGGCCCCCGCCGCGGCGGGCGCGGTGTCGATATTCCTGCTGGCTTACCTGGCGCTGGGACTCGCCGGGGGAGAGCTGCTGCCCGACCTGGGCGCCTGGCGGTGGCCGGCCTACGCGGCGCTGACCGAGAGCATGATGGTCGCCGCGGCCATCGCCGCGGTCTGGGCCAGCCGGACGCATCCGGCCGACGCCCCGGCCAGCCTGGGGCTGGCCCGCCCGCGCCTCCATCACCCCGTCTCCGGGATCCTGGGCTTTCTGGCCTCGTTCTGGGTGCTGACCGCGCTGGCTGTTTCGATCTTCTGGCTGTGGTCCCGGGCCGCCGGGGAGCCCCCCCCGACCCAGCAGGTGCTTCGGGAGATGCCGGCGATGGGCGCGGGCCCCCGGCTGACCATGGCGGCCATCGCCGTGCTGGTCGCCCCCCTCGCCGAGGAGATGCTGTTCCGCGGGGTGCTCTTCGCCGCGATGCGCGCGCGCTTCGGGTTCTGGGCGGCGGCGCTGGCCAGCAGCCTGGTCTTCGGCGTCGTTCACCTGGCGCCCGCGCAGCTGCTGCCGCTGGCCGCCCTGGGCATGGTCCTGGCCTGGATGTACGAGCGCACCGGCTCGCTGTGGCCGTCGGTGGTGGCCCACACCGTCCAGAACGCCTACGTCATGGCCATGATGTACTCCGGACTGGCCGGGCGGGTGAGCTGAGCCGTCCACTTGACGCGCGCGGGGCCCGGCGCTAACTTCGCCGGGCGGAGGAGGGCAGGCGCATGGTACGCGAGAGACGGGCTCGAAGCGGCCGGAGCGGCGGCGGCGCCGGGACGGTTATCACCGCAATAGTCATCATCGCGCTCCTGGGCGGGCTGGCCTGGTTCGGCTGGACCCAGATTCAGAAGGCCAAGAAGGGGCCGGAGGTGCCCACCGGCCCGCGGGTGACGGTCCTCCGCTGGACCAGCCGCTACAGCCTCAAGGGCGAGGTCCCCGAGCCGCTGCCCGACCCCTGGCGCTTCGCCTTCGAGACCACCTGGCGCTACCGCCGGGCCGGGGAGGAGACCGAGTATCCCGGCGCCTGGGTCGAGCTCGAGTACGAGGGCGGCCGCTTCAGCGGCGTACAGATAGCCGTCTACGTTGACGCGGACCGCGCCGGGCCCTTCGACCTGATTCAGGAGCCCGAGTTCGCCAGCGAGGCCGAGGGCCGGGAGCTGCGCGGCTTCGTCCGCGAGCTCAGCGAGAAGGCCGACAAGTCCAGCGTGGAGCGCGAGACCGCCAACTTCCGCTTCTTCGGCTGGCGCAACAAGGACGACAGCCGCCGTCGGCGCTCGCTGGTCTGCTGCGTCCGCAAGGGGGGCGCGCCCCGGGCCGCGGAGATGTACTCCAAGGCCAGGGCCGACTGGGCCGCGGCGGGCGCCGCGACCTCGGGTCCGAAGGCCGGCCGCACCAAGTTCGACGTGATGCTGCTCTCGGTCGGCAAGGACAAGGACGGGGTGCTGGCCGCGCTCTGCGAGGTCCTCAAGCTGGATCCCGAAGTGGGCAAGATACTGGTGGACAGCGCCCCCAAGCTCATCAAGCAGAGCGCTCCCTGGGACCAGGCTCAGGAGATCAAGCGCAAGCTGGAGGCCGCCGGCGCCAAGGTCGAGATCAAGTAGCCGGCGCCCGGGGTCATTTCTGCTTCGCCGGCGGGCGCTTCTCCCGAATCCTCTTCAGGGCCTCGCTGGCGGCCTCGCGAACGTATTCGGTCTTGTCCTCTAGGGCTGGCTCCAAGGCCAAGATCGCCTTCTCGTGCCCGATCAGACCCAGGGACTTCGCTGCTTCCCCGCGGACAATCGAGTGCTTGTCATGTAGCACTCTCATCATCAGGGGCGGGGTCGCTTCTGGGGCTCGCAGTATGCCCAGAGCCTTGGCGACTTCTGAACGTATTGCCCAGTTATCGTCTTCCAGTAAGGGAATCAAGATGGCCGGCACCCTGGAGTCTCCTATGCAGGTGAGAGACTGCACTACCACTTGGCGTCGGTCCCACTTCGGTTCCCGTTTCTCTTTGAGGAGAGCCCTGAGCGCTCCCATGGCCCTGCGGTCTCCGAGATTGCCCAGTGCCAGAGCCGCGCTCTCCCGGACCAAATCACTCTCGTCGCTCAGAGCAGAATGCAGGGCGTCCGCCGACCGCTGATCGCAGATCTTGCCGAGCGCATCGGCCGCGAACCAACGGATATTCACATCAGTGTCAGTTAGCGATATCATGAGTGACTCAGTCGCTCGGGGGTCACCTGCTTGGCCCAGGGCCCACACTGCCCTTCTCCGGACCTTGATGTCCTCATGCGCCAGAAGGCTCAGGAGCGCAGCAGTAGCTTCCGAGCCGCAAAGACTCAACATGTTCGCCGCCACGGCAGGATCAGGAGCTACGAAAGCAGGCATACGGACATAGAGTCCCAGGCTCCGGGCTGCTTCCCTGGACCCGCCCAGCCGTTGGACCTCTCGCCTTGCGGCTTCGCTCCAACTGCTTCCGCCGCGGACACGACTAACTGCTTCGCGCGCACGGAGAACCGGCGCTGTCACCCGCCAGCACACCAGCCCAAGTGTGACCAGGAGCGTCAGAGCGATCCCCCAGCAGACGTAAACCCGCCGACCGCGCTTCATTTCCACAGTGGTGGCCGCCTGTGGCAATTGTGGGGAACCTGGCGAAGGGGCGGGGGCGGTCATTTCCTACTGCTCCCAGCCCATACTGGCACCTTCTTCTGAAACTCTTTGATCTTCCGTATGGCGTCTCGAACCATGGCAGCTGTCTCAGGCTTGCAGTCGCTCAGGGCCTTCTCCAATTCCGGCACAGCCTTGGGGCCAAGAACAGCGAGCGATTCCAATGCACTCGCGCTAACGCTCAGGTCCTTGTCCTCCAGTGCAGTCACTAATGCAGGCACTATCTCTTCCGGCTTGGGATGCCCGGGATATCCAAGGCGCGTGGCAGCCATTGCTCGCAGTTTCGGGTCTCGGTCACGTAGGAGTCCGAGAAGGTAAGGATCTGCAGGCCGACCACACACTGCCAGCAGATAGATAGCTGATCTCTTGTGTGGGGCAATCCAGTTCGGCCGGCGCATGTACGCCGCCAAGCGCTTGGCTGCAATCTCAGGCGGACCCAGGCGATCCACAAGATCAGGACCAGGGCCGAGGCTGGAAGCGCCACCTCTGTTCCGGTTGTACCACTCAGCCTGTTCCAAGACGACCTGTCGGGTACGATAGAAAGGCCAGCCCACTGCACCGATGAAGTAGGCCAACCCGAGCACCGCCAGCATCCCCACGCCCCATCCGATGATGGCCTTCCGGGACGGTGCGGACTTATCCACAGCGCCGCCCTCCTGTGGAGACTCGTGGGGAACTGGCGAAGGGGCGGGGGCGGTCATGCGCTTCACTCATCTTCGTTCTTGACTGGCCTTCGCCAATCGACATTTGGGTCGACGAAGCCGAAGTTCCCCGCGCTTCGGTCCGGCTTGTACGGTACCGTTCGGCCGTTTTCGAACTTGACGCCGTATTGAGTCTTATGCTCTACGTGATAGTCTAAGCTCTGCAAGGGACCAGATCCCGGCTCGGGCCACTCGGAAGTTGGCTTGCCCAGCAGACGCACTACCGCATCTCTTGAGAGCCCGCGGGCACCGATCATTTGCACTGCCTTCTGGAGCGCGGTTCCATCACGACGGTTGCGCCATCGCCAAGCGTAGTAATGCAGACGAGCAGGAGGAGTCAGGGCGACTGCTGCCAGCAGGACCAGTACGATCGCGGCACTGACCAGGAGCATTCGGAGCCACCAGTTGCGCTTGGCCTTATCCACAGCGCCGCCCCCCTGTGGAGACTCCTCAGGGAGTAGGGAACCTGGGGAAGGGGCGGGGGCGGTCATTTCGACCTCTGCCTTTCGGGTTTGCCATAGAACTCCACCACGATCTCGTCGTCCGGGTCGACCACATAGGCGGACCAGGGCTTGGTGAAGTCCGGCTTGAGTCCGAGTCCGACATGTGCGGCCATCCAGACCGTAAGGTTCTTGTCCTTCAGCAGTCTCTTGAGCTCCGGATGCGCGGTATCCCCACAACGCGCCAGTAGCCACGCCGCATTGCCGCGGGATGCTTCTGGGATTCCCGGAACGCGCAGATAGGCGCTCAGCTTGCGAGCAGCTTGCTCAGAGCCGCCGAGCATCTTAATGAAGACTTCAGCCTTGTCGTCCTTAGTTGCCCTGGGCTTGCCGTACTCCGCAACAACTCGATGAGTTCGCCACACCGGCACCACCACCAGCCAGCAGAACACTCCCAGAGCTAGCAGAAAGGCAAGAGAGATCCCCCACAAGACGTAGACCTTCCTCGACCTCCTATCCACAGCGCAGGCCGCCTGTGGAGGCTGTGGGGAAGGGGCGGGGGCGATCACTTCCTCTTGGACTCCTTCTCTGCCCACTTCCGAGCGCTTTCGGCATAAGCTCTTGGCTGGTACGCACGCAAGAAGCGGCACAGATTGGGGCAACTCTCAAGATACCAGGCGTTGACTGGAAAGCTGGTGTCCAGGATATTCTTTGCCAGTTTCTCTGCGTATTGCCGGTTGCGTCGTTTCAACTTGCGGGAGTCAAAGAGGACCAGACCGGTAGATATGGCCTCAAGCTCAAACGCATTGTAGAGCACCGTTCGGCTTTGCTGCCGGTTGTTGGTCTGGAACGCCCACTGCTGCTCTGTCTTGGGAAGCTCGATCCGCCTGAGGGCGTAAAGAAGGGCCCTGAAGTCCACACCCCTCGAGACTGTCGCCTTCTCCTGGGGTCCGGGAGAAAGCGCGGTGATAGCCTTCCCAGCATACTGGCGCACCAATGTACGATTGTCCCTGAGAGCAACCACAAGGTGAGGCAGAGCGCCCTTATCCCCGATCTTGCCGAGTGCCGCTGCTGCTTCCGCACTGACCATGTGCTCCTCGTTCTTGTCCTTGAGCAGTGAAAGAAGCTTGGGGATCGCCTCTCCAGCCTTCAGGTTCCCCAGTGTGATGGCTGCCATCCGGCGGAAGTCGTGCGCGTACCATGCACCGGTTCTGCGGTCAAGAGTCTTGAGCAGGAGCTTCCTCTCTTCCGGGGTAACCGGACGCTTCTTCCGGTTATTAGCGGGCTCAGTCTTGTCGTGGATATTACAGAGCGTGCTGAAGTCCTTGCCCGCCTGCTCCTGGTCGGGCCACGAGGCCTTTCTCTTTTCTGCAGCAGTGCGACAACCGACGGCCAGGGCCACCATCACGCCCACGATCATGATTGCCTTCAGGCGAGCCATGAGCTTCTCCTGTCCATTGTGGGCGTTTCCACAGCGCCGCCCCCCTGTGGAGACTCCTCAGGGAGTAGGGAACCTGGGGAAGGGGCGGGGGCGGTCATGAGCTACTTCTCCAACTTCTTCTTGGCTTCTTCCCGACCCTTTATGAGCCTCATGGCATACTTCGTTGCCGTGTAGCCACGGTGACCTTCACCGGCCTCCATCACCTGCTTCACCAACCTTGTGGCCTTCTCGTCGTCGATCAACGCACACAGACACACAGCCCGGTATGTGTCAATGACAGTTGGACAGAATCTGATGTCGTCAGCTGCGCTCTGC
>CAZONU010000145.1:0-11567 GCA_964581145.1 uncultured Planctomycetia bacterium
CGCGCCGCGTGTCCGGCCCGGCCCGGCCATGAAGCGGCAGACGGTGGCGGTGAAGTCCAACGATCGCGGCCGCGTGGACCTGGCGGACCTGGAGAGCAAGGCGGACGAGCAGACCGCGGCGATGATGATCACCAACCCCTCGACGCTGGGGCTGTTCGAGACCGACATCTGCCGGATCGCCGAGATCCTCCACGACGCCGGGGCGCTGCTCTACCTGGACGGGGCCAACCTGAACGCGATCATGGGCATCACGCGCCCGGGCGACTTCGGCGTCGACGTGATGCACTTCAACCCGCACAAGACGTTCAGCACCCCGCCCGGGGGCGGCGGGCCCGGCACGAAAGGGAGGCGGCGGCCATGCGGCCCGCAGGCGAGGAGGCCCGGGAGCCCGAGGCTCTCTGGGCGCAGTGCGGCGACCGGATGGACGGAGTCCTCGACTCGCTGCCGGAGGGCTGCCGCCAGGCGCTGGTGCTCTGCTACTTCGAGGGCCTCTCCCAGGGCGAGGCCGCGAAGCGCCTGGCCGTGCCGGAGAGCACGCTCTCCAGCCGCTGCACCCGGGGGCTGGAGAAGCTGCGCGCCAAGCTGGGCGTAGAGCGACGGCGCCTGGGCGCGGCGGCGCTGGGCGCGCTGCTGGTCGAGCGCGCGGCCGAAGCGGTGCCCGCAAACTTCATTCCGTCCGTGGTGTCCGCCGCGAATGGCGCGGCGGCGAGCGCGCCGGTTCTGGCGCTTACGGAAGGAGCGTTGAAAGTGATGTTCTGGAGCAAGATGAAAGTGGCAGCGGCCTCGGTCGCGGCGGTCGCATTCGTGGCGGTCGCCGCCCCCTTCGCGGTGGGGGCCGCCTCGGGAGAGGGCGCGGGGAAAGACCCGAGCGTCGCGAAGAAGGTCGTAAGGAAGGCCGCGGCCGGCGAACCCGTGCCCGTTAACGGCCTGAAGCTGAAGCTGTCCCTGGCGCCCGCCAACCTGGTCTGCAGCGAAAAGTGCCGGAAGATGCTCCACCTGGCCAACGGCATCAAGCGCTGCGGCTGCGGGCAGATGTGCAACGCCGGCCACAAGCACTGCTGGAACTGCGCTTTTGCGACGGGGACCTGCGAGGTTTGCGGCAAGAAGCTGCCCGCCGGGGCGACCGAACTCAGGAGCTTCAAGGCCGGCGAGCAGGTGCGCCTGGCGCTGACCTTCGAGAACGTCTCGAAGAAGAAGATGAAGGTCTGCGACTACCTGCTGGGCATGCGCCTGGTCAAGTGGCAGATCACCGGGCCGGACGCCGCCTCGGTGAAGAGGGTCCCCACCGGCATGGACTTCATGCTCGCGGCCATAACCGGGAAGAACTTCCCGGAGCTGGAGAGCGGCGGGAAGCGCACCTTCGGCATTTACGTGCGCGGCAATCCCCCGGGCATCGGCTACGGCGCGGTGAGCACCCGCCTGCTCAAGGCCGGCGCCTACAAGGTGGTCGCGGTCTACACCAACAAGCAGGACAGCTACTACGACGGCCGCCTGCGCCAGCAAGTCCGGGTCGCCGGGGAGGTCTGGAAGAACACGGTCAGGAGCCAGACCCTCCTGATCAAGGTCACCGGGACGGTCAAGCCCCTGCCCAAGGGGCCCCGGCCGATAATGGCCCTGTAGGGCAAGCCCTGAAACCCGGGACCGGCGGATCGCTCTTTTCGCAGAGGTCTAGGCCAGCTGGTCCTTGGAGCGCTCCGCGGCGTACTCGGCGAGCTTGCGGCTCTGCGCGAAGAAGTCGTGGCCGTCCCCGTCGACCGGCTGCTTGAAGAACGCCGAAACGTGCTCCATGACCCCCCCCTCCCCGCGGCGCAGGGCGGCGTCGGCCAGGCGCACCAGGTCCAGGGCCAGCGGGGCGGCCAGCATCGAGTCGCAGCCCTGCCAGATGAACTGCAGAATCATCCGCGTCCCGGCCCATCCCTGGAAGTGGATGAAGTCCCAGGCGGTCTTCCAGTCGTCCAGGCTGGGGCAGTAGTCGATCCTCACGCGGGTGTGGGCCCGCTCGTCGCCGAGGATGCTCCTGAGCGCGGCGTCCTTGCCGCGGGTCTTGGCCAGGTTGTTCTGGGGGTCGTCGAGCACCACCGCGTCGCGGTTGCCGAATATGTTGTAGCCCTCCCAGGAGAGGACGCGCAGGTTCCTCTCCACGAACATGGGCGCCAGCGCGGTCTTCATGAGGGTCTCGCCGGTCTTGCCGTCCTTGCCGCAGTGGGGCAGGCCCCCCTTCTCGGCCATCTCCCGCAGCGCGCCGGTCTCCGAGGCCACCGTGGGCGTGAAGTTGATGTAGGCCGCCCCGGCCCGGAAGGCCGCGCAGGCGTAGAGCACCCCCGCGGTCAGGCCCTTCTCGCCCCTGGCCAGGGCCTTCTCGAAGAGCCCCAGGTCGGAGAGGAAACCGGGCAGCTCCGCGCGGAAGGGCTCGGTGCTGGCCAGGTTGATGACCACCAGGCGGTCGGCGCCGCTCTCCGCTGCGAACCCGGACATGTCCGCGGCCAGGCGCTCGACGACCTTGGCCGGCTTGAACTTCTTCTCGAGGAGCTTGGCCACGCCCTCCAGGCCGGTGATGGACTTGCCGCAGCCCAGCGCGGTGCCGGGCCTGACCCGCGCGTCGATGGCCTCGAACTCGGGCCCCGCGGCGGCAAGGATCTCGGGACTGAGCGTCCCGGCCCGCCCGCGGATCTCCGCGGCGGCCTCGGCCAGCGAGCCCGCGCGGATCTCGTGGCCGCCGAAGACCAGCGCGTCCAGCGGCACCAGCCCCAGGCGCGCGAAGAGCCGCTTCTCGGTGACCAGCCCCTCGGCGCCGCACAGGCCCTTGCTGATGCCGGCCAGCCCGGCGAGCATGCAGGTGGCTACACTCCCCCGGGCGCCGACGATCCACACTCCGGTCTTGGTTGACAATCTGCTTCCTCCCCGGGCGGAGCCCGTTCTTTCCGGCGCTGCTAGTCGCTCTTCTTCTCGGGCTTGTAGATGAAGCCGCCGTCCTTCACGACCGCCTCTTCCTCCAGCGTCTTGCGGTCGGGGAGCGTCTTCCGCTCCGGCAGCTCCTTCCTGTCGGGCAGCCCTTTCTCGGGCGGCGTGGGCTCCTTGTAGGTCACCTTGTAGTTGAAGTTCGAGAACTTGGGGGGCTTGACCAGCTCGGCGACCACCCGGACGCTCTTGCCGGGGGCCAGCTTGTCGACCCCGCCGGCGCAGCGGCCCACCACCTTGCCCCGCGCCCCGGCGTACAGGTTGAAGGTGATCTTCAGCGCGGTGACGTCGTGGGGCGCGCGGCTCAGCACCCGGGCCACGAAGACCAGCTCGCCCCTGGGCCCCTTCTTGACCTCGATCCTGGTCGGGCCGACCTTGCCGCGCTCCACCTCCGCGGTCACCGGCTTGAAGACCACCTCGGTGCGCTCGGCGAACTCGATCTCGTAGGAGAAGGCCCCGAAGGAGGGGCAGTCCGGCACGGTGACCGCGAAGGGCCTGATCTCGCCGGGCTTGAGCCGGCCGGTCACCTCGAAGGGCACCTTCTTGACCACCTTGGGCGGGGTGGACTTGTCGGTGAGCTGGATGACCACCGTGGGGCCCGTGACCGGCTCGGGGCGGCCGTTGCGGATCTTGGCGACGATGTACAGGCTCTTGTCCGGCTTGCGGCTGAACTTGAACTCGGCGATCTCCAGCTCGGGCCGGTCTGAGAAGCTGCCGCCGGAGAGGGCCTCCTCGTCGGTGGCCTTGGCCGCGGTGAGCCGGACCCGGTAGCCGCTGTAGCCCCTGACCCGCGCGGCGATCAGGAAGTTGAAGGACCGCTCCCTCCCGCCGGCGATGGTCCCGGTGCCCAGGCGCTTCTCGACCTTGTGGATCACCTTGCTGCCTTTGCCCAGGAACTCGAGGATGACCGCCGCGCCGGTGGCCGGCTTCTCGCCCAGATTCTTGACCCGGACGTAGAGCCGGGGCTGGCGGGTGCGCGGGTCCAGGCTCACCTCGCGGCCGAGGAGCACCAGGCGGCTCACCCCCTTGACCGGCTTATCGCTCCAGGGGACCGGCAGGCTGAAGGGGTCCGGCGAGCGGTAGACGAGCTTGTACTTCTCCCTGTCGATCATGTAGTGGAGGCGCAGCTCGTAGGCCTCGAAGGCCGGTACCAGGCCCTCCACGTACCTGAAGGTGTGCGTGCGTCCCGCGGCGATGACCGTGGCGAACTGCCAGCCGGTCTCCTTGACCTTCTCGCCGGTGGAGGCGTAGTAGATCAGCCGGCTCTTGACCTGGCTGAGGGTCTTCTTGCCGGTGTTGGCGACCTTGATCTCGGCCTCGACCTTCTTGGGAATCTTGTCGCCCCGGCCGTAGCGGAAGCGCTCCAGCTTCCAGCCGGAGAGCTTGACCGGGGGCGCCTCCTCGGCGGCGCGGGCCGCCGCGCCCGGCAGGCCCGGCAGGGCCAGCAGGGCCAGGGCCGCCAGGGATTTCAGCGCGGCGCGCAAGGCTACTTCTTCTCCAGCTGCGCCAGCGCCTTGCCCAGCGCGCGCAGCGAGTAGCCGGTGCAGATCACGCTGCTGGCCTCGTACCAGCGGGAGGTCTTGTTCCGCCAGCTGCCGTCGGCGTTCTGCAGGGAGAGCAGCTTGGCGCCGAGGTCCTTGGCCCACTCGACTTCTTTGCCGCCCTTGATCTTGAAGGTCGCCTCCCCGCGGGCGGCGAAGGCCAGGGCGAAGGTGTGGTAGTAGTAGTAGAGCCCCTGGCCGCCCATCGCCGGGTTCTCGTCCAGGGTGTAGTTGTTGCTGATCCAGCGCTCGGCGCCCTTGACCCGCTCGTCCTCGGGACCCAGCTTGGCGTAGATCAGGCTGAGGTAGCCCGCGTAGGTCATCGAGCCGTAGCTCTTCCAGCCGGTCTTGCCGCGCACGGTGACCTTGCCGGCCTTGCTCTCCGCCGGGGTGTAGATGAACCCCCCGTCGTTGACCACCGCGGCGTACTCCAGCTTGTTGGTCTCGGCGTTGTTATGGCACATGGAGACGAAGGCGATGGCCCGCTTCCAGACCTCCTCGTCCTCCTTGACCCCCGCGGCCTTGAGGGCCTGCAGGGCGTAGGTGGTGGTGGACATGTTGCTCTGGGCCTTGTTCGAGCCGTAGCCGATGCCGCCTTTGGAAAGCGGGTTCTTGGAACCGTCGTCCTGGATGCCGATGATGTAGTCCTTGGCCTTGGCGATGATCTCCTTGTACTTGTCCCTGTCGACGGCCGCCAGGGCCATGATGGCGATGGCCGTCTCGTAGGTGTTGGCGCCCTTGTCCTTGACGTAAATGCCGCCGTCCGGCTGGCGGTGCTCCAGCATGAACTTCAGCGCTTTCTGGACCGCCGGGCCCTCCTTGCCGCCGGGCGCGGTGCCGCTCTCCACCAGGGCGACCACCGCCAGGCCGGTCACGCCGACCATGCCGTTGAAGTTGGGGGGCTCGCCGTAGCTGCCGTCCTTGTTCTGCCCGGCGGCCAGGTAGGCCGCGGCCCTCTTGGCGGCGGCGCGGACCTTCGCGGCGGTCACGTCCGCGGACTTGACCTTGTCGGGCGCCTTGGCCCCGGTCGCGGAGCCCTTGGGGGGCTTGGGCGGCTTGGGTTTGGGCTTATCTTCCCCGCCGCAGCCGGCCAGCAGGGCGCAGGCGAGCAGCGAGGAAAGAGCCATCGCCAGATAACGCTTCATTTCGGATCCTCCTTCATCTTCCAGGTAAGGCAGAGTTTACGCGCGGGCCTTTTCGTGTCCATCTCAAAAGGCCGCGCCGACGAGCGGGGCTTTCCGGACGCGCCCTCCTCGGGAACGTCCTTCACTCCAGGGGCCTTCTTCCCGGGCTCATTGATGACTTCGCGGCAGATGGACAGCGCCCGGACCATGTAGGCGGTCACCAGGATCGAGTCGCTCTCGAACCAGCGCGTGTTGCTGTTGTTCCAGGAGCCGTCCGCTTTCTGGAGAGAAATGATCTTTTCGGAAAGCTCCACCGGCCAGTCGTGGACCTCCCCGTCGCTGGTGGTGAGCTCCCGCTGGCCGCAGGCCTTCAGCGCCTTGGCCATGGTCAGGTAGTAGTAGTACAGCCCCGAATCCTTGAGGTTGCGGTTCTCCTCCAGCGTCCAGTTCTTCTGCACCCAGCGGTAGGCCGACTGCACGCGGGCGTCTTCGCGGTCCACGCCGGCCCACAGGAACGACACCAGCCCGGCGTAGCTCATTAGCCCGTAGCTGATGTACTCGACCTTGCCGCCGCGGGTCCGGCGCTCCCCGGCCTTGGACTCGCCCGGCCGGTAGATGAGGCCGCCGTCGTTCCCCGCCCAGGCCTCGGTGTTGGTTTCCGAGTCGTTCTGACAGAGGGCCACGAAGGCCGCGGCGCGCCTGTAGGCCTCGTCGTCGGCGGGCAGGCCCGCGGCGCGGAGAGCCTCCAGGGACATGGCCGTGTTGGAGAGGTCCGCGCGGCTGGAGGGGTTGTAACCGGTGCCGCCGCTCTCCTGTTGAACGCTGAGGATGTAGCCACGCGCTCGCTTGATGACCCCGTCGTAAGCCGGGTTCTCCATGCGCCTCAGCGCCATGATCGAAACGGAGGTGCAGTAGTTGCCCACGCCCAGCGCTGGCGTATAGATGCCCCCGTCCTCCTGCTGGTGCGAGAGGATGGCCTTCACCGCCCTGGCTACGAAGGGGGTCTTCTCGTCGTAACCGTCCGGGGAGCGGGCCAGGGCGTCGACCACCAGCGCGGTGAAGGCCGGCTTGGGGTCGAGCACCCCCGCGGAGAACTCGCCGTCCGGTTCCTGGTGGACCTTGAGGAACTCGATGCCTTTGCTAATGGAGTCCAGCACCTGGTCTCCGCTGGGCTTTATCGGCGCCGGCGTCCCCGAGACGGTGTGATGGGTCTTCTGGGTTTCGAAGAATATGTAGCCGGCCGCGGCCAGCAGGAGCAGGCTTCCCAGGACCCAGGCAAGTATCTTCTTCCAGCGTTTCATGGTCGGGACTCCGGACTCTCGCCGCTCACTCCGAGAAGTAGCGGGCCAGGAGCTCGGCGTACTCCGGCGGGTAGCGGTCGCCGCCCGGCAGGGGGCGGCGTTCCGGTCCCGCGCCGGGCAGCGGCGCGGCGGGGTCGAGCCCGCCTCCGCCCTCCAGGGCCCGGATGGCCGCCTTCAGCGGGGCAGCCAGGTCCGCGCGGCCGCGGAGCTCCGCGGCGGCCTTCTCCAGCGCCTCGCGGCGCTGCCGGGCCTCCTCGGCGTCGCGCGGCGGCGGCGCCTTGACGATGGCCAGGGCCCTCTTCGCGCTCTCCCGTGCGGCGGGGTCCGGGGCCGCGTCGCCGCCGGCCGCGGCGTCCCGGAGGTCCAGCACCAGCCCCTTGCCGCCGGCCAGGAGGTCCGCGAGGCTCTGCCGCCGCGCGGGCGCGCGCGCGGGCACCAGCAGCGCGCAGAGCGCCGCGGCCAGCAGCACCCCCAGCCAGCGGGCCCCCGCCGGGAGCGGGGCCACGCGGCCCAGCAGCTCGCCGGCCCGGAGCGGGGCCAGCGCCCGGGCGGCGTCGCGCTCCAGCTCCGCGCGGAGCCGGGCCGCGCCGCCGGCGCGAACGGCCACCAGGCTGGCGGCGCGCTCCTTGAGGCCGGCCAGCCGGTCGAGCTCGGCCGCCGCAGAGAGTCTGGAAACCGGCCGCGCCGCGTAGAGCACGCCCAGAGTTATCATGGACGCCGCCACGGCCAGCGCGGTCGCCGCCAGGACCAGGGCGCCGGACCCGGTCGGAGCCCAGAGCTTGAGCCCCACGACGGCCAGGAGGCCGGCGAGCAGCAGCGCTACGGCCGGCAGCAGGGAGCGCGCGGCCGCGCCGCGCAGGCGCAGTCTCCGGGCGACGCGCCCCAGCAGCTCCTCGAACTCGGGAATGCTCATGGTCCAGGCTTCCCTCCTGCGAACATGTTAACGCAACTCAGATGCCGCGAGACCGGCGAATCGGCACGGATTTCGATTTCTCAAGGCACGCGATATGGCGGCTTATGGGCGCACCGGGATTCCCGCCCGGCTCCGCTGTCGGCCTGCTGTACAGCTCCGCCGCTCCCAGGGGAGCGCGTCTGGACACTCACGGGCTGAGCCCTTCGGGGGACGGACCCACCCAGGAAGGGACCGAAGCCGTGCGCAGGGGCGCCGGCCGGGAGTTCCGGGGGCTTCAATACGGAAGTGGGCGGCCAGCTCCGGAAGCATGAAGGGAACCGGCGCGAAGCCAGGGGCCGGCGGCCGGCCGGGAGAGGGGGCAGCGCGCCGCATCCTTATTTCGCGGAACCTTTTGCACTTGACTCCAGTCCCCGCCGGACTAGATTTTCCTGCGAAGGCCGGCTCCCTGGACCGTCCCTACTGGTGGAGTCGGCCGGAGGTGTGCCCGGCGGGTCGAGCGGCGATCCGCGCCGCGCCTCCGGCGCCGCAGCCGCCCGGCGGCGAGCGGGCCGGAGCAGGGGCCCGACGCCGGCGGCAGCGCAGAAGGGGAGGGCGCAGCCATGAGACTACGTTCCGTAGCACTAACCGCGGCACTGATCGCCGGGCTGGGCCTGGCCGCTCGGGCCGGCACCGGAGGCAGGGTCGAAGACAGGGACAAGATCCCGGAGCTCAAGGAACAGGCCTCCGCGGGCCTGACCAAGGACCGGGTGGAAGCCATTCGCAAGCTGGGGGCCATCAGCGACGAGGGGCGCCTGAACCGCTTCGGCGTTCTCGATTTTCTCCTGGGCATCCTCAAGGACGACGAGAACAATCCCCTGGTGCGCGGCGCGGCGGCCGAGGCCCTGGCCCGGCTCATCCGCTACGTGCCGACCTTCACCGACAAGGCGCTCATGCCCCTGGTCGCCCGGCTGCAGGACAGCGCCAAGGAGTCCCTCTACGTGCGCAGGAAGATCGCCGAGGCCATGGGCGGCTTCCTGGACGCCGACGCGGTGGCCCACAGCATGGCCTTCCGGGCCATGATGCGCATCGCCAAGGCCCGCAGCGACCGGCCCGCGCTGGTCGCCGCGGTGCTGCGCACCCTGGGCCGCACCGGCTACATCAAGGCCCTGCCGCAGGTGGTCGCCGCGCTCCAGCACCGCGACGAGCAGATCAAGGCCGCGGCGCTGGAGGCCCTCAAGGAGCTCCTGGACCGGACCACCAGGGCGACCGGGCTCAACGACGTGGTCACCCAGCTGGTGGCCTTCGTCAGCGACGAGAAGGTGCCGGTCAAGATCCGCATCGCGGCCATGGAGGTGCTGGTCCGCACCATGAAGTCCGGCATTCCCATCGCCCGCATCTCCGGGCCGCTGGTCGCGGTGCTGGACAAGACCCGCGACCCCGACCTGGCCGTCGCGGTGGTCGAAGTCCTCGCCGAGGTGCCCGAGAAGAGCTCGGTGGCCGCGCTCAAGAAGGCCTACGACACCTTCCTGAACACGCCCAACGCGCGCGGCTACCTCAACGTGCGCACCACGATCGCCTACTCGCTGGGCGAGTACTTCCACCCCCTGGCCCAGAAGGGCGACACCCCCACCGGCCAGGAGGTTGCCCTGCTCCTGATCAAGATCTGCCAGAAGGAGCCGCCGGGCGTGAACAAGGCCGTCAGGGCGGCGGTCCAGTCCCTGGGCCTGATGATGAGCAAGAAGTACGACCGCCGGCCGGCGGTGAAAGACCTCATCCAGGCGATGGCCACCGACAAGGCGGTGGCCAAGGACGCCTACCGCAGCCTGAACCTGATAACCAACACCGACCAGGGCGAGGACCCCAAGAAGTGGCAGAAGTGGTTCCAGCAAAAGGGTGCCTTGCTGGGGCCCGGCCCGCCCTGACGGCCGGGCGGCAATTGGAGGGGGAGAAGGGGAGAGTCCCATGAAAGGCAAGAGCCTATTGGCGTTGGCCGCGCTGGCGGTCCTGGCCAGCGGTTGCGTCCACCGGGACCCCAAGGGGGTCATCCAGCCGTCGGCGGCCTACAAGCAGGCCGAGGCGCTCTACCTGCAGGAGAGGTTCACCGCGGCCCGGGTCAGGTTCCAGCAGGTGGCCGCCAACCGCCTGGTGAACGACAGGAAGTGGTCGCTGGAGGCGCGTTTCTACGCCGCGCGCTGCGCGCAGCTCACCGGGCACTTCTCCGAGGCGGTGCGCACCTACAACCAGCTGCTCTACGCTCCCAAGTACACCCGCCTGGACATCCGGGCCCTGGCCGCCCGCGCGGACCTCAGCCTGGAGACCCGCGACTACAAGGGGGCGGCCCAGGACTACGGCCGGGCCCTCAAGCTCTTCGAGAAGAGCGCCTACATCTTCCCCCAGGGCAACAACTGGGGAATCCGCATCGACCGCGAGAAGCTGCTCTTCGGCAAGGGCAACGCCCACTGGTGCATGCGGGACTACCGCGTCTCCGACCGGGTGTTCGAGAGCTACCTGGCCTCCTATCCCCATCCCAAGGGGCGCTTCGCCAAGGTGGCCAAGGAGCGCCACACCCGCTTCGGCCCCAAGCACATCAGCACCACCTTCTACGT
This sequence comes from uncultured Planctomycetia bacterium, assembly GCA_964581145.1. Taxonomy (GTDB): domain Bacteria; phylum Planctomycetota; class SZUA-567; order JAKLDR01; family JAKLDR01; genus CAZONU01. The sequence goes on from CAZONU010000145.1 coordinate 10,423, forward strand.
GCTGGTCGGCGGCATTTTCAGGATCCGCCACCAGGCCGAGAGCCTGCTCAGCAAGGTCCGCGCCAAGGGCTTCGGTGACGCGACGCTCCAGAAGCGCGCCTCGGCCAGCGGCACGGTCTACACCGTGCGGGTGGGCGCCTTCGACACCCGCCAGGAGGCCCACGGCCTGAAGCGCAAGCTGCTGGCCAAGGGCCTCGGCTCGTTCTCGCTCGAGGTCAGGCCCTAGCAGCCGCGAGCCCGCCGGTCAGGGAAGTGCAGGCCAAGCGCCAGCCCCGACCGGCCAAGCCCCCAGCCGGGTCCAGGTCCGCCGCGCCCCCGCCGAAACCCGCGGGGGCGCCGGACACTCCGCTGATGCGCCAGTACCTGCGCGTCAAGGCCGAGCACGCCGACAAGATCCTCCTCTTCCGGATGGGCGACTTCTACGAGATGTTCTTCGAGGACGCGGTGACCGCCAGCCGCGTCCTGGGCATCGCCCTGACCAGCCGCGACAAGGGCCCGGACCCCGTGCCCATGGCCGGGGTGCCCCACCACGCCGCCGAGACCTACATCGCCCGGCTCCTCTCCGCGGGCCACAAGGTGGCGGTCTGCGACCAGATGGAGCCGCCCCGGAAGGGCAAGAAGCTGGTCCGCCGGGAAATCACCCGGGTCATCACCCCGGGGACCATGCTCTCCGAGGAGCTGCTCCGCGCCGGGCGCAACAACTACCTGTGCACGCTGGTGGCCGAGGGCGAGCTGGTCGGCCTGGCCGGGCTGGACCTCTCCACCGGGGAGTTCTCCTGCGCGGAGCTGCCCCGCGGGGAGCTGGCCGACGAGCTCGGCCGCCTGGCCCCCGCGGAGCTGCTGGTCCCCGCCGCCGCGGCCGGCGACGAGGAGGCCCCGGCCTACGGCCCGGACGCCGAGAGCGAGGTCCCCGTCACCGAGCGGCCCCGCCAGGAGTTCGAGAAGGCCCGGGCCCGGGCGCGCCTCTTGGCCCACTTCGGGGTCAAGAACCTGGAAGCCTACGGCTGCGAGAAGATGCCCCTGGCCCAGTCGGCCGCCGGGGCGGTGCTGGCCTACCTGGAGGCCAACCGCCAGGCCGAGCTGCCCCACATCCGCGCGCTGGCGGTGCGCGGCGCCGGCGACTGCCTGGGCCTGGACCGCTGGAC
>CAZONU010000146.1:0-11541 GCA_964581145.1 uncultured Planctomycetia bacterium
ATCAAACTCAAACGACTCTACCCGCAGATTCAAACGTGACGGAACACTAGTCCTTCCCCAGTTTCTCCAGGTCGGCGCGGGCCGCGCGGGCCAGCCCGGCTTCCTTGATGGCCTCGGCCTCCTTGATGGCCCGGGCCAGGACCCGGCGGGCCTCGGCCTTCCTGCCGCGCGCGGCCAGCACCAGCCCCAGGGTGTGCCCGGCGCGGACCCGCTCGGCGCTCTTCCCGGCGGACTTCTCGAGCGCCCGGCGGGCCAGCTTCTCGGCCTCGGCCAGCCCCTTGCCGGTCTTCAGCAGCGCCCAGGCCAGGTTGTTGAGCACGTCGGGCTCGGCGGGCCGGAGCGCGAGCGCCGAGCGGTAGCGCGCCGCGGCGGCGGCGGGTTTTCCTCGAGCCAGCTCCAGGTTGCCCAGGTTGAAATGGGCTTCCCAGAGCTTGGCATCTTTGGCCAGCGCCCGGCGGTAGGCCGCGCCGGCGGCCTCCGGCTGGCCGCGCCCTTCCAGAATCACCCCGGCGGCCAGCTCCTCGGTCGGCGCGGCCCAGCTCGGCGGCTTGCCTGCCGGCCAGCAGTACAGCGCCCAGAACCTGGACGCCCGCCAGTCGCGGCGGAAGGGGCGCGGCCGGAGCACCGCGTCGGCGCGGCCCCCGTCGTCGGCCAGCAGGTACCCGCGCTGGGAGTCCACCCCCTTGACCGCCAGGAAGTGCTTGCGTTTCAGGACGTGGGGGCTCAGGGTGATCATCACCACCGCGGGGTAGCCGCTCGCGATCGCGGCGCGCAGCTCGGTCACGCCGCTGGGCCCGTCGCGGACCACCAGACCCCGCCGGCGGGCCGCGGCGGCCAGGTCGACGTTCAGCGAGGCGCGCAGGCTCTTCGAAAAGACCTCCTCGGCGAGCTCGGCCTCGCTTGAGCGCGGCGCCCCCCAGTGGGCCAGCACCTCGGAGAGCACCGCGCTGCCGCAGCGGTTCGGCTCCTGCTTGACGAACTTCAGGGGAATGTAGCGGCCCGGGCGGGCGCCGGAGACCAGCTCGGCGCGGAGCACCTCGCCCCGCGGCGCGCAGCCGGCGGCCAGCGCCAGGAGCAGGGCGGCCGCGGGGGCCGCGAGAGAAGGCGTTTTCAAGGCGCCGCGGCGGTCAGACGCGTTCGGCCATCCAGATGATGAGCAGCACCAGGGCGACGACGACCAGGACGCCGATGACCACGCCCACCGCGCCGCGGCCGGCGGCCATGCCGTCCAGCCGGTCGGCGAGCACCTCGATCTCGGCGTCCTCCATCTTCTCCAGGCGCTTCTCGATCTCCTCGCGCTCCATGCCTATCCGGGCCAGCTGCCGGCGGACCTGCTCCTCCTGGAGCAGCCGGTGCACGCGGCGCAGGTTCTTGTCGCGCAGGGTCTCGACCCGCCCGCGCGAGGGGGCCACCGCGGCGCGCGCGGAGGCGCCCAGCAGCGCGAGGCCCAAGGCCGCGCAGGTCATCAGAGAGACAGCTTTGGTCATGGTCCTTCCTCCTGAGTTACTTCCAGCCGCCCTTGCCGCCATGCTTGGGACCCTTGCCGGGGTCCTTGGGGCCCTTGCCGGGCCCTTTGGGACCCTTGCCGGGGTGATGCTTGGGGGGCGGCGGACGGTGCTTGGGGGGCGGCGGCGGACGATGGGGCCGGCCCGGCGGCGGCTTGCGCCCCCGGATCACCCGGTACTTGGCGTGTCTCGGCGGGATCTTGTAGAAGACCACCGGCGGCCCGGCGATGCGCGCCCAACTGCCGCCCCAACTCCGGCAGTGGTACCAGCCCCCGCCGTAGAAGCGGTAGTACAGGCCGCCGTAGAGGAAGATGTCATCGTTGACGTCGGCCACGTACTGGATGCCGGTGCCGGCGATGAGCACCAGCCGCGCCCGGGCCGGGCCCCATCCGCGCCGGTAGCGGGGTCCGGAACCGACCACCGCGACGCAGCCGGAAAGCGCCAGCAGGGCGGCGAACGCGAGAAACCCAACGGCTCTGCGCATACTCTCCTCCCTCCCCTCTCGGCCGGGGCGCATTATAACGGGAGACGGAGTCCCGGCGCAAGGGGCAACATCTTTCCTCCGAACCTTACTCCTCCGGGCCCTCGACTACCCCGTCAATCGGCACGGTGAAGGCGTAGCCCACCCCGGGCCGGGAGAGGTCCAGGCCCACCTACTTGAGGCTCTCGTCCAGCGCCTTCAACACGTCCTCGCGGTCGCTGACCCCGAAGATGGTCTTGTTGTACTCCTTGGTGCCGCCGAACATCTGGCGCAGGCCGGCGAAGATGGGGGCCTCCTCGGCCAAGAGGTGCGCCACGCTCTCGGTGTCCGCGATGGTCAGGCCGCGCACGTCGAGGTCCAGCAGGGCCTCGAGCACGTCCTGCTTGTGCTCCTCGTCGTTGATAATCACGGCCAGCAGCTTCATTGTGCTTCCCCCGCTTCCTCGGCCTTGACGTTGATCTCGCCGGCCCTGGACAGCCCGATCTTGGCGGCAATCGGCCCGACGATCTCAAAGAATATGGTCGTTGCCGCGATGGTGTTGATGACCAGGCGGCCCAGCTCCCGGCCGGCTTCTCCCAGGCCGCTGAACTCCCGCGCGACCAGCAGGGCCAGGCCCACGGCCACCCCGGCCTGGGGCAGAAGCCCCAGCCCCAGGTAGCGGCGCACCTTGGGCTCGGCGTTGGCGATCCGCGCCCCCGCCCAGGCCCCGCCCATCTTGCCGGCGCTGCGGGCGACGATGTAGACCGGCATCAGCACCCCCGCGGCGGCCAGCAGCCCCAGGTCCAGGTGCGCGCCGGCCACCACGAAGAAGAGCACGTACACCGGATGGGTGATCTGGTTGACGGCCGTGGCGGTGCGCTCGGCCTCCCGCCGGGAGATGTTGGCCACGGCCATGCCCAGCGCCAGGTTGGCCAGGATCAGCGAGAGGTGCAGCACGCTGGCCAGCCCGGTGACGAGCAGCACCGCGCCGAGCGTCAGGGTCAAGAGCTCGCCCCGCGCGCGGGTGCGCGCCGCGACCGCGGCCAGGCCCGCGCCGACCGCGCCGCCCAGCGCCAGCGAGCCGAAGATCTCCAGCAGCGGCCGGCCCACCGCCGCGCCGGCCGAGAGGCCGCTGTGGGCCAGGAGCGCCTTGGCCGCCGCCGCCGCGAAGGCGTAGACCATGATGGCCAAGCCGTCGTCCAGCCCCACCACGGCCAGGAGCATGCGGGTCATCGGCCCCTTGGCCCGGTACTCCTGGATCACCGCCACGGTGCCCGCCGGGGCGGTGGCCGCGGCCAGCGCCCCGAAGACCAGCGCGGCGGGCAGCACGGGGATGCCCGCGGGCAGCACCCAGGGCCCCAGCGCCCAGACCAGCGCCGCCACCAGCAGCACTGCTCCTGAGAACTGCCCGAAGAGCACCGCGGTCAGCACCCGGCCGGTGCGCTTGAGCACCGCGGCGGACAGCTCCGAGCCGATGGCGAAGGCGACGATGCCCAGGCCCAGGTCGGTGACCAGGTGGAGCACCTCGGCGCTCTCGGCGTCGACGATGCCGGCCACCGAACGGCCCAGCAGCACCCCGACGACCAGGTAGCCCACCACCGAGGGCATGCGCCCCAGCCCGGCGAGCTTGCCGCCGGCGTGGCCCAGGAGGATCAGGGCTCCGACCAGCAGCCAGTTCTGCAGATCGTGAAAGTGACCCAGGATCCAGTCCCACACGAGCCTGGCGACCTAGCGTTCGTGCGCTTTGAAGAGCGCCACCACCGCGGCGGCGTCGGCCGCGTCCAGCAGCGCGTCCAGGAAGCCGTTGGTCTTGATCAGGTGGCTGAGATGAGCCAGCAGCTTGAGGTACAGCTTGACCTTGGTCTTGGGCGTGCCCATCAGCACGATGGTGCTGACCGGGGCGCCGTCGATGGAGCCGAACTCAATGGGCTCGGCGGTGCGGCCCACGGCGACCACGAAGTCGGTGACCGCGTCGGTGCGCGCGTGGGGAATGGCCGCGCCCCGGCCGATGCCGGTGGAGGCCTGCTCCTCGCGGGCGAAGACGTCGGCCAGGTACCTGCCGAAGTCGGCCACGCTGGGATTGTCCCTGAGCCGCTCGGCCAGCTCGCGGACGGCCTCCTCCTTGGTGGTGCTGCTGAGCTCCATGGCCACGAACCGTTCGCTGAGGTGATCGCTGAGTTTCATGCCTGGTTTCCTCTCTCGAAGCGCTCTCCCGGATGTCCGTCTGAGTTGAGGGCGGGCGGTTGATTCTACCCGCCGGGCCGAAGGCGCGCAAAGCGGCGCTTGCCGGTTTGCAGCACGGCCCCCTCGGGCGGGGAGACGTCGGAGTGCAGGTCGAGGATCTTCTGGCCCTCGACCGATACGGCACCGGCGGCGACCAGCCGCCGGGCCTCGCTCCTGGTCCTGGCATGGCCGGCCAGCACCAGGAGCTCGATGACGTTGACCTTCGCGGCGGGCAGCTTGACCTCGGGCATCTCCGAGGGCAGCTTCCTCTCGGAAAAAACCCGGCGGAACTCCGCGGCGGCGGCTTCGGCGGCCTCCGCGGAGCGGTAGCGCTTCACGATCTCCCGGGCCAGCCGCTCCTTGGCCTCGCGGGGGTGGCCGGCGAGGATTTCGGCGATCTCCTTGTCGTGGAAGTCGGTGAGCAGCGTGAAGTAGTCGGGCATCAGCGCGTCGGCCAGGCTCATCAGCTTGCCGAACATCTCGCCGGGCGCCTCGGTGACCCCGACGTAGTTGCCCAGGCTTTTGGACATCTTCTCGGTGCCGTCCAGGCCGACCAGCAGGGGCGTGGTCAGGGCCACCTGGGGCTCCTGGCCCGCCGCGCGCTGCATGTCGCGCCCGGCGAGCAGGTTGAAGGTCTGGTCGGTGCCGCCCAGCTCCACGTCGGCCTTTATCTCCACGGAGTCCCGGGCCTGCATCAGGGGGTAGAGCAGTTCGTGGACCCCGATGGGCGTGCCCGCCTTGAGGCGCCTGGCGAAGTCGTCGCGCTCCAGGGTGCGCGCCACGGTGCTGCTTCCGGCCATCCTGAGCACGTCGGCGAAGCTCATCTTCGCCAGCCACTCGCCGTTCCGGCGGATCTCCAGCTTCTCGACGTCCAGCACCGCGCTGACCTGCTCCAGGTAGGTCTTGAGATTTTCTTCGATCTCCGCGTCGGAGAGCGGCGGGCGGGTTTTCGACCGGCCCGAGGGGTCGCCCACCCGGGAGGTGTAGTCGCCGATTATGAGCACCGCCTGGTGGCCGAGGTCCTGGAACTGGCGCAGCTTGCCGAGCACCACGGTGTGGCCCAGGTGGATGTCCGGGGCGGTGGGGTCCAGGCCCAGCTTCACGCGCAGGGGCTTGCCGGTCGCGACCGCGCGGCGGAGCTTGGCCTCCAGCTCCGCCTCGGTGTGGATCTCCACCGCTCCCCGGCGGATGCTCGCCAGCTGTTTCCGGAGGTCGGTCTCCATTTTCCCCGGCGCCCGCGTCATCCGCCGCCCTTGTTCCCGCCGCGCATCTCGATCATGAAGAGCTTCTCGTTCACGTCCTTGAGCAGCGGCGCGATCTGCATGATGTGGTTGTCGACGTAGTAGTAGCCCTCGCCGGGGTTCTGGTCGCGCCAGCCCTGCATCATGTTCTGGGACTTCTCGAACTCGCGCTTGGCCCTCCTGTAGAGCGGATAGGAGCGCGCGTCGTCGTTGTTCCGGTAGTGGCGGTCGGCGGCGCGCTTGCTGGCCATGGCCTGGCGGTAGACGGCCAGGCCCTTGTGGTAGTCGTTCATGACCACCACCGGCGTGGGGGGGCGCGGCTTCCAGAACTTGAACCAGGCGGTGACCAGGATGGCGACGATCAGGATCGGGATCAGGGCGATGGAGCCCAGGAGCAGCAGGGTCTTGATGCGGGCGTGCTTCATGGCCGCCGCGGGATCCAGCTGCCGGGTGGAGAGCCGCCCGGACTGCCGCCCCGACCGCCGCCGGGTGGAGCCCGAGCGGATGCGCCGGGTGGGGCGTTTCTCCGGGGGGATGTTCACCGTGGGCGCGGCCGGGTCAGTGACCTGGCGGTGCTCCGCGCCGTCCTCGACGACTTCGATCACTTCCTCGTAGTGCCCGGAATCCAGCTCGCTCTCGGGGGCCTCGATAACGTTGCCGTCCTCGTCCTCGTAGACGTACTCGTACTCGACCTCTTCGCCGTCTTCGACGGCTTCCAGGCCGCCCGCGGCGGTCTCGGGCTCCACCAGCTCCAGCCCGTCGGAGCCGCCCTCCACCACGGCCAGCCCCTCGGAGCCCTGCGGAGCGGCGGCCGCGCCGGCCCCCAGGTCGGGGCCGGCCTCTTCGTACTCGCCGGCCCGGACGGCGCCGCCGCCCTCGTCGCTCATGGTGCCTTCTCCCCGGTGAGGCCGAGCCTCTTCTTGAGGGCCCGGTTCTCGGCGCGGAGGCGGTCGAGCTCGCGCTCCAGATCCATCTTCCTGACGGTCAGCTCCACGTTCTTGCGCTGGAGCTGGTCGTTGAGCGCGCGGAGCTGGTCGGCCTGCGAGGGCCCCAGGCAGCCGGCCGCGCCGGCCAGCAGGAGAGCAAGGGTCGCCAGTTTCCTCAAGGAGCGCCTCCCCCTCGCAATTCTAGGCCTGCCCGGCCCGGATGTCAAGCTGGAGGGTGCCGCGGGCGGCGCTCACTCGGGCCTCTTCTCCGCGGCGGCCCTGATGCTTTTCAGGGCCTCGCGGGCGGCGAGACCGGCGTCCGGCCCGGCAACGAAGTCCAGCAGCTTGTTAATCGCCAGCGCCGCGCCGAACTGCGCGGCGGCCAGACGCGCTTGCGGATAGACGCGGTCCCAGGCGCGGGGATAGATGAACGCCCAGCGGGCGATCTCCTCGGCGGCGTGACCGACCTCGCGGGCGATGGCCGCGTAGGCCTCCCCGTGGGCCACCCGGTTGGCGGCGTAGAGGAGAGGCCGGTGGAGGTCTTCCGGTGCTTCTTTTTCACCACCAAGACACCAAGGCACCAAGTCAGAGCATGTTTCGCGGCCTGGGTCGTCCGCATCACCAACGGGCAGCGCCGCGTCCGAGGCCTGGGGTGTCTTTGTGTCTTGGTGTCTTGGTGGTTGATATCTGCGTCTTTCCACGTGCCTGCGATGAATCAAGAGCTCTCTCGCAGCTTTTTCGGAAGCCTCGTTGTCTTCTCCCTTGAGCAATGCCGTAAGGTGCGCGAGTCCCTGGCCCTCTGCCTCCTGTAAACGCAGCTTCTCGGCGCGGGCGTAGAGCGGCCCCCAGATTTCGGGGTGGTCCAACGCGAACGTAACCAGGTCGCCCTCGGAGCAGGCGGTCTCTTCTGCGATAAGCGCCCACGAGACTCCCCGGGCGCGCTGCCGCGCGGCGTCTATCAACACTTCCCGCGGGAGGGTGAGCTTGTCAGGGTCTGGAGCTTCGCGAATCAAAGTCCATAGCCTTTCTTGGCGCCCGCCCAACGGCTGGCGGGCAAGTCTTGGCGGTTCAGAAACACAGTCCCTCTATTAGTTACCCGATTTTTCCCTCATTTGGGGCCTCCGGCCTCCATTTTTATTCCGCAAGCGACGCGAAATGACCGAGATAATCTTTTCATTTTCGATGGGTACCAGAAACCAGAAAACATGCAGCCCTCCCTAATACTATGAGCACCTGTCCATGGAACGGTCCTGTGGGCGGTTCGGAAGACGCTAAGCCGCGCGATTTCAACGGCGATTTTTCCGGAGATTTTCGGCCCATGGCCAAGAACGTTTCCAACCGCCAAGACGCCAAGGGCACCAATCCGGGCTCAACTCGCAACTCGAAACTCCAAACACGCGCACTGTCCACTATAACGGGGAGTCTTAGCCCCCGGATGGCCACGTTCGGGGACTCGGAAAGACGCTAAGTGACGCGGTTTCAGCGAGAAGATTCCCAGGGATTTTCCCAAGTTGGCTAAGAGGCTTGCCTCTTGACACTTGAAGGACCAAAGGGTACGCTGGGGTGGGGAATCGCAATGAGCGAAATCATAGCTGTCAAGGCACCTCGCCGCCGCAGAAAGAGAATACTCATCGCAGTCCTCTTGACTCTCCTGTCACTTCTCGCGGTGCTGGCGGTGATAGTGTATCCCACATGGAGAACACGCCGCCTCGTTAAACAGTACGCCGCGCAGGAGATTACTTACGATGTCGTCATAGCTAAGCTCGGTGGCGCTGCCGAGGCAGCCGACCGACTCAGTGATTACTTAGAAAAACCGAAATGGCTGGCTCCCAGCAAAGAACACGTGCCCGGCCTCCTGTGGCGCTGTGGTAAGCGTTGCGTTCCGATCCTGATCAAGACCTTAGATCACGAAGACCTCGCCGTCAGAATGTGCGCTGCCAGCGCCCTCGGCCACATGGGGAAGGACGCTGCAGAAGCAGTCCCCGCCCTTATCGCGAACTTGGCGCCAGCATACCCCTACATGAAAAAGAGCGCTGCTGAAGCTCTGGGGCGGATTGGAGCATCGGCGCGAGACTCGCTTGCGGCCTTGAAGCTGCTCTTGGGTGATTCCGACAAGGAGGTCCGGACCGCTGCAGCGATCGCGATATGGCGGATCCGCAACGCCACGGAACGGAGCGATCCAGACCGGGCGCTTTCGCCCATGCCGCAAGCATCGCGATTCTCGAAGGTCATCGGCAAGAAAGCCTACCCTGCTGTTGCCGCTCCTGACAAGGCTCCACTCTTGCGCTGGGATTTCTCGGCGAAACGGAAGTACTCATACAATTATACGCGCAAGGAGGACATCTACAATGATCTCGTTGGGCTGCGTGCCCCAACGAAGCGGTCGACGGAGATAACAGGTGATCTGGTGCTGACATCGAAAGCCAAAGGATTTGCCAGTGTAATGCTGCAGAACCTGAAGCCAAGAGTCCTAACAAGCGGTGTCTTGGCACTTCCGAAAAACTCGGTAGTGGCTTTGCGCATGAATGAAATCGGCAATGTGACGTTCCCCCTTGCCGATTCAGGTATGTCTCTGGCCATGAGGATGCTGCTTGCGCTTCCCCCGCAGCCGCTCAAAACCGGAGAATCGATCTACATGCGGGTTGAGATGCCCTGGGAAGTGCCTGGGGCAACGATGCAAGTAACGGGTCACCTGAAAATGAAATTAACCGGCTACGTTATCGCTGGCAGTCGTAAGTGTGCCCGGCTGGAAAATAGCATCGACATACCGAAGTTCAAAGCGCCCCAAGGGACGAAGGGCACGTACAAGGTGTTCTTGAAGGGCAAGTCTATCGTTCACTTCGACCTGCAAGCCCGCAGCTTCCTATCAGCGGAGCTAGCTCTCTTGGGTAGCTTCCGGATGGACGCCCCCAACCCGAACGCAGCGACCACGACGACGCGCCCTTCCCCCATCGGCAAGCTGAAGCGCTACAAGGGGGCGTCCGACACCGACACTTTGATCATCATTACTCAGCAGAAGCGGCCGGGCGACAAGGCTGGCGCCGCACCGAGATCAAGGCCGCCGCCGAGGCTCTGAAGAAGATACGCGCCAAACCCAAGCCCGACTGACCAATTAGCCGCCCGGCCGGACATCGCCGAAACGCGCTACTTCTCCTTTACGTCCAGGGACTTCGTCTTGCCGTCCTTCTCCACGGACACGTTCAGGGGCTTGTCGCTGAAGCGCCACTTGCCGCCCCCGAACTTGAAGCCGTCGTCTATCCTTATCCTGACCCTGGCGCCGCCGGCGCCCGCAAATGTCATCGTTATGGAACTGGTCTTCTCGAAACCGAGGTGGGTGTTGACGGTGCCCTCCGAGTCGGCGTACTTGAGGTCCTTGGGGGCCAGGCCCTCTGCCTTCAGCGCTTTGATCAAGTTGGGAAACCACTTGGCCAGGACCGCGTCGCGCTCCCGGAAGTACTTGGCCATCTCCTTCACTTCCGCCGCGGACGGCTTGGGCATCTCCGGCGGAGGGCTGGCCATCAGGGCCCCGAACTCCTTGACGCTCACCCAGCAGGCCATCGCCTCGGCCAGCTTCTCCGAGCGCAGTGCCGCCAGGAAGCGCCCGGAGAGGTCCGGGAACTTGGCCTTCCGCCGGGAGGCCTTTGACTTAAGACGCTGGATGCGGAGGCAGAGCCCCTCCAGCCCGGGCACCCAGCGCATCCGGCCGTCTACGAACATGTAAGTACTCGACCCCGCGCTGCCCTTCTCGTGCCTGGTCACCGCGGTGTAGGCCGGGATGTCCCTGGGGATCATGGCCAGGACCAGGCGGTAGCGGCCGGAGGCGTCGCTCTTGCGGACGTCGGTCAGCTTGACCTCCTTGACGTCGCCCTTGGCGTCCAGCTCGCTCTTCATCCTGGCCGTGTTCTTGCGCGTCTCGGCCAGCGGCTTCTCCATCTTGGGCCAGACCAGGGCGGCGTCCTTGCCGAGCAGCTTCCCGAGCAGGGCCTTGTCGACCATCACCCGGTCGAAGGCCGCGGTCCTGACCTTCTCGTCGTCCGAGCGCATCTCCTCCCGGAACTTGAGAAGGCCCGCGCGCACCTTCTTCTCCGCCTCGGAGACCTCGCCGGCCCCGCACGCAACACAAGAAAGCAGCGCACACGCGGCAGCGCAAATCCGTTTGGTCATGACTCCCCGCCCTCCCCCGCTCCGGAGCCTTGGGCGATCACCTCCTGGAGCGCGCCGACCATCTCGCCGCCGCTGGCCGGCTTCATCATCACCCGGCTGACCCCCATCTCGCGGAGCTCATCCTCGTCGAAGACCCCCAGGTAGCTCGAATAGATAATCACCGGCAAGGAAACGTGCCGGCGGCGGATCTCCGCCAGGACGCCGACGCCCCCGGTGCCGGGCATGGCCAGGTCCAGGACCATCGCGTCGAAGCGTCCCCCCTCCAGAAGCTCCAGGGCCTCCGCGCCCTTGCCCGCGATGGTCACCTGGAAGCCGGACCTGGTGAGCAGCTCGCCGAGGGCCCCGGTCACCTCCTCGTCGTCGTCGACGAGCAGCACCCGGTTTCCCGGCATCCCGGCCCCGCCCGACTCGCCCTCGGCCATACCGAAATGCTCCCCATCTCAGGTCCGCCCCGAATGATAGGAAAACGGGCCCCTTTGTCGAGCGCACTCCCGGGACCGGCGCTTGCGTGGAGCCGCGCGCCGCTTAACATACCGCCATGATCAGCGGCTTCCGCGTGATCGACCTCCACGTCCACAGCCACCTCTCCGGCTGCGCCGACGACGAGGAGCACTACTCCACCGCCTCGATACTGCGCGCCGCCGCCGCGCTGGGCGTCGACGGGGTGGGCTTCGCCGACCACGTGTTGGAGCCCCAGCCGGGGCTGCCCGCCGAGCTGCTCGACTACCTCGGCGGCCGGCCCGGCCTGGAGCGCGTCGCCGCCCTGCGCGAAGAGCTCGCCGACATCGACCTGCGCAGCCTGCCGCCCGTCGCGGTCGGCGCCGAGGTCGACGTCTACGGCAGGGGCCTCTCGGCCATAACCCCGGTAGGGCGCGCCTCGCTGGACCACGCGGCCTTCAGCGCCAACCACCCCCAGGCCCCGGGCACCCCCGCCCCGGACTCGGAGAGCCCCGAGGACATCGCCCGGCACATCATGAAGCGCACCCGCGAGGCCGTCCGCTCGGGCCTGGCCACCTCCCTGG
>CAZONU010000147.1:0-11455 GCA_964581145.1 uncultured Planctomycetia bacterium
CTCGCGCTTCTCCTCGTAGGCATGCTCCATGATGTTGGTGACCGCCTCGTCCACCGCCACGATGATCAGCTTGCGGTCGCGCTCGGTGAAGGCGCTCTGCTCGACCACCTTGGTGACCTCCTCGCGGACGGCGACCAGGTACTGGGTGTCGTTGGGCACCACCAGCTCGCGGTGTATCATTCGCCCTCCCCGATGCTCGCTCATTCCACCCTGATGGTGACGATGGTGATGTCGTCGTGCTGGTCGGCGTTGCCGCGGTGGCCCTCGATCTCGCGCAGCAGCGCGCGCACGAAGTCGCGGCTCTTGGCCCGGGCGCTGGTCTGCACCCACTTGTAGAAGCGCTCGTCGCCGTACTCCTCGTGCTTCTCGTCCATGGCCTCGACCACCCCGTCGGTGTAGAGCACCACCCGGTCGCCCTTGTAGAGCTGGAGCTTCTGCTCCTTGACGGTGCGGTTGAAGATGGGGCCCTTGTCGAAGCCCAGGGCGATGCCCGCGGGGTTGACCAGTTCGCACTTGCCGGTGCGCGCCCGGAAGAGGACCATGGGGTTGTGCCCGGCGGAGGCCACCGTCAGGGTCTTCTGGCGCACGTTGAGCACCCCGTAGATGGCGGTGACGAACATGCCCCGCTTGATGTCCCGGGCCACGATGGAGTTGGTCTGGGCCAGGGTGTCGGAGGCCGAGGGGTTCCCGGCGGCCAGCATGCGCAGCACCGTGCGCGTCGAGCCCATCACCATCGAGCCGGGGATGCCCTTGCCGGAGACGTCGGCGCAGACCACCCCGAGGTTCTCGCGGTCCACGGGGATGAAGTCGAAGTAGTCGCCGCCGACCTCCTTGGCCGGGCTGTAGGCCTGGTAGATGTCGAAGCCGGGCAGCTGGGGGATCTTGGAGGGCAGCAGGTGCGCCTGGATCTCCCGGGCGGTGTCCAGCTCGGCCTGGACCTTCTCGGACTCGATCTCCAGCTCCTGGGCCACCCGCAGGCTCTTGGTCATGTCGTTGAAGGCCATGGCCACGAGGCCGATCTCGTCGCCGCTGGTCCGCTTGGTGACGTGGTCGAAGTCCCCGCGGCTGACGATGTCCATGTCGCGCATCAGCCGGCGCACCGGCCGGACGATGCCCGCGGCCAGGATGTAGGAGACGACCACGCCGGACAGCACGAAGATTATCCCGGCGATCAGCGCCGAGACGATCAGCTTGTTGACCTGCTCGTCCACCCTGTTGATGGCCACCACCAGCCGGGCGGTGCCCTCCTCCTGGCCGCCGGCGACCTTGAAGGGCGCCTTGAACTGCAGCACGCGAATGTTCTTGGCGCCCCCGGCCGTGTCGCCGCGCCGGACGTAGCTGCCGCGCAGGCACTGGACGTTCTTGTACTTCTGCCCGGCGATGGACTCTTCCTTGCCCTTGAAAGACAGGGGCTTGTCCCGGGCCGAGGCGATGAGCACGCTGCCGTAGAGGATCACCGCGTCCTCGGTGTCGTTGTAGACGATCCCGCCGGACGCGTCGTCCACGAACTCCCGCACCCTGCTTATCTTGAGGGGCGTCCACGTCTCGGTCCTGTTCCTCTCCAGGTACTTGGCCACGTTCTGGCGGCCCTGCTCGGCGAGAATCAGCGCGGCCTGGGCGCCGTTGCGCTTGATGGTGTTCTCCAGGTGCTTGCGGAGCTGCCGGGCCTGCAAGATGCCCCAGAGCAAGGTGACCGCCGCGACCAGCGCCGCGATGACCAGGCTCATCTTTATGGCCAGGCCGAAGCCCTGCACCCGCCGGCCGGCCACCGAGCCGCCGGTCCGGCCCGAGGCGGCCCGCTGCGCGGGGGTGATGCCCGTCGCCGAGGCGGCCGAGGCCGCCGAGGCGGCCCTGGTCGAGTCGGAGGGCCGGCGCTGCCGGCTGGTGCCGCCCCCGGGGGTCTTGCGCGCCGCGGGGGTCTTGCGCGCCGCGCGCGCCTTCGGCTTGCCGCCGCTGCCCGGGCGCCGCAGGCGCCCCGAGCTCTTGTTCTTAGCCACCCGACTTACCCCCGCCCGCCGCCGCGTTCTTCTGCTCTTCCGGGGGCAGCGCCGGAGCCACGCAAGTTCGGTTGCGGCCCGCGGCCTTGGCCCGGTAGAGGGCGGCGTCGGCGGCCTCTATCAGCCCGCGCTTGTCCCGGGCGTCGTCCGGAAAGCAGGCCACCCCGAAGCTGCCGGTGATGCGCAGCCCCTGGCCCCCGAAGTCGACGGTCATGCTCTCCAGCGAGCTGCGCAGGCGCTCGGCCACCTCCGCGGCCGAGGGCCGGTCGATCTCGATGAGGATCACCGCGAACTCCTCGCCGCCGTAGCGGGCCACCAGGTCCACCGAGCGGACCACCTCGCGCAGGAGCGCCGCGGTGGCTTTGAGGACCTCGTCGCCGGCCAGGTGGCCGTGGGTGTCGTTGACGTTCTTGAAGTGGTCGAGGTCCAGCATCGCCAGGGAGATGCTCTTGGAGCTGTAGCGCCGCACGCGGCCGACCTCCTGGCTGAGGTGGGCCTCGAAGTGCCCGCGGCTGGAGACCCCGGTGAGGTCGTCGATGATCGAGCGCCGGTAGAGCAGCTCGTTGTGAAAGGTGATGGCCACCGCCTGGCCGAGCATGCCCAGCATGCGCCGCTCGAAGGAGCCCATCTGGCCGCCGGCCAGACGCTCGCCGAGGAAGAGCAGCCCCTCCAGCTGCGCCGGGTGGCTGCGGTCGGCCTGCTGGATGAGCGGCACGCAGTTGACCATACCCAGGCCGCGGAGCTTCTTGACCTCCTCGAGATTCTCGATGTGCGGGTCGCCCAGGTCGAAGGGCCGGGGCGAGGCCAGGGCGAACTCGGCCAGCTGGCCGGCGGGGTCGACGGTCAGGCCCTCGGCGGAGATGCCCTGCGTGGCCGCCGCCGTGAAGGTGCCGTTCTCCAGCTCCTCGCGGCGCAGCACCAGCAGGCGCGGGACCATGAACTGGCCCATCAGGGTCCTGAGCAGGTACTTGAGCAGGCCCTCCGCATTCATGGCCAGGGCGCTGATCTGCCCGACGATCTCGAATATGGTGGTGAACTCCTGCTCCTGGCGGCGCAGGCGGCGGGAGAGCTCCGAGATGCGCTTGTCCTGGTCGCCCAGGTAGCCCCGGAGCAGCTTCATCTCGCCCTCGCTCAGGCGCCCGGTCAGCAGGGCCTCGAGCTTCTGGGCGGCGGTGCCGGCTTCCAGGTCCAGGGGTTTACCTCCCAGAACAACCCGGACCGCGGCCCGGGAGACTCCCTGCTACGCGCGGACTAGTGGGAACTGACCGCCACTCCGCAGTTCTCGAGCAGCGTGATCAGGAGCGGGCGGACCAGCAGGTTGGCAATCGAGGCCGCCACCACGTCATCGAGCAGGATTCCCACCGACCCCCCGAAGCGCTCCTCTACCCATCCGACCGCGCCGATCTTGAGGGCATCGAACAACCGAAAGAGCAAAAAGGCCAATCCGACGAAGACGAGATTATATGTAGCCAGCCCGAAGAGCGCAAGGAATACTCCGGCCATCTCGTCGAGGACGAACCAGCGCGGATCCTTCTGGCCCGCAGCCTTTTCCGCGGCCCGGCCGAGAACCAGCGAGGCCGTCGAGAAGAACACGAAGAGGGCCAGGCACCCGAAGGTGTGGTTGTCCAGGCCGCTGGCCCTGATCGGCAGGTAAATGATCAGCGCGGCCAGGCTGCCCCAGGTGCCGGGCGCCTTGGGCAGGAAGCCGACCCCGAAGAAGCTGCCCAGCAGCTTGGCCAGCCGCGCCCGCCCCGGGGATATCGCCTTCCCGGGGCTCGGCGCTTCCTCGGCCGGAGAGGGTTCGGGAGCCTCGCCCGGCAAACTAGACCTCCAGCCTTCCGGCGGCCAGGCTGGCCCGGGCCAGCTCGCGGACCTCCTCGCGCGAGGTCCCGGCCCCGCCCCACAGGGCCAGCTGGTAGTCGACGCGGTAGGAAGCGCCGACCGCGGGACCGCCCTCCGGGAAAGTCACGAAAAGATGGTTGTCCAGCCAGCAGCGGCAGAGCTCGTAGCCGAGCATGGCCTCGGCGGGCTCCGCGCGCGAGACCAGCAGCGCGAAGTTGCCGCCCTCCGAGGCGTACTGCGAGAGGAAGAAAGGCGGGCGGAAGTCCCGGAAGCGCCGGCCCTCGACGGTGCTGGCGTCGCCGGAGGGCTTGCGGTTCTCGACGACCCACAAATCGTCTCCCGTCGCCGCCAGGGTCTCGGCGTGGCTCCAGTCGCGGGGCTGCCGGCCCGGTTCGGGGAAGAGATTGCAGAACTGGAGGTGGGGCACCGCGAACTCGCCGAGGACCTCCAGCCGGGCGCAGACCTCCAGCTTCAAGGCGTCGGAGGAGGGGCGGGGCAGTCTGACTTCGACGCCCGAGCGCACCTTCCCGCCGGGGTTGAGCGCGCTCAGCAGCAGGCGGATCTCCTCCGGGCCGTTGGCGGCGAGGTCCCAGCTCTCCAACACGTTGGCGGAGTGGAAGCGGCTGGGCGCGTTCATCAGGAACCAGTACAGGGGAAGCATGGTCACCGCGGCCCGCGGGCGGCCCGGCAGGCCGAGGTCGCGCAGCTTGAGGTCGGCCAGGCTCAATCGGCCCAGGGGCCGGTCGTCCGCGTCACAAAAGAGCAGCAGCTCCCGGCGGTCGTCCTGGGCGAGATAGGACAGTGAAATCCCCTCGCTCTCGGCCACCTCCACCACCGTGGGCTTGTCCTTCGAAAGCTCCACCCCGAGCTCGGCGCGTTCAGCCGGCTTCTCGAACTGCGCGAGAACCGGCCGCCCGCCCGAGTCCGGCCGGCCCTCGTGCGGGCCGTAGGGATCGTCAACCCTGCCGACCGAGACCAGCTGCGGGCGGGCCGGCGCGCCGTTCACCGAACACGAGAGCGCCGCCGCGGGCGGGCCGTCCACGCGCACGACGGTTTTTCGCGCAAGGGGATCGGTGGGGAAAGTCGCCCGGCACTTCCTCTCAGTGCGCCGGAAGCGGTAGCTGCCCTCCAGGTAGTCGAAGCCCGAGACCGCCGCGCCCTCGGCCTCCGGCGTGACGGGCGCGGCCAGCGCCTCCATCTGAGCGCGGACCTCCTCCTGGCTCTCGCCCCAAGCGAGCGCCACCGCGCCGCTGAAGTGCGTGCGGGGCTCGGCGGCGAGGTCCGCGCCCTGGTGCCAGGCGAGGGTCAGCGCGGCGTCGTCCAGGACCAGCGCGGCCGTCTCCCGCGCGCGCCAGCCGCGCGGCTCGCCCCACTGACGCAGGTAGTTCTCCCAGCCGTGGAAGAAGGGCGCGGTCTTACCGTCGCCGATCTTGGGCCAGAGGCCCTCGCCGCCGAGCTTGTCGCACCAGCCCTGGGGGTCGCGGCCCCAGTAGAGGCCCAGGAACCCGCAGCCGGTTTCGAACAGCAGCCAGTCGCCGGTCTCTTCGAAGGGAACCGCTCCCGGCGCGGGAAGCTCCCCGGGACCGGCCACCAACCGGGCCCCGGGTCCCAGGTCCAACCTCATCCCCGCAAGCCGGACCGGTCCGAGGTCCGCCACGCGCAGCAGCCGCAGGCCGACGCCCAGGAGCACGGTGCCGTCGGGCAGCACCGCCAGCTCCTGGTCGCCGTCGCCAACGTACTCTCCGTGGGGCGTGAGCAGCCTCAGGGGAACCCGGATTGCCGCGTGCTCGGGCCCTTCGTCGGCGGCCAGCGGCGCGCAGAAACCGGCGAGCAGCCTCGCAGCTCCGTCGCATCCCTCGAAGCCCGCGACCTCCAGCACCGGCTCCAGGGCCGGAGCGGGCGCTCCCCGCCGCCGAAGCCACAGCCCGCCCGCCAGGTCGACGGCGACCTCCCCGACGACCACCTCTCTCCCTCTGAAGAACCCGAACTTCTGCACCGGCTCCCTCCGTCTACTGCTCGCGCTTGCCCTTCCTGAACCGCCGGCAGGCGGTGCGGTCCTCTTCCTTCTTCTCGTCGCGGTGGGTCCGCTCCGGCGGGGGCATGGTGCCGCGCGGCAGCTTGGGCTTGGGCTTCCGTTTGGGCTTGGCCTTCTTCTTCACGACGCTTCGCCCCCCGCGCGGTAGACCTCGCGCCCGGCGACGTAGGTGGCCAGCACTCTTACAGAACGAACCTCCTCGGCGGGCACCTCGCGCGGGTCGCGGTCCAGGACCACGAAGTCCGCCGGCTCGCCGGGTTCGAGTTTTCCCGAAAGCCCGCTCCAGGGAAAGAGCTCCGCGGCCTTATCGGTGTAAAGCGACAGGGCCGTCTCCATGTCCACCGCGTGCTCCGGCCCCCAGACGCGCCCCGAGGCCGAGCGCCGCGCCGTCGCCGCGTACATGCCCACAAAGGGGTCAAAATCCGCGACCGGCGCGTCAGAGCCTCCGCCGACCACAACCCCCGCCCCCAGGTAGCGGTCATACGGGTAAAAGTCCTCGACGCGGGCCGCCCCCACGAACTCCTCCACCTGGTCGGCCCAGGCGTAGTGGAATACGGGTTGCGCGGCCAGGCCCACGCCCAGCCCGGCCATCTTCTCGGGCAGGCCCGCCGGCGCGAAGTAGCCGTGGATCATGAAGTTCCCGGCCGGCGCGGCGCTCCCCCGGGCAGTCAACTCTGCGGCGATGGCCTCGACGCCCTCGGCCAGCCCCTGGTCGCCGGTGACGTGCACGGCCACGGGGAAGCCCCGGTCCATGGCAATGCTGATGCGCCGGGCCAGCTCCTCCGGCGGGGTGTTGTAGGCCCCGAAGTTCTCCGGCTGGCCCTCGTAGGGGCGGCTCAGCCTGGCGGTGCGGTGCATGACGAAGAGGTCATAGAGGAGCTTGAGCGGCCCGACCTGCGAGAGCGGCCCCAGCTTCTGGCCGAACTCGAAGCGCCCCGACATGAAGTCCTCGAACTGGTCGCCGCGCACCGCCGCGGGGTGCACGATGGTCCGGCAGGGCAGCCGGAGATCGGCGTCGAGCTTGGCGATGGCCCCGATCTGCCCGCCCGTGGCGTAGGCCTCGACCACGGTGGTGATCCCCCGGGCGGCCAGCGTGCGGCAGCCGGCGGCGAAGTGCTCGGCGAACTCGTCGGGGCCGTAGTTCGGCCGGAAGGGCAAGATCTCTGAGAAAAGCCCCTGGCCGCCCCGGAACCAGCAGACCCCGACCGGCTCGCCGGCCTCATTGCGTTCTATGCGCCCGCCGGCCGGGTCGGGCGTGTCGCGGGTGACCCCCGCGGCGGCCAGCCCGGCGGAGTTGGCCACGGTCTTGTTGACGTCGTAGATCACCAATGGGCGGTCGGGCACCGCCTCGTCGAGATCGCCGGCGGTGGGCAGCCGTCCCTCGGCGAGCACCGCGGGATGCAGGCACCCGGCGCGCCCGTAGATCACCGGCGCGTCCGGATTCGCGGCGGCGAAGTCCGCGAGCTTCTCGGCCATCTCCGCGATGGACTTGGCGTCGTAAAGCAGACAGCCCGCGCGGAGCAGGCCCACCCGCTCGACGTGGACGTGCGTGTCCCACAGGCCGGGCAAGATACATGCACCGGAAAACTCGAAGACCTCCGCGTCCGGCGGCGCGGCGCGCTCCACCTCCGCGCGGTCCGCGCCCAGCGCGATCACGTGGCCGTTGGCCACCGCGACGGCCGCGGGAGCCTTGCCCGCGGCGCTCACTCTTGCCCGCCCGGGTCCCGGGGCTCGGAGGCCGGCGCCGGGGCCTCTTCTTCAATGTCCGCGCCGCCGCCCAGCAGCCGGTCGATCTGCCCGCGGAGGGAGTCGACCTCTTCCTCGCCCAGGCCGGGGTCCAGCACCTTGTGGGTGATGCCCTCGTCGCGGTCCTCCAGGACCAGGTGCTCGCCGCGGGGCGAGTCGGCCACGCCGGTGAAGCGCAGCCGCTTCTTGCGCATGAGCATCAGCGCCAGGATGAAGCGGAACTTCTGCTGGGCGGGGTCCGCCTGGCCCTCCAGGCGGCGGAACATGTCGTAGATGGTCTCGGCGTCGATGCGCCGGGCCAGCGGGCGCTGGTCCTCGGCCTCGTCGTGGACGCAGCTCTTCCAAGTAGAAAAGAACTCGCCGGCCTTCTCGCCGTCCCAGCAGCCCGCGCAGAAGTCCGCGCGGCTGAAGGGCAGACCGCCGATGTCGGGGGGCGGGGAGGCGGCCTCCTCGGCGGCGGCGGGCTCGGCCGCTTCCGCCTCGGGGGCGGCCTCTTCCGGCTCAGGCGCCGGAGCAACCTCCTCCAGCCGCAGCGCGGAGTGATATTCCTCGCCGACGGCGAACTCGTGCCCGCAGGCCGAGCAGGCCGCCGCGCGCTTGCCGAAGTGGTAGTCGCCGGGCATGGGGCTCCTCTCTACTCAGCGCGGAAGAAGCGGCCGGTGGTCCCGCGGGGGTCGATCTTGATCTCCACCCGGCGCGCGCACCTGGGGCACCAGCCCACATAGGCGGTCCGGGCCTGGTTGACGTAGACGCGCTGGTAGACCCCGCAGCACTCGAACTTCACGCCGATGAAGCGCCGCGCCCCGGCGTCCTTAGCCTCGCCCTCGGGAGTCAAGGTCGGCTTCCTCCCGGCAATCGATTGTAGGCGAGAGAGGAAGACTCCGCAAGAGCCCGCCTCCGGCAAAGAAAAGGGGCGCCCGGAAGACCCGGGCGCCCCGCGGAAACGCCTGAGGCTCTACTTCCTGGCGCGCTTGTAGCGGTAGACCCACATGGTGCCGTTGTCCCGGCTGTCGCTGGCCGTGTGGAAGAAGTGAGCGTTCAGCTTGGGGCCGTAGAAACCGCTCCAGCACATCCTGGTCCACTTGTTCGCGACGGCGGGCGGCAGGGGCAGGGGCTTCTTCCACGCGTTAGCGGCCGGGTCGTAAACGTGCACGCCCAGGTCCTTGCCGTGCACCCTGCTGCTCCGCGCGAAGACGGTCACGACGTCGCTGGCTGAATCGTAATGCATGTTGCCGACGTTGTTGGCGAAAGAGGTCAGCACCGCCCCCTTGGGCTTGGGATTGGTCCAGGTGTTGGTCGCGACGTCGTAGGCGTAGAAAGCATCCTCGGGCTTGCCGCCCTTGAAGCCCCGCCCCCCGATGTACACCCGCTTGCGCTTGGAGTCGTAACAGGCGGCGACGTAGGCGCCCCACGGGGGGAATTCCCCGGTGGGCTTCACCCGGGTCCACTTCGAAGTCCGGTAGTCGTGGAACCAGAGGAGCTTCCAGGGTGCTCCCCGCCAGTAGAAGGTCTTGCCGCCGCCGAGGTAGACGAGCACCTTGCCGTAGCCGTGCCGGGGCATTCTCGCGTCCCCGCCGCACAGCCGGCGCTCGAACTTCCCCGTCAGCGTGTTCCAGAACCAGGGGGTGGTGTTGCGCGCCAGCTTCTTGCCCTCCAGCCACTTTATCCGCCGGGCCAGGGGTTTCTTCCAGTAGGGGTCGCCGTTGTCCATGAACATGAGCTTCTTCTCGTCGAGGTTGTAGGTGATGTCCTGGTACATGTGCCCGCACCAGGCGACGGGTATCGGCTGGCCGGTCTTGTCCACCTCGAAGCCGTCCTTGTTCACCGTCAGGCTGATCTTCTTGACGTCCGCGCCGGGGTAGACGCAGACCCAGCGGTGGCGGTTGATGTCGTAGAAAAAGATGTCGTCCTGATAGTGGCCGTCGGGCTTCACGTAAGCATGCACCCCCTGGCCGGCGACGAAGGCCCCACCCAGATCGGCCGCGGGGACCATCTTGGCGCTCCAGGACCGGCCGCGGGCCTTGCCCCATCTGGGGTCCGGCGCCGGCGAGCCCAGGTTCAGCCAGCCGTTGTCACCCAGCGCCCTGACCCTGGCCAGGTGCGCTCCAGGACAAGAGGGCAGCCCGGCCAGGGGGCCCTTGCGGGCGACGGTCTTGGCGCCGTTGGTCCCGGCGGTAAATGGCTCACCGGCCCGGCAGGTGACGGCCAGCGCCAGCAGCGCGCAGGCGGCGGTCAGGGTTCTCGTTCTCATGATTCTCCTCCAGTTTCTGAGGGGCCGGCCTCAATACAGTATACACCCGGCGGGCCCTTTTCGACTTGCGGGCGCGGCTCAAATGGTGATACTTTTGGCTCATGCGCAAGGTCGACGCCAAGTCCCGGTTCATCCCCCGCTCGGA
Organism: uncultured Planctomycetia bacterium; assembly: GCA_964581145.1. Taxonomy (GTDB): domain Bacteria; phylum Planctomycetota; class SZUA-567; order JAKLDR01; family JAKLDR01; genus CAZONU01. The sequence continues at coordinate 10,017 of CAZONU010000147.1, forward strand.
GTGGATCGCGGCCACCACCGAGCAGCGCGAGGGGGTGCTGACCCCGGCGCTCCACAGGCACGAAGGCTACGAGCTGGTCCTGGTCGAGTCGGGCGCGTGCACGCTGCAAATCGAAGAGAAGCGCTACGCGCTGGTCGCGGGCGACTGCGTCTTCATCGCCGAGGGCGAGCACCACCGCGCCGAGGTCCCCGGCCGGTGCACTTTCACGTATCTCGACTTCCGCCCCGGGCTGCTCTTCAACAACCGCGACCTGCTCGACCGGTTCCTGCGGCCCTTCCTCAACGGGCTGGGCGGCGGCACGCACAAGTGGTCCGGGCGGGCGGAGCTGGCCGCCGAGGTCCGCTCCCTGGCCCGCGCGGTCTCCAAGGGCCGCGGCAACCTGGAACTGACCGAGCGCGTCCTGCGGCTGATGCGCATCTTCTCCGCGTTGAAGTGCAGCCGCCCGCGCCGCTCGCTGATCGACCGCGCCAGGATCCAGCCGGCGGTGGATATGGTCTACCAGCGCTACGACGGGAGGCTCACCGTGGGGGCCATGGCCGCGGCCTGTTTGATGAGCCGGGCCACCTTCAAGCGCGCCTTCCGGGCGGCGACCGGCCGGCCCCCCAAGGCCTTTCTCAACGAGCACCGCCTGCAGCAGGCCGCGAACATGCTGGTCACCACCGGCCGCAAGGTGGCCGACGTGGCCGCGAGGGTAGGGTTCGGCAACCTCTCCCATTTCAATCGCCGGTTCCTGGCGCGCTTCGGCAAGTCCCCCAGCCGGTATCGCGACAAATGAACGGAAACGGCTTGCGGACGCGGCGCGCGGCGGGAATAATCCCCGCGGGAGACGCGCGATGAGACTGGCCACGCTGAGGGTCAACGGGGAAGAGACGGCCTGCCTGCTGGCGAACGCGGGCTTCGTGCCGCTGGCGGAAGTCAACGCGCGGTCGGGCACCGACTGGCCGGAGGAGGTCCTCGCGCTGACAGGGTCCGGCCGGCTGGCGGAGCTGGACGAGTGGCGGCGGGCCGGCGAAGCCGAGAGAGTGAAAGACGCCGCGCTGGCCGGCGAGGCGGTCGAGTTTGCGCCCTTGTATCGCCACCCACGCAAAATCTGGGGCATCGGTCTCAACTCCCGGGAGCACGCCGCGGACCTCGACGAGAAGACGCCGGCGACCGAGCCGGCCAGCTTCATGAAACCGGACACGGCGGTAATCGGCCACGGGGAGGAGATACTGGTTCCCCGCCAGTCCGAGAAGACCACCGCCGAGGCCGAGCTGGGGCTGATATTCGGAAAGGAGTGCAAGGACGTCGCCCGCGAGGACTGGCTGAGCGTCGTCGCCGGCTTTACTACCATCATCGACATGACCGCCGAGGATATTCTGCGCCGCAACCCGCGCTACCTGACCATGTCCAAGAGCTTCGACACGTTCTTCAGCTTCGGCCCGGTGCTGGTCACCCCG
>CAZONU010000148.1:0-11399 GCA_964581145.1 uncultured Planctomycetia bacterium
ACCACGCGCATTGAGCGCCGGGTGGGCGCGCTGCCCTGGTGGGTGGTCAGCGCGGTGGTCCACGCGGTGATCTTCCTCTTGGCCACGCTGCTCACTGTGGCGTTGCCCGCGGCGCAGACCGACGAGGTGGTTATCTCCTACGACGTCGCCAAGGAGAAGCCGCCGGAGTTCGACCACAAGAAGAAGCGCGACATCTTCCGCAACCCCCACGAGGTCAAGGCCGACACCCAGGTGACCAACCCGTTAGTGGTCCACGAGAAGGTCGAGGACACCACCCACAACGAGACCGAGAACGAGATGGATACCCAGACCGCCCGCGGCTCGGAGGAGGCCATCAGCGACATCCCCCTGGGCGGCACCGGGGTGACCGGGGTGATGGGCGTGGGCGGCGGCGGCATGGCCGGGGTCTTCGGCTACCGCGGCGGCGGCGGCCGCAAGCGCGCGGTGGCCCGCTTCGGGGGCTCGCCGGCCACCGAGAGCGCCGTGGAGGCCGCGCTGAGATGGCTCAAGCGCCACCAGGAGAAGGAGGGCCGCTGGGCCAACGAGAAGTACAAGGAGGGCGAGGTGCGCACCAACCGGGCCGGCAGCGTGGGCGTCACCGGCCTGGCGCTCTTGGCCTTCCTGGGCGCGGGCCACACCCACAAGTCCGGGCGCTTCCGCGACAACGTCAACCGCGCGGCCCGGTGGCTGGTCAAGCAGCAGCAGGCCAACGGCGAGATCAACCAGAAGGGCGTCGGCGGGCTGAACCGCCCCTACAACCACGGCATGGCCACCCTGGCCCTGGCCGAGCTCTACGGCATGACCAAGGATCCGGCGCTCCGCGGGCCGGCCCAGAAGGCCATCGACTGCGTGCAGAAGTGGCAGAACCCCTACTCCGGCTGGCGCTACAAGCCCCGCGACGGGCAGGTGGACATCTCGGTTTCCGGCTGGATGGTCATGGCCCTGAAGAGCGCCAAGATCGGGGGGCTGAAGACCGACAACGCCGGCTTCCAGGGCGCCATCAAGTGGCTGGACACCAACACCTCCGCCAAGACCGGCTACATCGGCTACACCGGCAGGGGCCGGGGCCGCTGGCAGGCGGCGGTCAGCGTGTGCATGCTCAGCAAGCTGCTGATGGGTTTCCGGCGCGGTGACGAGATGCTCCAGAAGCAGTCGGAGCTGCTGCTCAGCGACCTGCCCGACTGGGACAAGATGGCCGGGAAGCACCAGGGGCACAGCATGTACTACTGGTACTACGGCACCCTGGCCATGTTCCAGATGGGCGGGAAAAGCTGGAAGCAGTGGAACGCGAAGATGAAGGCGGCGCTCTTGCCCAACCAGCGCAAGGGCGGGCCCGTCGACGGCTCGCTGCAGGACGTGGACGGCTCCTGGGACCCGGTCAGCTGGCTCTGCCGGCACTCGGGCACCCGGGTTTACACCACGGCGGTCAACGCGCTGAGCCTGGAGGTCTACTACCGCTACCTGCCGATGTACGGCAAGTAGCCGCCGGGCGCCGCCGGCGCCGAGGGACCCCAATCGAGCGTGACTTTCAACATCGTGGATATGTTGCTGTTATGAGTTAGAATATGGGGTGGAGGATAGCCCGTGGCGCCGGAAGGTGATTCCATCCCCGAGCCCCCAGCAGACAAGCGCGCCAGGCGAGTGTATGTGTATTGGGGTGTAGCTCTTACTCTCCTCATGGCGCTGGGACTCTTCTGCTGGCTGGCGGCCGTGCCCTGCTGGCAGACAAGAACAGCCGTGCTGAAGGGCGGGAAGACGCCTTCTGCGTACCGCCAGAAGATAGCGCGGCTGGGGGGACCGCGAGAGGCGGAGCGGAAGATCTGCTTCTACCTGCGCCTGCCCCTGCGCCTCAGGCCGTGTCCTACCGAAGCGGTGTTCCTGCTCGGAGCCTGCGGGCCCGAAGCCGTTCCCGCGCTCTTGGGGCTCCTCAAGGACAGGGACGGCAGGCTCCCCGAGAACGACGATCCTGACTATGAGCGCAAGTACGGGGACTTTCAGATACACGGGGCAGTGCACACGGTACTGATGCGAATGGGTGAGCCGGCGGTAGCTCCTCTGATCGGTGCGCTTGGGGACAAACACGAGAGGGTGCGCCTGGAAGCAGCCTGGGCCCTGATGCGGATCGGTGACCCCAGGGCTGTTGAACCGGTTTGCCTGCTGTTGGGGGACCAGAGCGAGATCGTCCGGCTGGCAGCCGTGTACTGCCTGGGAAAGCTCAAAGACCCCCGGGCGATCGGGCCTCTGGAGACAGCCCTGCAGGACGAGGACCCCACCGTCCGCCAAGCCGCCGCCGGAGCCTTGACGGAAATTCGGGAAGCACGGAAGGTGGAGAAGTAGGCAGGTGACCGCCCCCAACACCACTTCCGTCCCCGCCCCCGCGCGCTTGCGCCTGTGGCTGGTGCTGCTGCCGGCCATGACCCTGCCGCTGGCCGCCTCGATATGCTACTTCGTGCTCTTCAGCGAGCACGTCTTCGCGCGGGTCATCTACGCGGGGACCAAGCTGTTCACCGTGGTCTGGCCGCTCTTCGCCGTCCTTTTCGTTCTCAAGACCGGCCTTCCCAGGCCCGAGCTCCGCGACGCCCGGCACCTCAAGGCCCTGCCGCTGGGACTCCTGACCGGCGCGGTCGTGGTCGGCGCCATCTTCGCGGCGATGGCCTCGCCGCTCGGCGAGGTGGCCGCCGCGGGCGCGGGGGACATCAGGCGGAAGGCCGCGGAGCTGGGCATCCTCGACCACTACTGGCCGTTCGCGATCTTCCTGTCGGTGCTGCACTCGCTGATAGAGGAGTACTACTGGCGCTGGTTCGTCTTCGGGCGCCTGCGCCAAGTGACAAGAGCCTGGGCCGCGCACCTCCTGGCCGCGGCGGCCTTCGCCGCCCATCACGTGGTGATCGCGACGCAGTTCTTCCCGCCCGGCTGGGGGTTCCTCTTCGGCGCGCTGGTGGGGGTCGGCGGGCTGGTCTGGAGCCTGCTGCTCGCCCGCCAGAAGACCCTGACCGGAATCTGGCTGAGCCACATGCTGGCCGACCTGGGCATAATGGTGGCAGGCCACAAGCTGATCTTCGGGAGCTGGCTGTAGGCGCCGAGGCGGGAAGCCAACTCAACCTTACCGGCCGGCCTCCTCCAGAAGCCGCTCGAGGAGTTCCTCCACACCCAGCCGGGGGGCCCACTTAGCTTCGCTCACGGCCGGACGTCGCTCTCGGGAAAGACCTCGCGAAAGAGCTCTTCGCCCAGAGTGAGGCGCAGGAGGGCTTGGTGGACCTGCTCCTCGGTGTAGTCCGGGTGGCGCCGGCGGATGCCGGCCCGCACGGTCTGGCGCAGCGCGCGGGTAAGCTCAAAAGTCATCGCCGCGCGCCCCGCGATTCCCATCCGGCGCAGCGCCTGGAGCTGCGCCGCGCGGGCCTCCGGGGCAGTGTCGGTCGGCGGGATTCTGCTCATGCGGGCCATTGTATCCGGCGGGAGCGGGGGCCTCAAGAGGTCAAAGAGCCGGACCCGGGAGGCGGCGCGACTAGGTGAGCCGCACCGGCCGGTAGGCCAGGCCCAGGCCCAGAATGCGGACCAGGAGCTGCTCGTAGCCCACCCCGCCGGCCTCCACGCTCTCGGCGAAGTCCTCTCCGAAAGAGAGCTGCGGGTTGGGGTTGGCCTCCAGGAAGTAGAGCCGGCCCTCGGGCGAGAGCCGGAAGTCGATGCGCGCGTAGCCGGAGAGGCACAGGAAGCGGTAGATGCGCTTGGAGAGCTTCCCGATCCTCTCCGCGAGCCCGTTGGGCAGCTCCTCGGCGGCCTTGCTGACCACCCCCCACTTCTTCTGGTACTTGAGGTCCCACTTGGCCCGGCGGGTGGCGATCAGCGGGGCGTCCTCGGGCTTCTCGGTGAAGACCAGCTCCCACACCGGGAAGACCCGCAGGCGGTCGTTGCCGATCACCGAGACGTACAGCTCGCGGCCCTCGACGAACTGCTCGGCGATGGCGTCGGTGCCGGCCTTCTCGTGGACGAACCTGACCCGCTCGGCCAGGGCCGCGTCGCCGGCCACCAGCGAGGCCCGGCTGATGCCCAGCGAGGCGTCCTCGGTGACGCTCTTCACGAAAAGCGGAAAATCCAGCCGCTTGGGGCGCTTGACCCGCCGGCCCAGGGGGAAGACCTGGAACTCGGGGATGCTCACGCGGTGGTAGGCCAGCAGCTTCTTGCTGAGGGCCTTGTCGCGGGCCAGCATCAGCCCCCGCGGGTTGCAGCCGGTGTACTTGACCCCCAAGAGCTCCAGGTAGGCGACCACGTTCTGGTCGTAGAGCGCCACCGAGTCCCACTCTTCGAGCAGGTTGAAGGTCACGTGGGGCGCCCACTCCTCGACGGTCCCGCAGATGGGGGCCAGGTCGCTGTAGACTCCCAGAACCCGGACCTCGTGGCCCAGGCCCTCCAGCGTGGCCTGCACGTCGAACTCGCACTTCCAGTCGGCGTTCTTGTACTCCTCGTCGGGGACCTTCTCGATGCTCTCGGGGGGCTCCAGCCCCTTGCGGACCAGGACCAGGACGCGCAGCTTCTTCACAGTTCCATCCACCCGCGCTGGCGGTAGAGGGCGTCGGTGGTGTGCTTGGCCAGCAGGATCGCGAAGTCGCGCTTGAGCCGCCGGTCGCCCCCGGCCGCGCGGAGCCCCAGCTCCCGGCAGCGGCCGACTATTTCTACAAGGACATGTTTGAGGTGGTACTGGTGGTCGCCCACCCAGGGGGAGACCACCTCCAGGACCTCGCGCTTCACCCGGCGGATGAAGGCCGAGGCCGCCTCGCGGTCGGCCCGGCGCGGCCGGTCGCTGAACAGGCGCCGGAGGTCGCGGTCGTAGTGCTTGGGCCAGCCGCGCTCGGACTTGTGGCGCTTGGCCGCGTAGTAGTCGCGCAGGGTGTGGTACATTTTGGAGATGGCCTCCGGGCGGTTGCGGGTGCGCTTCTCCGGCCACTGGCCGGCGATCTCGGCCATGAGCTCGTCGACGTACTCCAGCTTGCGCAGCGCCAGCCAGCCCCGGTAGCGCTTGCGCCAGGCGCGGGGCTGGGCCAGCCAGACCGCGAAGGTCTCGGCGAAGTCCTCGTCGGGGTGGCTCTGGGCGTACCAGTACTCCAGGTGCTGGACGTGGCGGCGGCTGTAGGGGTTGGGCCGGTAGTAGCGCGGGTAGTGCGAGCTGGACAGCCCGAAGAGCCGCTGCCAGCGGCGGCGGCGGTGCAGGCCGTAGGCGTGGTCCAGGGCGTGGCCGGTCTCGTGGCGCAGGATGCGCAGGCACCACTCCTGGGTGGCGCCCTCCACGTAGCCCATGCGGCTGCGCTCCAGGCGCACCAGCCGGGGATGCAGGAGGTAAAAGGGCACCGCGAAGCCGGTGGCCCCGTCGGGCGTGAACCAGTCGTCGGAGATCCAGGAATAGGGCCGGAAGCGGAGTTCCCGGCGCTCGAGCTCGCCCTGCACGCGCCTTATGCAGCGCCCCACCCAGGTGCCCTCCAGGCGGAGCTCCAGGTCGCGCAGGCGCACCTCCAGCAGCCGCGGGGTGTGCATGCGCACCCAGCCGCGCGCGGGGCGGCGGGACTGCCGGCGTCTCCGCCTGGCGGGTTTCTTTTTCCTGCGGGCTGCCACTTCAACGGTGGATTCTGCCGGAAACCGCGGCGGAAGTCAACCCGTTAGCAGTGGCGTTTCTATTTTTTCTTCTTGTCCTCGATCTTGACCTGCTTTTTTGCGAGTTCGGCGAAGTCGAACTTCTCCGGGGGCCTGTAAGCGTAAGTCCCCGCCCGGCCCACGAAGAGCGCCGCCTTGTCGTGCGGCGAGTAGTTGAAGCGCCCGTAGACCGCGTAGCCCATCATCTTGGGCCCGCCGGCGGGGCCGTCGAGCTTGTACCACTTGCGGGTCTTGAAGTCGAAGGCCCCCAGGGTGGGGTCGCCGACCAGGCTGAGCATGACGTCCTGCTCGGGCAGGTAGGTCTGCCCGCCGTAGCCGCGGGGCCGGAAGGTGGAGACGTCCGCCTTCCCAATGGCGAACTTCTCCGGGTCGATCACGTAGACCCACTTGCCCTGGTTGCCGATGCTGGCCAGGATGCGGTCCTGCTTGGGGCTGTAGTCCAGGTTCATGTGGCAGCCGGCGGGGCTCTCCGGCTTGAGGGCGTGCTTGCTCCAGGACTTCTTCTTGACGTCGAACTTCCAGAGCTTGGGCCAGCTCACTCCCGGCAGCGCCCAGACGACGTCGCGCTTGGGGTCGTAGCAGGTGCCGCCGCCGTAGCCTTTTGGTCCGTTGGTGGCCAGGAGCTCCCACTTGTTCTTGGCGTAGTCGTAGTACCAGGCGTCGCGCGGGGCCGGGCAGGTCGGGGCAATCCTGCCCCAGCCGGGGCCGCAGCCCGACCAGATGAACATCTTCTTCGCCGTGGGCACGAAGGCCATCATCTGGTAGCTGTGCCGGGTGTAGGGCTTCGCTGAGTCCTTGAGCTTGCCCTTGGTGTTGTCGATGTTGGCGTTGGTGTAGCGCGCCCGGGCGTCGGGCTTGTACATCACCCTCCACTTGAGAGTCCTCATGTCGAAGGCGCAGACCTCGTTGCCCCAGTAGTCCGCGTGGCCGCCACCGAAGACGAGGATCTGGTTGTGCTCGCTGTCGAAGACGCCGCCTGAGTAGGCCATGATGCCCTTGGGGGCCGGCGGCGGCCCGCCGATTCTGAGCCAGGAGTGCGGCCGCATGGCCGCGAGGCGCGGGTTGGGCCGGTGCCTGGCCGGCGCCGGGGCGGCGGCCAGCGCGACCGAGGGCAGGAGCAGCGCTGCGATTGCGGTTCTCGTCACGGGTTTTCTCCTTATCGCTTGCCGCGTATTATCTTCTCACGGGCTGCCATCTCGACGTTATCTTGCCGCCGCCGCCGGCTGAAGTCAACCGCCCGGGCCCGCTGGCGTCGGCAGCCGGGCGCGCCGGCACGCAAGGGGCGCAGCGGACAAGCGCCGCACCCCGGTACACCTACACCCGCCTGGAGCGCCTCACAGCTTCCGGCGAAGGGGCGGGGGCGGGCACTATTGCTTCTCCTGCGCTGCCCGGATTTTCTTCAAGGCTTCTGCGGCGGCTTGGCGGACATCACTGCTCTTGTCCGCGAGCAATTCCTCTAACGGTGCTGTCGCCTTGACCGCCTGCGTCCCCAACTGACCTAACGCGCAGGCAGCGTAGTATCTTACCCCCTGATGGGGGTCTCGCAGAGCACCGATGAGTTTGGGGACCGCCCCTTCGGTCCCTTTGCCGACCAGGGCCAGACCCGCCGCGGCTTCAACACGCACTCGTCCGTCACTGCTCTCAAGTGCTTGCGTCAGGGCGGGCACGGCGGCTTCACTGATCTTGCCCAACGCCTGTGCGGGCCTCCAGCGCCAAGGCTCGTTGAGCGTCCCCAGTTTCTTGACCAGCGCAGGTACCGCGTCCTTGGCCTGGGGGCCGATCTCGCCCAGGGCAAATGCGGCATTGGCGCACAGCTCTTCATCTGGGGCGTCAAGCGCTTTGAGGAGCGCGGGGATTGCGGCCTCAGCCTCCGGCCCGATCTGTCCCAGCGCCCAGGCCGAGTTGCGGCGAACAGGTAGCTGGGGGTCCTCCAGAGTTCTTGTCAAGGTGGGGACCGCTGCTTTCGCTGCACGGCCGACCCTGCCCAGCGCCAGGGCTGCGCCAGCCCGCACATCAGCCTCGCGGTTCCCAAGCGCCTGAGTTAAGGGGTGAACAGACTCGTGCGTTCCAGGGCCGATGTCCCTCAGGGCTTGCCCCGCCTGAAACCGGACTTCGCTGTCCGTATCACCAATGGCCCTGACCAGCGCGGGAATGGCTTCCTTGGCGCCGGGGCCAATCCTGCCCAGTGCCCAGGCTGCCGTGGCACGCACATCTGCACTGGAGTCCCCCAGAGCCTGTACCAGCGCTGGGGTGGCGGCCTCGGCATCGCCAGCCATTTTCCCCAACCCAACGGCGGCGGCGTCCCGCACCCTTGAATCTGCATCATTGAGCGCTTCGGTGAGGCAAGGCACCGCTGGTTCGCCACAGAATCCGAGAAGAACCGTGGCCGCCGGTCTACATGGCGCCCAGCCGCGGGGCAGATGGCTGTATGTCTTCAGGAAGAAGCGGGCGCGTGCCGGGCCGCCGAGTTCCATGACGGCTTCCTGCAACTCGGTGTCAGAATTCCCTTCAATTGCCCGGGCGGGAAGGCTGTGGACTACACTCCTGGTGTGCAGCAGAGGGGCAACGAACAGCCATGAGAAGAGCACTACTGCAACGAGCAGGGTCAGCGCCACGCCCCAATACACGTACACTCTCTTGGAGCGCTTAAGCGGTTCAGAAGGGGCGGGGGTGGTCATCTCTAGAACACCATGAGCAGGTTGGCGTTGATGAGCACTGCCAGCAATCCCGCACGCATCAACGCCGAGAAAGGTGGGACTGGTGTCTTGGCTCTCAGCACCAGCCTCCACATGACGAAGGCCCATCCGGTATTGAGCGCCACGATGAGCAAGTCGGCGACAACCTTTGCAGACCCGATGGCCGCCAGAGGCAGGTCCGCGCCTCCCCCGGTGTCTCCGCCGCCGAGAGCCAGGAACCCCATGAACAGGAGAAAGGCGAATAGCAGCCCCGGCAAGAAGGCTTGCACAAGTATCAGAGCGATCATGAGCGGTTTGGGAAGGCGCTTGCCCGGTTTCTTGAGGACAAGGAAGACCGTCATCAGCAGCCCTGCCAGGGTTGCCCACTTGGCGAAGCTCACGAAGGTATGAGTGTTGTAGGACACCTTTCTTTCCTGTTCCCGGCGAGCGCTTCTTTGAGTCTGGGTAAGCGCGCGGTCCGGCTGTTCTTTTCGCCTCTTGCGAAGGTAGTCTTTGGCCAGAGACAATATCTTGGCCCGCTTGGGGAGGCAGTTCATTACAACCGCTGGGTGCATGATATTCACGGCCCAGTCCGACGGGCGGCGCGAGCCCGATTCCAGGGACGCAATCATCCACGCGGAAAGGTCGTGCTTGGTCTTGATCTCGTGGGGCAGGCGGGACATGAAGTCTTCGCGCTGGGACTCGGACTCGAAAAAGCTCGGGCGGTCCGGATTGATGCTTCTGTCGTCCGGAAGGGACCACTTGTCCCGGAGCTTGTAGCGGTCAACCAACCCCAGCTTATGAGTGGCGTAGTGGTAGTAGTACACGAAGTCGGACTGGATTATGAAGCACAGCGCCGGCAGCAACAGGAGCACGACGAGGATGAGGGACAGCAGGAACCTCGGTTCGCGCCAATTCCCCGGCATGAGGCACTCAGCCTTCTCTTCCGGCGGGGAGGGAGCCGGTGCCGGGGTCGAAGTGTCGGGGGCGCTCACTTGGCGTCCCCGCCGGCAGGCTTCCCGGGCGGCTTGGCTGGCGGAGGGAGCTTGTACTTGGGGTTGTCCTTGTTCTTCTCCCACCAGGCAAACCACTTCTCGATAACTCGGATGGTCTCCAGGGAACCGGGCTTCATGGTCTTCTCGTCGTAGCCCATTGATGCGCCGGTCACCTTCCTGAGTTGGGTGATAATATAGGCAGGTCTGTATTCGCTACCCTCGGGCCGTCGCCGCTCAAGGCCGTCTTTCAGGCATTGGATGGCGACTTCGGCCGCGCCAGGGAGACCGTTCTCGGCCATCATCCGGGCGATTCGGGGCCGCAGATGGGCTGGCTCCGGTCCGGCCTTCCTGGCGCAGCCGGTCAGGAAACTTTCAAGCAAGGGGCGAATCTCCTTGTCGAAGGCTTTCCCCTTGCGGCACTTGAGATGCCTGCCCGCGAAAAGCGCGAGGCTCACCCGGATATTGTTGACGTCTTTCTTCGGGTAGCGGGCCAGGATCGCCCGGACCTGCTCTACGCTCAGGTTGACCCTGGGGGCCAGTTCGGTCATGGCATCGCTCGCACTGGCGGTCTGGTCCTCGTCCGACCGCAGGATCTTCTCGATATCCTCGCCAGTCAGCAATGCCACGTGCCCGCTCAGGTAACGCACTGCGGTCATTCGCACTGTGCAGTGCATCTTCTTGTCCGAGCTGATGCCCACCAGGGCGTCCTTGACCTCTTTGGTCCGGACCTTCGACAACTGGTAGGCGCTCTCCACCCAGACCTTGTAGGTCTTGCCCTTGCGCAGGCAGCTGACCAGAAACTTCCAGTTCTCAGCTGCTTTCCCCTCCTTGCGTATCTGCCTGATCTGCGAAAGGCGTCCGAGGTCCTCCCGGCTCGGAGGCGGGGCATATCCCGCCCGCGCCACGGAGCTGAAGGCCGCAGCACAGGCCACCGCTCCAGCAAGGACAATGCTGCGCCGATTCATGTCAAGGCTCCTGCGCTGATACCCATCAGGCCTCCCCTGTCTATGATACCTCTCACGGGCCACTCTGGTCAATGCCTGCCGGCCGCGCCCCAAAGGGCGGGCCCCGGGCGCGGCGGCCCGGGGCCCGGTGGTTACGTGCGCGGAGCTTCTAGAACTTGAAGGCCACGCCCAGCTGTATGCCGTACTTGGCCATGTCGTCGTCGGCGCTGATGTCGCTGCCGGTCTTCTGGCCCATGGTCTCGTAGATGAACGCGGCGTGCAGGTTGATCATGTCGTTGATCTTGAAGTCCACGCCGGCGCGCAGCTCGAGATAGAAGCCGCCGTCGAGGTCGTCTTCGACGGAGCCCAGGATCAGGTCGACCTCGCTGTCCCCGGCGATGATCGGGCTGACCAGCAGCTGGCCGACGAAGTTGAACTTGTCGCCGACCGGGAGCGGGCCCTCCACCCGCGCGCCGATGTCGATGGTCAACGAGTCGAAGTCGTAGGTGATGTCGCTGACCTCGCCGTCGAACTCCGCGCTGAAGTCGTGGTAGGTGAAGCCCAGCAGGGGGATCACCTTCCAGTTGGTGGCCGGCAGGGCGATGCCCCAGCCGACCAGGCCCTGGAACTCGAAGCCGTCCACCGAGCAGTCGAAGTCCGCGCCGAGCCACTCGGCATCGTCCTCGGTGCTGAAGGTCCCGCGCAGGCGCGCGCTGAAGCTCAGGCCCTCGTCGAAGCGCGCCACCTGCACGTAGGGCTGGATCAGCAGGGCGTCCCACTCGAAGCTTTCCCCCGCGTCCTGCAGCAGCTCGGCGCTCAGCTGGCCGATGTCCACGCCGGCCTCGACCCTGAGGCCGATGGCCTCCTCGCCGCGGGCCGCCAGCGAGCCGGCCAGGCACAGGGCGGCCACTCCCAGACAAATTCTCTTAAGCACTCTGCATCCTCCTTTGCCGGAACCTCCCTTGAGAACGGGTTGCCCGGGCCGCTCCGGCGCCGGCCGCGGGCAGCGCGTATTTTCCGCGCGGCGGGACGGGAAAGCAAGCCCTTTTGCGGGAAGCCCAAAAGACCGGGCCCCGGACGTCAAGCGCCCGGGGCCCGGTGGTTTACTGCGTGCGGCGTTTAGAACTTGAAGGTGGCGCCCA
>CAZONU010000149.1:0-8690 GCA_964581145.1 uncultured Planctomycetia bacterium
GCCAACGCCTGAGTCGCCACGTACGCGAAGTACGGGTCGCCCAGCGCGACGATGTTCAGCAGGGCCTCAGTGCCCTCCGGTCCGTCCCACACCGCGAGGGCCCATGTGGCATAGGCCGCGACCTCGGGACGCTCCGGGTCCGGGCTCCGTACGACCTCCGACAGGATCACCAGCGCCTCCGGGCTCCCGGTGCGGGCGAGGGCATACGCGGCCTTGTCAGCCGCCCAACCCTCCAGGGCCGACTCCAGCGGTCCGGCCAGCCCGCTCTCGGCGACCAGGACCAGCTTGAGCTTCCCGGGCGGCACCGGCCGGTCGAACTCCAGAGGGATCCGTCCCCCGCGGCCGGCCAGCCCGGCGAAGCCGCGCACCACGGGATAACCTCGCTGCAGCACGACGAGCTTGCGCTCGGCCGCGTCGGAGTCGCGGCCGTCGGTGTCAACAGCTTTGACGCGGAACACCTTTTCTCCGACCGAGTCGGGTTCGTACTCGATCCCCACCCGGACCCCGGCCCCGCGGCCCAGCCGCAGCGCGCGCCTGCCGCGGCCCGCGGAACCCGACCAGCCGATCGCGGCCGACCGCGCCGGACCCCGGTTGTTGCGGACCAGCGCTCCGAGTTCCACGCGATCGCCGACCCGCAGGGCCCGCGGCAGGGCCAGGTCCGCCTCCAGCGGCAGCAGCGTCTTTCGGGACACGCGCACCTGGCCCACCTGGGTGTCGGGAGTCACCCCGCGGGCGGTGAACCGCCAGGAGGTGATGTTGTCGGGCAGCCGGAACGAAGCGCGGGCCTGGCCGCGCCGGTCGGTGACCAGCCGCGCCAGCCAGTGGGCCGTATTGCGAAAGTTCTTCCGCGTCCGCGGGGGCATTCTCTCGCTCGCCGCGCAGCCGCCGAAGCGGGAGATGGCCCGCTTCCTTCCGCCGCCCATGCGGTAACCGAATACTCCGGCCATCCCGCCGCCGCCCACGCCGATCACGCCGGTCACTCCCGCGCCGCCCAGCGGGATATCAGAGATGGCCTCCTCGGCGTCGGGCATCAGGTAGCCCCAGGCGTAGCGAGGTCCCTTCCAGAAGGTCAGCGGAGCCAGGCCGCCCGGCTCCCGGCTGCTGCCCCCCACGGGCCAGCGGGGCAGCCGGTAGCGGCAGAAGAAGTCGCGTATGTCCGGCGTTGGGTCCTGGCGCAGCCGGTACACCGCGTCGTTGACGACGCCGAGGCTGATGTCGGCTCCGGATACCGGGCGTCCTTTCCAGTCCAGCGCGCGGAGCAGGACCCGGCAGTGGTCGCCGGGGCGGTACTCGCTGCGGTCCGGGATGATCTCCAGGGCCAGAAACTTGTGGAGGGGCACCACCTTGGTCTCCAGCCGCCCGCCGTGAAACAACACTCCCCCCCTGGAGGTCAGCACCGACACGTACACGTTGGGCGCGAACTGGGGCGTGGTGGGGATCCGCACCGTGTGTTTTCCCGGCTTGAGCCGCAGCGAGCGATAGGCCACCAGGCGGGTGTTCTCCACAAAGAGCAGCACCCCCCGCTCTACCCGCCCGCCGACCTCGACGGCCAGCTCCAGGTCCTGCCCCAGATCGGTCTCCTCCGGAGCCGTCACCCGCACGGGGCCGGCCTCGGCAGACTTGCTCTTGCCGCTGGAGGCCCGGCCTGCCGTGACGGCGAGCGATTCCTCCCCCAGCCGTGCGCGGACCTTAATCACCTGCGCCCCGACCTCTCTGGCCAGGAGCTTCAGGACCGCCCGGCCGTGCTTGTCGGTCGTCGCGGCTTCCTTGAAGCCTTCGGCCCGCACCTCGACCCCGGACAGCGGCTCGCCGCTCCAGCGGCGGGCGGTGACCCGCAGCCGCACCTCCTGGCCCTTCTGGGCTCTGGAGGGGAAGACGTCGGTGACCAGTTCGAAGGCCGCGGCCCTGAGCCACAAAGGAGACCAGGTGTAACAGCTGCGTCCGGAACTGTCCTTGGCCGCGACGAAGACCTCGGCCCGCTTGTCGCCCTCGACCTGGGGAGCCGCCAGCGAGAACTGGACCTTTCCGGCGGCGTCCGCGGTGAGGACCTGCCTGCTCTCCTTCGGTCCCATCAGGGTGATCTCGACCTCGGCTCCCCGCGCGGGGGCCCCGCTGAAGTAGCCGACGCTGACCGTCCCGCTCACCTTCCGGCCGCCCCGGACGGAGCCGCAATCGAGGTCCAGCCCCACGTGAAAAGGCGGAAGGCGGAACTCCTCCACGCTGAACGGGGCGCGGGGCGACGCGCTCTGGCCGTCGACCACCACCATGTACTCATCGAGCGCCGAGGTCCGCGGGATGCGGAAGTCCGCGCTGAAGGTGCCGGCTTCGGTCAGCGGACAACTGCCCTTCCAGAGCTGGAGCCTCTCCCGCTCGCTGAAGACTTCGACCCCCACGCTGCCCCCCTCCGGAAGGGCCGGGCCGGTTCGCCCCATGTGACGGATCACCCCCTTGAGGTGCGCGGTGGCCCCCGGGCGATACACGGGCTGGGCGGCCCACACCAGGACCTTGGTCAGTGCCTGTGAGTCCCGCGGGCGGGCGTAGCTCGCAACCGCCTCGGCGAACCCGGCCCCGCGCGACCGGGCGGTCAGGGTGTAGGTATAGTGGCGCCGGCCCAGGTCCAGCCGGAAGGAGCGAGTCCCGTCCGGGCCGGTGCGACCGCCGAGCTTGCGCTCGGAGGAAGGATAGCGCTTCCCGGCCTCCTGGCCGGCAGCGTAGCTGCGCGCCCAGCTGAGGTGCCGCGCCGGGCTGCGATGCGACGAGGCCGGCATGGGGGGTGCCGCACGCCCGGCGAGCCCCGCGGCGAAGGGGCCGGGGTGCTTCGCCCCGGACTGCTTGGACAGCGCGCTCGAATCCGGCTGCGCGCGGAGGGAGAGCTCCAGCCGAACGCCCGGGACCGGGTGTCCGCTGCGTCGGTCCACGGCGGTAACCGTCGCCCGGTCATCCCCTGCGCGCAGGTAGAGGGTGGTGTTGCTCACCGCCAGCTTCTGGGCGGCGAGCATCGGCGCGAAGCGCGCCGAGCAGGTTAACAGGTAATAGCCCTCATTGAGCTTCCCGACTTCCAGATCGGCGTCCCACGGCTTTGCGCGGGTGTTGGCCTCGAGCGGCTTGAACTCTTTGGTCCAGCGACGCAACGGCTTGATCTTCCCCAGCCGGCGCGCGCTGATCCGGCGCCACTCGCTCTGACTTCCGAACCGGTAGAGCTGGAAGTTCATCGGCCCGCAGTAGGCCGAGCGCAGCTGCACGCTGGTCTTGGTGCCGCTGGTCACCTCGCGTTCGCGGAGGTAGAGAACCAGGTCGTCGTTGCGCACCTGGATGTAGGAGCGCCCCAGCGTCCCGGGCGCCACTTTGAGCCCCTCGACGGGGCGAATCACGAACTTCTCGGGGCTTTCGAAGATGTCGCGCTTGATCGGTGCGTTAACCGCGCCAAGCTCGGCCGCCGGGTCCTCAGGAGGCAGCTCGGGCCGGACCACCGCGCGAAGCCAGCGTATCAACTCGGCGGTCTTGCGGTTCCGGGAACGAGCCGACAGGTACTTCTCAACGTCGGTCGCAAGCGGCACCAGGTCCAGGCCGCGCCTGCGCAGCGCGCGGCGCTCCTCTGAGAAGCGCACCAACACCGCCAGCGCCGAGGCGGCAACCTGACCCCGTCCGTTGGCCAAGGTTACGAGCTCGGCCACGGCGGGGTCGAAGCGGCACTCGGCCAGCAGGACCCTGGCGAACCGGAAGCGCAGGTCTTTGCCGCCGGCGCGGACCGCCGCCAGCGCGGCCTTCAGATCGGTTTCCCCGAAGACGTAGGACAGGAGGCGCCTTTCGGCCCGCCCGCGAACGCTCCCCGGCCCCTTCTTCGAGGCCTTGATCGCGCGCCACGCCGCCGCCATGGCCGTCTGGCGCCCGGCCGCCGCGGAGCGCAGGTCCCCGAGCGTGACGCCCCCGGCCTTGCCGGTCCCCCGCGGCTTCAGCCCCAGGTCGCAGCGCGGCGGAGCGTGCGGGTGCCGAACCGGTCCCTCCGCCGGAGCGATCCTTGCGAGCAGTTCGAAACAGGGGTTCGGCTTGGCGCTCCTCTCGGCGGCCGCGCCCGGCTCCAGCAGAATGGCTGCGCCCAGGAAGCAGTCGACGACGGAAAACAGAAGCGCCGTGAATATCAGAGCGACTCGTCTGCGGTCCACGATGCGTCCTCCTTGCAGCTTGCGGTCCAGACGCAAGTAACGACGCGAGAGACCGAAAGGTTCACACCAACTACATCGTTCCCGCACGATACACTCGTCGCTCAGGAGCGAGCCATAACGCGCAGCCGAGCAACGAGTTGCGCCGGCACTCATTCTCTGCATCCCCACCGGCTGCCCGGGCTCGGAAGGGACCGGGGTCAGGCCCTGTCCGATGGCGTCTACCTTTATGTTGCGCGCTGCAAGTGAGTTGCCGTCGTTTTGGACGCGCTGCTGGCGGCCACGGTGTTGACTGCCCGGCGGGAATACCACTACAATGAGCGGCGGCCGGGCGGCCGGGCGAGGATGGCCTTGAGGGGGCGGCGGTCCCAACGGGAGCACGGCGGGCCTGCGGGAGCATCCAGCGTGAATGAAAGAGGCGCGCTACTTGACATTCTTGGTGCGGCGACTATCGGCGTCGTCTTATCCTGCTGCGTTTCCGTACGCGCGGCTGAAGTGGGCGATGCCAGGTTCGACGAGCTGAGAGCCGAGTTGGATTCCAGAGGCTTCCGGAGGAGAGAAGCGGCCGCGATGGAGCTTGCCAAGCTCGGCAAGCGGGGGGCTGCCGCCCTCGCGAAGGCTCTTGATGAGGAGCATCCGGACAAGCAGATGCTCCTCAGAGCGCTGGGCGCGGCCGGACCGGCCGCGCTCCCCCACCTCAAGACAATTGTGTCGAAGCGCAGCAAGCTGGCATATATTGCGGCTACTGCAGCGTATCGCGCCGACCGCGACAACTCCGCTTCCATCCTCGTTGATGCACTGGACCACACGAGCGCCTCCTGCTCTCGGTCCCTGGCTGAGGTGTTGACCACAATGGGACCATGCGCTGTCCCGGTCGTGCCCAGGATACTGAAGCGGGCCAAACACCCTCGCTTCACTCGCACTCACGAAGTAAACGGGTTCCGCTTCGGCAGCGCCTCCGCGGTCTGCGCCGCAGCCTGGGGCATGAAGGATCGTGCCAAAGCGGCGAAGTTCGTAAGGGAGGCCCTCGAACTGTCCCCTCACCATCCGAGCTTGTGCCGCAACGCCTTCCGCACACTGGCCCGCTCGGGAAGGCACGCGAGAGAAGGACTGCCTTGCGTCGCGGCCAATCTCTCCAGGAAAGTCACCACGGCCAGCAACGAGTGGTGCTACGAGTTCCTGGAGGAAATCGGACAGCACGGGCTGTCCGCCCTTCCCCAATTGTCACGGATTGTTGCGGCCAGGAGCGACGGTCATCTGGTTTACCTGATTGGCAGGATGGGGCCTCCGGCCCGGTCGGTGCTGCCGCTCCTGCGATCATTCAGGACCAAGTACAAGGCCACGGGACGCGGCCGGAGCGCGGAAAGAGCCATCGCGGAGATCACCGACCGCAACTGGTACAACTTCAGCAAGCTGGCGGCGAAGCCCGTCAGCTGGACGGACCTGCGCAGGGTTGCGGAGAGGGGGGTTGCGGCCAGGCACCTCGCTCCGGCCGTGAAGAAACACCTGAAACATCGCGATCCTCTCATGCGCTGCGAGGCAGCCAGGACTTACTGGAAACTGACAGGCAACAGCAAGGAGGTCTTCCCCTTGCTGCGGAAGATGCTCAAGGACAAGAAGGCCCAGAAGGCCAGGTACAGGACATGCGAAGTGCTCGCGGAGATGGGGCCCTCGGCGAGCGCGGCGGTGCCGGAACTCATTGCGTGCCTGGGATGGCGTGTGACCGGAGTGGGCGCCGCCGAGTCGCCCGACGGCCGCGAGGTCATCAAGTGGGAAATGCGGGAAACTGACAACGATCTGAGAGAGCGTGCAATGTGGGCGCTTTTCAACATTGGCCCGGGGGCGAAACCGGCCCTGCCGGCGCTGAAGAAGGTCGCCTCGGGACACGAGAAGTACCTTGCCGGGGCAGCTCGCTGGGTCATGCAGGCGGTGTCCAGGAAGGCCGACGGCCCGGGCAAGGGGGCAAAAGGCGGCGGCGGGGGTGCGCGATGACCGGCCGGGGAACCAGCCGTTACTTGCCGGCTTCCTTGGGGGCCGACTCCATCAGCGGCGGAGCGTTCTTCCGCCAGTCGAGCAGCGTGTAAATGCTCACCCGCCGCGAATCGTAGAGGAACAAATGGCGCCCATCCTTGGAGAAGACGTGCCGGGAAGCGGCGAATGGGAGCCGCTTCACGGGCTTGCCCGTGCCGACATCGTAGATATGCAGGGCGCTGGCGGCCCACTTGCCGTCGGGGCTGACCGAGAAGATGTTGTTCATGGCCCCCAGCAGGAAGGCCTCACCGCCTGACTTGGGCTTGGCGCTCTTGGGCGGCTCGAAAGCCACCTCGCGGGTGATCTTGGTGCCCAGCTTCAGGACGCGCCTGGCGAACACCACCCGGTCGGTCCCCACGAAGTGCACGGCCGACGTGATCGGACCTTCCCGGGTGAGGACCCCGCGGAATATGCTGTAGGATCGAGCTGAGGACTGGATCTCGCTCCTCAGCTTCGTCGCGTACGCCCGGTACTGCGGGTTGGCGCGCGGCTGCCTGGCGGCGCGCTCGTAGGTTTCCAGCGTGGACATCTTGTGCACGGACTTGGCAAGCGGCCAGGCGTAAAGGCTGAATTGCCTGCCGTCAGCAGAGGTCGGGCAGCACAGCCAGGCGTCGTTCGAGCGGCTCCTGTAAGCGTAGCGGTGCTCGGGCAGCCATCGTCTCTTGAACTTCAGGTTCTTGCCCAACTCCGACCATTTGTAGAGAGACACCGATCCGGGCACTCTCTTCGGATTCACCACCGCAACCCACTTGTCCGTGCCGCCGACCAGCCAAACCGACGTTGGCTCGAAACCCACTTCGGTTTCGTCTTTGAGCTTCATGGTGCGAGTGTCGATTCGCAGCAGCCGCTTCCCTTCTTTCGATGCCGCCAGGAGCACGTTGCTGTAGGCCGGTCCTGGTGCCAAGCCGGTCAGGGCCAGGTCGGCACTGAAGGTCTTCCCCAGTTTGCGTTCGCTGGCCAGGAACTCCCTTATCTTTCCAACCTTGCCCATCAGCAGATAGATGATCCGCCCGTCCGAAGAAGGCATCATCATGCTTATACGCTCATCAACCGGGACGGCCATCTTGGGATCGTAGTTGGCGGCACGCCGCAGCAGGACGCTCGTCGGGCGGTGCTTGCGTTCCCACTTCTCCAGGGAGTCGGCCACCCTGTAGGGTTCCCGCCCCCTCATGTCAACCAGCTTGGTTACTTCGCTCGCCGGGACCGCAAAGGCAATCGCCTCCACATCTACGCCCTTGAGGGTGACCACACCCAGGACGCGGCCCTTCGAGTCGAAGAGCGGTCCGCCAGAGTTGCCCGGATTCACCGCCGCGGAGGTCTGAAGCAGGGTCATCTTATCCAGCTTCCGCCGCGGATTAGACACGATGCCCTTGGTGACCGTGTACTCCAGGGCCTTGTCGCCCAGTCCGGGACTGCCGATGGCGATAACATCCTCACCCAGCTGCGCCGCGGGCGTCTCGCGCAGCGTCGTGGTCGGATACGCCCCTTTCTCGCCCACCTCAGGGGGCGCGGGTGGCAGCTGGATCAGGGCCAGATCTGCCGCCGCGTTGACGGCGACTATCCGGGCTCCCTTCAGAGTTACCGTTTCGCGGGAGCCTGCCTTCTGCACGGTGACCTGGAGCTTGGCGCTGGCTTCCACCACATGGTAGTTGGTGACCGCCAGCCCCCGCTTGTCGATCACAAAGGCCGACCCGAAACCGCGGTCGGTGCGAATCACCAGGACCTTCTTCAGCGCTGTCGCGATGACCTTCAGCTGATCGCTCCCGGCCCCGATCTCTTTCTGTATCCGCGCCGACTGTTTGGACATCTCGCCGGCGCGTCGTCGAAGCTCTGCGGCCTCCTTGAGTGTCCTGGCCACCTCGTCGCCGACACCGCTCTTGGCCGATGCCAACCGAGCCTGAGCCAGGTCCCACGCGATCTCTTGATCCTTGATCTTCCTGTCCTTCTCATCCAGGCGTTTCCTGGCCGCCTCGACCCGATCTCTCAGCTCCGATTCTCTCTTGACCAACTCGTTGATCTCGTGATCGAGGGCCCGCTTGCGAGCCGCCAGGTCGTTGCTGACCCCGGAGTCGAACGGGCCGGCGGCCAGCACAACGCCGGAAATGACCATCAACAGGACGCCCGCGCCGAGCACGACGAGCGGCCAGGAGAACGCCGGCCCGCCCGCAGACCGCGACCTCCTGCGAGCCCTGGGCACCGCACTGTGTGAGGGCGGCCGCTGTGCCCCATCTCTTTGGCGGGGAGGAGCCGCAGGGACTTGTTGGGGGTCCCGCTGCTCCTCAGCGGTGGGAGCGGGCGGTTGCCGCTTCAGCTGGTAGGCCTTGCCGCACCCGGGACACTCGAAACTGACGGCGCTGGCTTCCACGGCAAAGACCTCGCCACAGGACTTGCACCTGATCCCGCGCCTCTGATTGCCCTCGCTCATCGCGTCCTACCTCGCTCTCCAGCCAGCTGCCGCCGGACTACTTGGCCGCGTCCGTTCCCCCGGAGGGCAAGGGC
>CAZONU010000149.1:8700-11396 GCA_964581145.1 uncultured Planctomycetia bacterium
CAACGAACCAGACCTTCTGGTTGTGGCGGTCATAGAGGTAGATGGTCTTGCCCCCCGACAGGAAGCCGCCCTTCTGGGTGGGCAGGGGCAATTCCACGACCGGCTTGAAGGTCTTGAGTTCGAAGAGATGGTTGTGGGTCATGGCATACTTGCCGTCCGGGGATATGCTCAACAGGCCCTCGGCCGGCCGGTTGTCTTTCAACTGTGCGAAGGCGTAGTACCACTTCTTGACGGCCCCGCTGTGCCGCACCGGGTTGAGCCTTCCCACCTTCTTGGCGCTGCGCGCGCCGACCGCCCATACATCCATCCCGACGACAACCCGTTCGGTCCCCGGGATGTAGTAACTGCGCCCCGGAGAGTAGTAGATTCCGGGCGCCAGGTCAGGGACGAAGTAGTCCTTGAAGAGCCCGCGGGCCTCCTTCTCGCACTGGGACCACTGGCGGCCGAGGTTCTGATAGAGCGTCGATCTGGTTTTCCAGTCGAGATGCCGGTGCGTTTCGTTCAGATTGCTGCGCTGTTCGTCGAGCTGCTTCATGCGGCTGCTCTTCCGGTAGAGCTGGGCCACGTCCACGCGACCCAGCTGCTTGCGGCCCATGTAGTAGACTAGGTTGCCGTTGCGCCCCAGGAGCTGCTTGGAACTGCAGGTGGACGGCGCCTCCAGTATCTTGAAGCTCGATGTGTCCACCAGGTAAAAGCGGCTGCTATAGGGGACCAGCCAGAAGGAACCCATCCGCCATCCCGCGGCAAGGCCAGCCGTCCGGAAGTGACTGGGAACCGTCCGGACCTGTCTGCCGTCGGCAAGACTGACGATGACGCCGCTGGTCTTGCTGCCGAAGTCCATGAAGGCGGTATGCGCCTGTCCGTCGTGCCCGGGTATCTGCGGGAAGGATCGGCTCTTGACCTTGTACTCCCAGACCGCGTCGACGCTGCCGGGCTTGTAGGCCGACAACCTGCGCTCGCGCGTGTGCAGGGCGATGAGCAAGTTGCCGGGCCCCGCGAAGACCGTCGTGCGCGAGCCGTAGCCGGCCACCGCGATGGCCTTGTCCTTGTCGTAGGGCAGTTTGATGGCATTCGCCGCCTTCTCGACAGCTGCCCGGCCCGCCAGGGAGGGTTCAAAAGGCAGGTCCCACACCGGTCTGGCCCGGCCGGTGCCCGGAGGTGTGCGGCCGCTCCTCCCCGATCTGGCCGCCTGCATCCGGGCCACGGCCGCCGCCAGTTCCTTGCCGGAAAGAGCCAGGCTCGACTTCTCAAGCCCCGGGTACTTGGATATCAACACTCCCACCAGCGCCCCCTCGGAGTTGACCAGCGGCGCTCCGGGACACCCCGGGTTGCAGGGCACGGTCGTCTGCAGGAAGCTCATCCCGCCGTGTTTTCTGTTCAAGGCGCTCACCGCCCCGGTCTGGAGGGTGTGCTCCAGAGAGGTCGTCCCCACGACCTGCGTGCTGATGGCGAAGACCTCTTCCCCCACCTTGCATTCCTCGATGGAGTCGGCCTTGAGCATCCTCACCGACGCCCTGCTGATGCGCGGCGAGAGAAACGCCAAGCCGCTCTGCTTGTCCCGGTAGAGAGTCGTGCAGGAAACCCTCTTGGCGGAGTAGAGGGTGCTTCCCCTGCTGAACATCAGCCGTGCGTGAAGCCTTCCGCTCGCCGGCACCACCTTCAAGCTGGTAACAATGACGGCAGCCCTGCCCCCCTGGTAGAAGAAGCCGGAGGCGACACCCCGGCCAGAGCCCTCCAGCGTAACGACCAGCTCCCGGTAGCGCGCGACCAGCCGCTGGAACAGGAGCTTCTTCTGTTTCTTGTCCAGCTCGCGCCGCTGCACTTTCCGGATCTTGGCCTCTTCCGAACGCCTGATTTCTTCCAGCTTGTCCCGGGCTTTCTTGCGTTCTCTCTCGGCGGCGTCGGTCTTCTCACGGTTGACGGCATTCGCCTTGGCTATCTGCTCGTCGCAGACCTTGATCGCGGCCTTCTTCTCCGCTATCTGCTTCTCTTTGATCTTGGCTTCCGACGCCAGGGAAGGCTCCTTCTTTTCGAGGTCCTTCAGCTTCTGCTCCAGGCCATCGCGCTTCTTTCGGGCGGCCTCAACGTCCACAAGCAGCAGAGCGGATTCCCTGGACTTGGAGGTGAAGCCGGCCACGAGCGCGCCCACCAGCGCCAGAGCCCCGCCTCCCAGTGTTGCCCAGGCGGCTATCTTCAGTCCCAGGGGTGCACCAGGTGCCAGCGACTTACCGCAGTGCGGGCAGAAGCTCAAGGGCGCTCCGCCCGTGGAGGGGACCGCCCCGCGGCAACTCGGACAGCTCAGTTCTGTCTCGCTCATGCGCCATTCTCCTGCACCACTGCCTGCGCGCCGGCTGAGTTCGCCGCTGCTCTCCGAGGAAACCAGCGCACTTCCCTCCCGCGATTCACCGCATAGGATCCAGTCAATCTAATACTGTACCGAGCGGGTTGCCACAAAGCAAGCCGGGCGAGAGACAAAATGCGAAGATTCAGAACCGAGTGCACCTGTGCATTGTCGCCAGCGCCACAATATCCGCCGAAACGCCGGCGAATCCCCCCCCCCCCCTAGGAATTCAGGCAGCTGGCGCGCCGAACGCCCGGGAACCGGGCATGATGCCCAACCGCTCAAAACTCCTCGTCGTCTGGCGGCGGGGACGGCCCCTCGTCCTATTTCTTGAGCGCGGATTTGAGCTTGTTCT
>CAZONU010000150.1:0-3081 GCA_964581145.1 uncultured Planctomycetia bacterium
AGCCTATACAGGGGCTTGGGGTCGGCAGGGCGGGAACAACTAAATTTGGGGGCTTTCAGGAGTTTTTTCACTTGACTTGGCGAGGCGGGCCGCTAGATTGTCACCCCGTTGGCGAAAGCACAAGGCCGCAGGGGGAAAAGGGAGGGGTTTCCGGAGACATGTCAGCGCAGAAGCTAACCGATCGGCCTTTCATTAAAGTATATGGCAAACCCGACTGTGGATTATGCGAGGCGGCCAAGGACAAGCTCAAGAAGATGGGACTCGAGTACGAGGCGCTGAACCTCGGCGACTTCACCGAACTCCACGACGGCTGGCGGGAGGACAAGTCCTGCGAGGTGCTGGCCGCCTACATGCTGCTCGACAAGCTGCCGGTGGTGGAGATCAACGGGCAGTACATGGATTACCCCAGCGCGATGCGCCGGCTCAAGAATCGCGCGCCAGCCATGGACGAAAGAGCAACAACCGTAGCGGAGAACTGACCTCCCCCCCAAAGTTCTCGGCACCGTCCGGGAGGCGCCTGGGCGGACGTTGCTGCTCTTCTCTCGACCGGGGCTTCGGCCCCGGTCGGTTTTTTTGGGAAGGTGAGAGGCGGCCCCGACGGCGCGGGACGCGCCCTCAGTTCTTCGTGAACACCCCCGCCGGCTTGGCGGTCATCTTCTCGCGCATCTCCAGCTCGATGTCGTAGCCGGGGGCCAGCCCGGCCGCGCGGATCAGCTCCTTGGCCCCGCGGCGGAACTCATCGCGGTCCCGGCCGGCGATCGGCTTCTGGGAAACCAGCACCACGTTGGTGGTCGGCGCCCAGAAGTGGAGCTCGATCCCCTCCTGGGGGGCCTTGAGCCGCACGGCCAGTCCGCGCCTCAGCCGGGGGTGAATCAGCGCGCTGGCGATGTCCGGCCCCACCGCGGCGCGCACCTGGATCCCCCCGCCGGCCAGGCCCCGGGCGGCCAGCACCGTCAGGATGGTCTTTTCCAGGTCCTTTTCGAAGCGGGCCTCGATCTTCTTCCGGTCGGGCGCGGGGCGGGCGGGCAGGAGGCGCGCGTGCTCCCGGCAGTCCAGGCTCCAGACGGCGGTCAGGCCGCGCCACTCGGCGGCCAGCACCTTGACGCCCAGCTTCTCGAAGTGCCCTTTGGGGCGCAGCTTCTTGGTCAGCCACGCGGCTTGGCCGCAGGCGCAGCGGGTCTCGTCCGCGCGCGGGGCGCGGATGCGCCCGCTGGCGGGATCCAGGCCCACCAAGCCGCCCAGCGCCCGGGACACCGCGCGAGGAAAGCGCGGGTCGACGCTGCCGGCCAGCGCGAAGAGGTTGACGCGGGCCAGCTCCTTGCCGCTGAGCGGTTTATTGGCCTTCTCGCGGATCACCAGGACGTTCCCGGCGGCCACCTGGGTCTCGTAGGCGGCCAGCGCCAGCCGGGCCTGGCGGCCCACCCTCTCCACCTTGACGAGCTTGGCAGCCAGCGGCCAGAAGAAGTGGTGCAGGCCCTCGCCGAAGGAGAGCCCCGCGTACACGGTCTTGAGCAGCACTCCCTCGGCCTGGAGCGAGACCCGGTACTCGCCCTTGACGATCTCCGGGTCGCGGGCGGTGACCGGGCGGTCGAGCTGCACGCCGCTGCGGGCGGTCTCCCGGGCGGCCATGCGCCAGAACTCCCCGGGGTCGACGACCGCCGCGGCCAGGTACTTGCCGCTCTCCAGCTGCCGGCGCTGCCCGGGCAGCCAGCGGCGGTAGGTGGGAATCACCTTCTCGAGCGCCGAGCCGCTGACCGCGGTGAGGGGCATCCGCCGCGCGCCGGCGCGGCCGCCCCCCGCCTTGGCCAGCTTGATATTGAGTTCCGTGGCCAGGCGGGCCTCGGTCTCGGCGTCGGCCGAGCGCAGCCGGCAGGTCAGGAAGTATCCCGGGGCGGCCCGCAGCACCTGCGGCTGGTTCTTGGCGATGCAGCTGCGGGCCACGTCCGACCAGGCCTCGCGCACCGAGAGCACCCGCCCGAAGGCGCGCGCGAAGCCGGCTTGGTCGTTTATCGGCGCGACCCGGTCGTAGGCGCCGCTGACGTCCAGCTTTCCCCAGGTGAGCTTGCCCAGGCGGCCCTTCTGGGCCGGCGCGCGGGCCACCGCGTGGCAGCCCGTCTCCGAGAGGTAGCGGAAGAAGATGACCTCCAGCGGCTTGGGCTTGAAGCCCGCCCCCGGGCGCAGTCCGCAGGACCAGCAGGGCCCGGCCTTGGGCGCGGCCCAGCCGCGGCCCTGGCCCAGCCCGGCCTTGGACAGCAACCGCTCCACGTCCTTGAGGCGGTCGAAGGGAGGCTGCTCGGGCAGCAGCCGCCGGGAGGCATTGCGGCGCTTGCAGCGCGGGCAGCGCCAGACGACGGCGATCAGGTCGGGGGTCGCCGGCCGGCTGGCCGCGCGCATGCGCGTGCGCACCGCGGAGAGCCCGGCGGGAAGGTCGGGCGCGACGGCGGGCTTCTCGCCCCCCAGCGCGCCTGCGGGGAGGGTCCAGACGGCCAGGAGAACGAGGAACGTCGCGCGCCGCATGGCTTCAGGCCCTCATCCACCGGCCGCTGGCGCGCAGCGAGCGGATCTCGGCCAGGGCCAGTTGCAGGCTCTTGAGCGCCTCACGGGCGCCGCTTAGCCGGGGCGCGCGGCCCTTCTGGACGCACTTCAGGAAGTAGTCTATCTCCCGGGCATAGCCGTCGCCCGCGGCCAGGCGCGGGGCCAGGCTCCGGCCCGAGCGGGTCTGCACCGCCAGCCCGGGCGAGTTCCGGCTGCTGTAGAGCACTGTGGCCCTCTCGCAAACCAGGGTGAAGCTCATCTCGAAGCCGAAGGCCGGGGCCATGCACCAGCTGGCCTCGGCGGTGACCGGTCCCAGGCGGTCGTAGCGGTAGCTGGCCGCGATGTGGTTCACGCCGTTCTTCCCGACGGAGCCGATCGCCGAGACCGCCCGGGGCTCGCCGAAGGCGAAGCGCAGGAAGTCGGCGTCGTGGATGTGCAGGTCCAGCGGCACCCCCCCGCTCTTGGCCGGGTCGGCCATCCAGTTCCGCCAGCTCCAGCGCGGCGCGCAGGACAGCCGCCGGAAGGAGGCGGCCAGCAGCCGCCCGT
>CAZONU010000150.1:3091-9364 GCA_964581145.1 uncultured Planctomycetia bacterium
TGTTTTCTTGCGTCTTGACCGCCTTTTCCGCCGCCGCGATCTGCTCCTTGACCCAGAGGTACTCCGGCCAGAAGCGGATGCAGTGCGCGACCATGAACTTGCCGCGGGCCTTCTTCGCGGCGGCGGCCAGGCGCCGGGCGGGGCCGAGCGAGTGAGCGATGGGCTTCTCGCAAAGCACGTGCTTGCCGGCCTCCAGGGCCATTATCGAGTACCGGGCGTGCAGGTAGGTGGGCAGGCAGACGTCCACGGCCTCGACCTCGGGGTCGGCGATCAGCTCCTCGGCGCTGCCGTATCGCGCCACGCCGGAGAGGTCGGGCCTCCGGCCGCCCGGCGCGCGGATGTTGCTCTCGACCGCCCGCCAGCCGCCGGCCAGGCGCTTGGCGTCAACGTCGGCGACGGCCACCAGCCGGCCGCGGCGGCCCGCCGCGTGGGCCCCCAGATGGACCCGGCCCATGCCGCCCAGGCCGAGAATGCCCACAGCCACTTTGCGCGCCAGCGTCCAGCCCTCCGTATTCTAAGTAGCCGGAGCCTACCTGGTTCGGATCAGCTTGTCCAGAAATTCGGAGCTGCGCTCGGCCAGGCCCGGCGCGGGCGGGTGGGCCACTGCGGTCAGCGGTCCCTTGTAGCGGGCCTTGCGCAGCGCCTCGGCCACCGCCGGCCAGTCCACGTCGCCGGAGCCCAGCTCGCAGAAGGCGGCCATGAAGCCCCAGCCGCCCCCGCGGGTGAAGCTCCGGAAGGCGCGGTTGCGGGCGGTGTTCTTCTCGAAGCGGCGCTTGAGGTCCCGGAGGTGCACGCCGGCGATGCGCCGGCCGAGGGTCCTGACCCAGTGCTGGGGATGGCCGTTCAGCGCGGCGACGCCCGTGTCGAGGCAGGCGGCCACCCGCCGGGAGCGGAACTTGTCCACGAAGGCGGCGAACTCCAGGGGTGAGACCAGCAGCCCGCTCCAGGCGTTGAGCAGGGCCAGGGTCACGCGGTGCTTCTCGGCGGCCTTGACGCACTTCTTGAGGCTCTCGCGGGCGCGGGCCAGGGCCTCGTCGTAGGGCACCACCTCGCCCCGGCGGTTGAAGAAGGCGTGCACCCATCCGGGGACCACCACCAGGGACTCGGCGGAGAGCCAGCGGGCCTTCTCGATCATGATCCTGGTGGTCTCCACGGCGCGGGCGCGCTCGGCGGCCTTGGGGGCGCTCAGGCTGGTCGCCCAGTAGAGGTTGGTGGCCAGCGAGGAGATGGCCACGCCGGCGGCCTCGCCGGCCCGGGCCAGCGCCCGGCACTCGCTGCGCGAGGTCTCCAGGGTCAGGACCCCGGTGTCGCTGATGCCCAGTTCGACGGAGGCGAAGCCCAGCTGCCGGGCCCGGGACAGTACGGAGATGACGTCCGCGCGATTCTCCATTCCCCCCGGGAAGGACCAGTAGCTGATGCCCTTGGACATGCCCTTGGTCTTGTGCTTGGCCATGTTCGCACCGCCTCTAGAAAGCGGCCGGCCCGGAACTGACCCGGGCCGGCCGCGTGAGTCCCGCTACCGGGTGGTTCCCGGCGGCTACTTCTCCATGACCTTGAAGCGAGATCTGCTGGTCGGGGGCGCGTTGGAGTCCCCCACCAGGGTGACGTCGATGACCTGAACGCCCCAGCCCTTGATGAAGCGCTTGCGGCCCATCACCCCGACCTTGCGGCCGACCATCTTGTCGAGGTCCACGTCGGCGCCGGCGGCCCGCAGGTAGAAGAGCAGCACGCCGGAGGTGCTCAGCTTGTGGGTGCCGGGTATGCCGGCGACGTCCGGGGCCTTGTCCAGGAAGCCCCTGGCGGTGTACTTGGGGGCGATCTTGGGGAGCTGCCTGACGGCCGCCTCGGTGGCCGCTCTGATGGCCGCGATCTCGGCCTGGAGCCTGCTGTCGACCTCGGTCTTGATGCGCTTCCGCTGCTCCTCGGGCAGGCGCGTGAGGATGTCGCTCATGGCCTGGAAGCAGGCGTTCCTGATCACCTCGGGCACGCCCTTGGTGCTGGCCGCCCGGAGATAGAGCCGGAAGACCGGGACCAGGTCGGGGTTCTTCTGGGCTAGGGCCTGGCGGTAGGCGGTCTCGGCCTGGGAGAATATCTCCACGCCGGGCCGGCCCGCGACGTTTTCCAGCGGACCTTTCACGGGACCCTTCGTCGGCGGCGTGACGGGCGGCGCCACGGGCGGCGTGACGGGCGGCGTGACGGGCGGCGTGACGGGCGGCGTGACGGGCGGCGTGACGGGCGGCGCCACCGGCATGCCGCCTTCGATCGTGATGTAGGTCCCGTAGACCCAGGCATAGGTGCCGGCGGGAGCGCCGACTCTCAGCCAGTCGCCCTTCTTCTCGATGACCTCCAGCTGGGCGTCCAGGGCCAGGTTCCTGAGGATGGGGGCCTTGTAGTGGCCGGCGCCGCGCAGGCGCACCTTGCGGGCGTTGACCGTGCCGGTGGCTGGCAGCTCCTGTCCCTCGGGAACGTTCACGTACTTGGCGACGATCCACAGGGAGATGTCCGAGGACAGCTCGATCTTTAGCCACTTGTCCTTGCGGCCCACGACCTTCACCTGCTTGCCGCGCTTCAGGGCGGTGATCCGCTCGCGCTCCACCGAGGGGCCGGCCCGGACGTTGAGGGTCCGCGCGTTGACTTTGCCGATCTTGGGTTCGGAAAAGGTCTCCTCCCCCTCGACCGCCCCGACCGGCGGCTCGCCGGCGGCCAAGCTCGCCTGCTTAAAGCTCCCCCCGCCGAGAGCGCAGAGGGCGACGACGGCCAGACTCCACCATCTATCCATGGGATTGCTCCGTTAGGTTACTACCCCCGTACGGGGGCGGGCTATTTGCCCTGCCCAGTCCCCTCCACTGGAAGAGTGTAGCCCTGCGCCGGGGGGGAGTCAAGCCCTAATTGTAGAAGGGTTAGGGCCTTGCGGGCTTGCCCGCCGCGCCGCCCGCGCCTAGAATCCGGGGCCGTGAGCAGCAAGAAGCGTGAACTCAGCGTTCTGGCCGTCGAGGGATTCTTCGGAGCCAGCCACCAGGCCTTCCTGGAGGGCCTGGTGGCGGCCAGCCGCCACCGCTGGGAGCTGGTGGCGCTCCCCGCGCGCAGGTGGAAAGAGCGCATGTGCTCGGGGGCCGAGGCCCTCGCGGAGAAGGCCGCCGGCTTGGAGGGCGATTTCGACGCCCTCTTCGCCACCGACATGGTGGACCTCGCGGCGCTGGCCACGCTGCTCCCCGCCCGGCTGGGAGAGCTGCCGCGCGTCCTCTACTTTCACGAGAACCAGCTCACCTACCCGACGCGCTACGCCCCGGAGGACCACTGGCAGTTCGGGCTGATAAACGCCACCAGCGCCCTGGCCGCCGACCGGGTGCTTTTTAACAGCCGATTCCACCGGGACGACTTCCTGGCGGCCATTCCCGCGTTCCTCCAGCGCCTGCCCGCGGGCGCCCGGCTGCCCGCCGACGCCGCCGGGCGCATCGCCTCGCGGAGCGCGGTCGTCCATCCGGGCATCGACGTGGCCGGCATTCCGTGTCCGGAGCGCTCCGCGGAGGCCGGCCCCCTGCGAATCCTCTGGAACCACCGCTGGGAGTTCGACAAGCGCCCGGAGGCTTTCTTCGCCGCGCTGGAGAAACTGAAGGCCGACTTCCGGGTCGTGGTCTGCGGGGAGTCCTTCGCCAGGAAGCCCGGGGCCTTCGAGCGCGCCCCCGAGCTGCTCGGCGAGCGCCTGGAGCACTTCGGGTACGCCGAGCGCCGGGAAGATTACCTCTCGCTCCTCGGCCGGGCGGACGTAATCGTTTCCACCGCCGCGCAGGAGTTCTTCGGCATCGCCTGGCTGGAGGCCTGCGCGGCCGGTTGCATGCCGCTTCTGCCCCGGCGGCTGAGCTACCCCGAGCTGCTGCCCGGCGAGCTCCACGCCGAATGTCTCTACGCCGACGACGACGAGCTGGCCGCCAGGCTCGCCGGGCTGGCCGCCGAGCCGGAGAGGGCGCGGCGGGGCTCGTGGCGGGCTATTGCCGAGCCCTTCGCCTGGCCGAAGCAGGCCGCGCTGATGGATTCCCTGCTCGAGGAAATAGCCGGGTAGCGCGAAATTCGCTTGCGGCCGCCCGGCCCCGCGCTACCCTCCTGGAACGTGGGCCAGTACACCGACGCGGTCACATCGCTGTGGCGCGACCTCCCCGGCCGCGAGGGGATGCACGTCCTGGACGCCAGCACTGGCGGGGGAGCGGCGACGCGAGCCCTGCTGGACATGGGCATGCGCGTCACCGCCACTAATTACGGCCCGGAGCGCCCCAAGGCCCTGCCTACCGAGGCAGACTTCACCGGCGGGGTGGACCTCAACGCCCGCTGGCCGTTCCGGGACGGTGACTTCGACGGCGTGCACCTCCAGGAGGTCATCGAGCACCTCGAAAACCCCGCGCACACCGTGCGGGAGTGCGCGCGGGTCCTGAAGCCGGACGGCGTGCTGGTGCTCTCGACGCCGAACACCCTCAACGCCGCGAGCCGCCTGCGCTTTTTTCTCTCCGGTTTTGCTGAGGGCCGCAAGCGGCCCATCAGCTACGCCAAGCCGACCGGGAACGCCGGCAACGTGTACATAACCAACCTCTACCAGCTTCACTACCTCCTGGCCCGGTCGGGGATGTCCGTGGAGAGGCTGGGGATGACCGTCTGGGAGCCGCGGGCGCTGCTGGCCGCGGTAGTCTTCTACCCGTGGTTCTGGCTGGGAACGACGCTGGCCACTGCGCGGGTCAGGAAGAAGGACATGCTCAGCAAAGGGAAACGCCGTGAGGCGTCGGACGAGACTCTCTCGAAACTTCGACTCAAGCAAGTCCGGGTGCAGCGCCGGCTGCGCCGCCTGATGCTTTCCAAGGAGGCGCTCTTGGGACGCGGCCTGGCCCTGCGCGCGCGCAAGACCGGTGCCGAGCTGCTGGAAGCCTGAACGGGAGGAAACGTGCTCAAGATCGGCATCGTCGGAGCGGAAAACAGCCACAGCCGAGCCATCGCCCGCACCCTCAACGTGAAGAAGAAGCTCAAGGGCGTGCGCGTGGAGGCCATCTGGGGCGAGAAGCGCAAGTGGGCCGAGGACGTGGCCGCCGACACGCAGATTCCCACCATCGTTCGGCAGCCAAGGGACCTCATCGGCCTAGTCGACGCGGCCATCGTCGACCACCGCGACGGCAAGCACCACTTGCCCGCCGCCCGGCCGCTGCTGCGGGCACGCCTGCCGCTCTTCATCGACAAGCCTTTTTGCTGCTCGCTCGCGGAGGGCAAGCGCTTCCTGGCCGAGGCCCGCAAACGCCGGGTGCCGGTGGTTTCCTTTGGCGTGGTGCCGCTGCAGAAGAGCTTCGAGAAGATCCGCCGCGACATCAGGAAGCTCGGCAAGCTACTGGCGGTGACCACCAGCGGCCCGGCGGACCTCTTCAGCAAGTACAGCGGGGTCTTCTTCTACGGCATCCACCAGATAGACATGATCGTCCGCGCCGCGGGTCTGGAGGTGACCCACGCGCGGGTCAACCGCTCGGGCCGCGGGGGGGCGGCCACGCTGTGGTACGCCGACGGGACCATCGCCACCGCTAACCTGCTCGCCAAGCGCGGGCCGGGCTTTCACTTCTCGGCGGTCGGCGAGAAGGGGGCGCTCTCGCGGCTGATCGAGTACGACGCCGACCCCTACCTGACCGGCATCAGGAAATTCGTGAAACTGTTCCGCGGCGGGGAGCCGCTCTACAGCGCGCGCGAGATACTCGCGCCCATCGCCGCGCTGGAGGCCCTCCAGAAGTCGTTGAAGGCCGGCGGCAAGAAGGTCAAGGCCGGCAAGTTCTAGCGGCTCAGAGCCGAGCCAGCTCTGCCCTGGCCTTCGCCGCCCACTCGGTGCCCGGGTAGCTCTTGACGATGTTGCCCAGGCAGCGCCGGGCGTCGTTGCGCATGCCTATCTTCTTGTAGTTCCGCGCCGCGCTGAACCAGCCGGTGCAGACCTGCTTGGGGGAGCGCGTCGTCGTCCTCCGCACCGCCTTCGGCCCGGCCGGCGCGGGGGCCGCGGCCTTGACCGCCGGCATCGGCGCTGCCTTCGCCTCCGCCCGCGACACCCTGGCCGGGCCGCCACCGGCGGTGCAGACCGCCTCGACGGCGTAGGTCCTGTCGGCGCGCACCACGCTGCGATTGAGCTGGTCGCAGATGTAGACGTGCTCGTCGCTGACTCCGGTGCCGATGGGCCAGCCCAGCGGCACGTACCTGGTCGGCACCGCCGGCTTCTTCTGGCCCGCGGGGACGCGCCGCGAGTCGTAGTTGGCGTAGCCGCCG
>CAZONU010000150.1:9374-11372 GCA_964581145.1 uncultured Planctomycetia bacterium
GCGTTGGGAATGTACAGCCGGTCGTACATGTCGATGTCAAACCGCGCGCTGCGGCAGTCGCACCAGCCTTTGCCGGTCGAGCTTCGGCCCGTCCCGTAGGTCCCGCTGAAAGGGCCGATGCCGGTGTAGACCTGCTTGGCGCCGACTATGAAGTGGCCGGCCTCCATGGCGATGGCCTTCTTGCCCTCGGGCACCTTGCCGACCGGCTCCTTGATGGCGTTGGCCTTGGGATTGGTGCGGATCCAGGCCCCGCCCTCGGGTCCGAACTTGATCACGCTGCCGACCAGCGCCTTATAGGACCGGTCCTTGGCGAACATCTCCGGGTGCTTGTAGCCGGCGGGCAGCTGTCCGACGCCCAGGTAGATGTTGCCTTTGGAGTCAACGCGCACGCCGCCGTTGGTGCGCGGCACCGGGCCGATAATGGCGCTGTTCAGTTCCTTGGCGTAAGCCTGCGAGGGGTGCTTGGGCTTCTTGCCCTGGTTGCCGACCCGGCCCTTGAGGTAGTTGCCCTCCAGGGCCTTGCCGTCGGGGCCGAAGCCGGCGGTGCAGTAGGTGGTCCACCCGTACATGAAGGTCAGGTAGCTCTTGCCGTCGCGGCCCACCCCGATGCCCTTCTCGCCGTAGCCGGCGCCGTAGCGGCTGTAGATGTAGGGGCTCAGCACGTGGGTCCCGCTGCCGCCGAAGGGCACCGGCTTGAGGTCGCGGTCCAGGCGCTCGAACGGGCCGCTGTAGCCCTTGCCGCTGCGCACGTAGAGGTTGCCGTCCGGTCCCACGGCCAGGTCGGTGGCCCGGAAGCCCTTGCGGACCTTGGCCAGCGCGCCGCCCTTGCCGGTGAGGCCGTTGTAGCGGTAGAAGGTGGAGTAGTCGTCGTTGATGTAGACGTCCTCGCTGCGCGGGTCGACGGCGATGCAGTCGTGATTGCCCAGCGCGTCGGGGTCCCGCTCGTGGAGCCTGACCGTGGGGACGAACGCGGTGCCCTTGTCCTCGTAGCGGGTGACGTCCGAACGGCCCACGCGGCCGCCGCCTATCTCCGCGCCGCCGATCCAGACCACAGTGTTCTTGCCATCAAAGCTGAGGGCCATCTTGCCTCCGCCGCCCTGGCGCACGCCGAGGTCCAGGGTGGCCAGCAGCTTCGAGCCCTTGTAGGGGGAGTACTTCGTCAAGGTCTTCTTGTAGCGCCGGTAGGCCTGCTTCTTGACGCTGTACACGTAAACCTCGCCGGTCTTGGGATGGACCTCGATCTGGTCCGCGGCCACGGCCGGGACCGAGCCGATCTTCTTGCCGGCGCTGTTCACGACCACTATCTGCTTCTTCGCGGTGGCCAGGGCGTAGATGTTGCCCTTGGCGTCCACGGTGATGGTGCTCAGCGGCCCGGTGTCCAGCGTCTTCCAGGGCTCAAGCTCCGCCTTGGGAACCATGTCCATCGCGTAGATGGTCCCGGGCAGCCAGTGCGGGTTCATGGGCTTGCCGTCCTTGTCCATCTTGGTGTAGGCCAGCGTGGCGTAGACCTTCTTGCCGTCGGGGCTGACCGCCATGGACGTCCCGCCGCCGGCCTTCTGGTCGCGCTTGAGCTGCTTCTTGCCGGGCCAGCCCCGGTCCCTGCCCAGCATCCGCGAGAAGGGGATCTTGCCCTCCCAGGCCCCGCCGTCCTTGTCGAGCCGGTAGATGTAGAACGTGTTTGAGAGGAACAGCCCGTTCTCGGCGTTGGTCGAGCCCATCATCAGCTTGCTGTTCTTCCACTTGAGTGGCAGGCAGTAGGGATAGACGTCGGAGTAGTTCTTCATGATCGGGCGCTTCTTCTTCTCGTCCCAATACGAGAAAGCCTCGACCTTGTCGCGGGGCAGATTTGCCGGGAAGGGCAGGATGGTCTTGAGGTACTTGCCCTTCGGGTCGTAGACCTGGCAGTAGTAGGACCCGTAGCCGAAGTTCTGGTTGACTACGTAGAGATTGCCGGCCTTGTCGGTAGCCAGGCCGCGTATCGCGTTGACTATGTAGGGG
>CAZONU010000151.1:0-816 GCA_964581145.1 uncultured Planctomycetia bacterium
GCCTTGGGGCTCTCGGTGACCGGCCAGGAGGCGTGCTTGCCGGCGAAGACGGTGTGCACGAAGAACTGGGTGGGGAACTGCGGGTCGTTGTGCCGCAGGGCGAAGGTGGTAGTTTCGGCCTTGGCGTCGTAGATGCGCCAGAGACCGCGGCCATCGGTGTTCCTGCCCCATTCGATCTCGTCGCCGGCGTCCGTCTTGCCGGCCAAGTCCGGGTAAAAGCGGGTGATGCCCTCGTAAGCGGCGCGGTAGGCGGCGTGCTGGGCGGCCAGGCGCCCGGCGAGTTCCGGGGCGTTCTTCTTGACGTAGTCGCGGGCCACCGCCTCGCGGCAGAAGGGCCCGGGCAGGAAGTCGCTGGCGGACTTCCTGGACTGGTAGGAAGCCTGGACCATGAGCGCCAGCATCCGGCGCAGATCCTTCCCGGCACGGCATAGTGGCCAATGACTGGATTGATCAAAAAACAGGCGCATTCGTATACAATACCGAGGATAAACGCCACCACATCATTGGAAGAGAGCCTAAAGCCCATGAGGGGGTCTCACCCCGCAACCTGCTCGCCTCTACCATTTCCGACGAATTGGTGATCCACAACGGCGGCCGATCCCGCGCTTTCAGCGTTTCGGTCAAGGACCGCGGTGCGATTCTGCCGGGCGGTCACGCTGGAAAAGCCTTTTGGTTTTCCAAGAGCAGTGGAGAATTTGTCACCAGCACCTACTATTACGACGACTATCCGGCATGGGTGAAACAGTGGAACGCCGCCAAACCGGCCGATGCTTTCAAGGGAAAATCCTGGGAATTACTGAACGATCGCTCCACGTA
>CAZONU010000151.1:826-11340 GCA_964581145.1 uncultured Planctomycetia bacterium
CGGCCTTGCGGGGCAGGATCGCCGTGGGAGCGGGTCCCTGGAGCACCGCCCTCCAGGGGGCGGCCGACCAGGCCTCCTCGCGGCCGGACTCCTTCAGCGTCTTGGCCAGGAGCGGGGCCTGGGCCATCTCGTAGCGGATCAGCGGACGCCGGCGCTTCCGGTTGTTGGCCACCGGATAGGCCAACCGGATGCCGTCGACCTCGATTACGAACATGGCCTGTCTGCCGATGTTGGCGACCACCACGCGATAGCTGTGATTCTTGGAGCTCAACCGGAAGAGCGCCTTCTTCTCGTCGATGGACCTCTCGTCGAGCTTCAGCCCAGGAGCGGCAGCGGTGAAGTCCTTGGCGATCTCCTTCAGGAAAGACAAGTTCAGGCTGAGCCCCTGGGGCAGCGGCCTGGCGTCCTTCTGGAGTTCCGCAATCCACTTGTCGAACTGCTTGGCCAGGCCCTTGGTCCCCGGCCCCTCCGAATCCACCGCGGCCATGCGCTTGCGCAGTCCGGCCTCGACCGCCTCGCGCCTGGGCCCGCCCTGCGGGGCGCCTTTGACGATCTTGTCAACCTCGTCGTAGAGCTTGAAGACCGCATCCATCTTCGCGAAGCGCGGCTCGAACTCCCTGCGGAGCTTGCTGGCCATCCCCCCGGGGGCCTTGGCGATCCGCTTGCGGCCCAGCTCCAGCGCCTTGCGCGCCGAATCGAACCTGGCGTCGTCCAACTGCTGCTGGATGCCGGCCAGGTAGCTCTCGAGCCCCTTGCGCCGGTCGGCGAGGTCCAGGTCGTAGACCTCCTTGCCCATCTCGCGGATCAGCCTGGCGACCGGCTCGGCGTCCGGCCCCAGCGCGGAGACGATCCTGAGGCGGTCCTCGAGCTTGCGCCGCGCCCTCGCCGGATCGATCTGGGCCTTGCTCTTAGTCTCGCGCGCTTCGCGCCAGTGGCCGATGTGGGAGCGTAGCCTCTTGGCCTTCTTCCTCAGATCGTCGGCCCACTCGGCGGGGACCGCCTCGGGACGGGCCGCGATCATCTTCAGCCCGTCGCTGAGGATCTCCTCGCACTGCTCCAGCTGGCCCTGCTTGTAGACCCCCTCGGCCTCGGCGAAGCGCGCGCCCACGCTCCGGGCGTAAGCCTGGCGGCTCAGGTGTATCCCCAGGTAGGTACCTACCCCACCGAGCAGAAGCACCAGGGGCATGCCCACCAGGACCAGCTTGGTCCACAGCGGCCTGGGGCGGGCCGCGGACATCTTGGCGGGGTCGAGCACATCCGAGTCAGTCACTTGGGCGCCCTGCAGTCTGGTGAATACCGAACCCTCGTCTCGCGGCGGGGGCGGCGTCGGCTCAGAGGGGATCTCCATGCCCACGGGCCGGGGCTCGCCGATTTCGGCCGAAACGGTTTCTTGCGCGGGCGCGCTGCCGAGGCCGGACGGCAGAGGAATTAGCCCACCGCAAGCCGGGCACCTGGCCTCCGAACCGGCCAGCGAATCAGGGAACTCGGCCGGCTGGTCGCATCTGGGGCAGTTCACTTGCATGTCTGTCGGTTCCTTGGGCTTATGGCCTCCCGGCCGCCTTCTCGCGTCCAGCCCTCTGAGCTGTCGCCACTTATGACGGAGCCGGCATTCACGCCAACTCTAGGGATTATCGCCCACCGGAGGCCTGCTTGTCAAACAAGGGTTTGGGGTTTCGGGTTTGGGGTCTAAACCCAATACCCTAAACCCCGGAGGATGGGCATCCCGCCCGGACCCCGCGACTTGCGCAAGTCCTTGTTATTCGTTAACATACTGCGCGCTGTTTCGTCACTCTTCAGGTGATGGAGGAATCGGCATGTCCGTGGGGACCGATCTCGCCGAGAAGTTCGCCTCGGGCGCCGGCCGGGTGGGAGTGATTGGGCTGGGCTACGTGGGGCTGCCCCTCTGCGTGGAGTTCGCCAAGAAACTCTCCGTTCTGGGACTCGACATCGACGGCGAAAAAGTGGACATGCTCTCCCGGGGAGAGAGCTACATCGGCCACGTCTCCGGCGAGGACGTTTCCGCCGCGGCGAAGTCCGGGCGCTTCGAGGCCACCACCGACTTCTCCCGCCTGGTCGAGGTCGACGCCATTCTGATCTGCGTGCCCACGCCGCTGGGCCGCTCGCGCGAGCCGGACCTGTCCTACGTCGAGCGCACCGCCGAGAGCATCGCCGAGCACCTCCGGGAAGGCCAGCTCGTGTCCCTGGAAAGCACCACCTACCCCGGGACCACTGAGGAGGCGCTCCGGCCGATTCTCGAGCGCAACGGGCTCAAGTCGGGCACCGACTTCCTGCTGTGCTTCAGCCCCGAGCGCGAGGACCCCGGCAACCCCAAGTACCGCACCGGGAACATCCCCAAGGTGGTCGGCGGCGACGGGCCCGAGGCGCTGAAGGCCGCGGTGGAGCTCTACAAGTGCGTGACCCCCCAGGTGGTGCCGGTCTCCAGCCCCGCGGCGGCTGAGGCCACCAAGATACTGGAGAACACCTACCGCGCCGTGAACATCGCCCTGGTCAACGAGCTCAAGTTGATCTTCGAGAAGATGAACATCGACGTCTGGGAGGTCATTGAGGCGGCCAGGACCAAGCCCTTCGGCTTCCAGCCCTTCTACCCCGGACCCGGCTGGGGCGGTCACTGCATCCCCATCGACCCGTTCTACCTCTCCTGGAAGGCCCGCAAGCTGGGCGCCGACAGCCGCTTCATCGAGCTGGCCGGCGACGTGAACATCGAGATGATCCGGCACGTGGCCGAGAGGGTGGACGGGGAGCTGGTGGCGCGCGGCAAGAAGCTGGTGGGCGCCAGGGTCCTGGTTCTCGGAGTGGCCTACAAGCCGGACGTCGACGACTGCCGGGAAAGCCCCGCGCTGGAGCTCATCGAAGTGCTGACCGCGCGCGGAGCCGAGGTGGACTACTCCGACCCCCACGTGCCGGTCGTGCCCACCACCCGGGCCCACGCCCTGCACATGAAGTCCGTGGATCTGACCCCCGAGGCGTTGGGCAGCTTCGATGTCGCCGTTCTGGTCACCGACCACCAAGCCTTCGACTATGGCGCCATCCTGGAGGGCGCGCC
The DNA here is from genome assembly GCA_964581145.1 of uncultured Planctomycetia bacterium. Lineage (GTDB taxonomy): Bacteria > Planctomycetota > SZUA-567 > JAKLDR01 > JAKLDR01 > CAZONU01. Next base: position 3,891 of record CAZONU010000151.1, read on the forward strand.
GCTGGTGGTGGACACCCGCAACGCGTTCGAACGGGCCCTCGGCGAGCGGGCGGCGAAGAGCGGCAAGCTCGTCAAGGCATGAAGCGTCTTTCGTGAAGGGTGAAGCGCACAGCGAAGGCCCGGCCGTGGAGATCGTCACTCGCAGCGCCGCGGAGACCGAGTCGCTGGGCGAGCGGCTGGGCGGATTGCTCTCCGGTGGGGAGTTGGTGTGCCTCATCGGCGAGCTGGGCACGGGCAAGACGGTTTTCGTGCGCGGCCTGGCCCGGGGTCTGGGGTGTCCGCTGGATGAGGTGGCCAGCCCCACGTACGTCCTGGAACGAGTATATCAGGGGAAGCGGCTTGCCCGCCAGTCGTCGGGCGGGCTGGCGCTGCGGCACCTGGACGCCTACCGGCTGCGGGGGCCCGAGGAGTTCGAGGAGGCGGACCTGGTCAGGCAGCTTTCCGCGCCGGGGATGGTCGCCGCGCTGGAGTGGGCCGACCGGGTGGAGGGCGCGCTTCCCGCCGAGCGCCTGGAGGTGCGGCTGGGCAGCCTGGGCGAGAGCGAACGGCGGCTGATCGTCATGGCCTGCGGCAGGCGCTATCAGGAACTACTGCTGCAACTTGCCCGCCAGGTGATCAGTTGAGCAGTTGACCGGAGGTCCGCAGGCGAGCATTCTCAAGTGGTGGCCTGAACAGTTGAGCAGTAGGCCGCAGGCTCGCTTCTCACCTGTTCACCTATCACCTGCTCACCTCCTCTGCGCGCATGGCGCGCGGGCGGGCTTGCAGAGGAAGACGCCCCGGAGCGGCAGACGCGCTAAACGGGAACTGTCCGACTCTCCATCCTCATGTCCTTCCTCATGTCCTTGACTCCTCTGCCCCCGCTCCTAGAATGCACATGTGCAACGGCGGTTTTTCGCCCTTTTCCGGGAGAGATAGACGTGCACCTTGGCGAAATCACTGCGCTGATTGACAACGAGGTTTCCACCGGCGAGCTGCTGGCCAACATCGAGGCCATTCAGAACCTCGATCGCCACTTCACCTACCCCAAGTTCGCGAAAAGTGCCCGTTTGGTGGTCAAGAAGCTCACCGACTGCGGCCTGGAAAGCCGCCTCCTTGAACAGCCTGCCGACGGCACCAGCCGCATGGGCGACTGGACCATGCCCCTGGCCTGGGACTGCCGCGAAGCCTCCCTGGAGCTTGTCGCTCCCGAGGCGGTCAAGGGCAAGGTGCTCTGCCGGCGCTCGCAGGACCCCAACGCCGTGGCCATGTGGTCTGGCCCCACTGGCCCCGAGGGGGTCACCGCCGAGGTGGTTGGACCGCTGTTGGCTAAGCCCAATCGAGTCTCCAGGAAACCCGACTACAAGATGGGCGGGCCCGACGGCGAAAGGCCCCTCCGCGAGGGGGAGCTGGCCGGCAAGATCGTCTACACCTCCGCCAGCCCGCGGAGCATCAAGCCCTTCCTGATCAAGGCCAAGGTGGCCGGGGTGATCACCAGCTTCAGCCCCGCGCGGGAATACCTGCCTCACAACCGCTTCTGGATCAACGGCTGGGCCGACGACCCCGGCGGCTGGGTCTTTACCGCCAAAGACACGCCCATGTGGTGTTTCGTGCTCACCCCCGCCCAAGGCGAGGAGTTCGAGGCGCTGCTGCGAGAGGGAACCGTCCGGGCCCGCGCGCTGGTGGACAGCCGCCTGTACGAGGGCATCCTCCCCGCGGCCACCGGGCTGCTCAGGGGCCGGGGCAGCGAGGAGATACTCACCCTCGGCCACCAGTTCGAGATCGGCGCCGACGACAGCGCCTCCGGCTGCGCGGTGATGCTGGAGGCCGCCCGGGTGCTGGCCAAGCTGATCTCCGAGGGCAAGCTCCCCGAGCCGCAGCGCTCGCTCAGGTGGCTGTTCATGGGCGAATGCTACGGGTCAATGGCCTACGTCAGCATGAACCCGCGCCTGGTGCGCCGGACCTTGGCGGGCCTCAACCTGGACTGCGTGGGCGGCGACCAGCGCAAGACGGAAATGCCCCTGCCCGTCTCGCTAACCCCGGGAGCCAACCCCTCGGTGGCCGACACGCTCATCCGGCGGCTGTGCGGGAACTACCTCTGGAAGCGGGACCCCTACTTCTCCTGGTTCACAACCGCTTTCACTCCCTGCGACAGCGCGATCGGCGACCCCGAAATCGGCGTTCCCACCGTGTACCTCGGCGGCAAGGACAGGTTCTGGCACACCACCGCGGACACCGTCGACAAGATCGATCCCGAGGCCACCGCCCGGGTTACCACCCTGGCGGCCAGCTACGCTTACTACCTGGCCTCGGCCGGTTCACCGGAGGCCGAGTGGCTGGCCGAGGAGGCCGCCTCCGACGGGCGCCGCCGGCTGGCGCGCATCGGGTCCGCCTTCGCAGCCAAGCTGCGCCGCACGGAGCCGGCCCGGTGCGGCAACATCCTGGGCCTGGCCGCCGAGCACTTGCGCTACCACCGGGACGTGGCCGCCGAGCGGGTCCGCAGCGCCCAGAAGTTCGCGGCGCGCACCGAGCGGCGCGAGTTCCGTGCGGCGGTGCGGCCCATGGTCGCCGGGCTCAAGAAACAGGCCAAGCTCGAGGCGGCCTACCTCCTCAAGCTAGCCGCCCGACTGGCCGACGAGGCCGGTGAGGAGGCACCCCAGCCGGCCGCGCCCGGGCGGCCCGACTGGTGGGCGGAGGCCGAGAAGCTCATCCCCGTACGCAAGGTCGCCGGGGTGATCACTCTGGACGAGGTCCCCCCGGAGGCGCGCGAGGGTCATTCCAGCCCGCGGTGGGGGACGCGGTTGACCAACATCCTCTTTCGCTGCGACGGGGAGCGCACGCTGGCGGAAGCGGTCCGCCTGGGGGGCCTGGACACCGGCGAGTCGGCGAACAATGCGGAAAACTACCTGGAATACTTCAGCTTCCTGGAGCGCCACGGGCTGGTGGAGCTCCGCTCCGTCAGGAAGAGGCCTGCCCTGAGGGGAGATTGACCCCGCCGGCCCCCCGGTGGTTTATAATCCCTTGGGGAGGAAGCCTGTCTTGACTGGCGGCAGCCGGGGATTTTCGCTCACCGAGATGGCCGTGGTGCTGGCCATCCTCATACTGCTAATGGCCATCATCATCCCCACCATCGGGCCGATGCGCCGCCAGGGGCGCATGAAGGCCGCCTCCGCTTCGGTGGCCGGCGCGCTGCGCAGCGCGCGGAGCCTGGCCATCGCCCAGAGCGCGATCTACAGCGTGGATTTCGAGACCGCGACCGCTCCCGACGAGGTGCGCATATACTCGGGCTTAACCGGGAGCAAGAGCAAGCCCGACCGGGTTGAACTGCTGCCCGAGGGCGTATCTTTTCGCCCGCCCCTGCCTGCCGACGGCGCGCTGTGGTTCCGGCCGGACGGCTCCTGCTCGGGCAGCTTCACGGTGACGGTCCGCGGCGAGAAGGACGACGAGTACAGGATCAAGGTCAGCCCGGCCAACGGCCAGGTGAGCGTGGAGAGGGTCGCGAAGTGAGGCCTGGCCGCCGGAGCCCTTGCGGCGCAGGAAGCCGCCCTCCTTCGCTGAAGCTGTGGACGGCCGCCGCCGAAGCCTTGGCGAAGGAGAGCCGCGCCGGCTTCACGCTGCTGGAGCTGTTGATAGCCATCTTCGTGCTGGCCGTCGCCGTTTCGGGAACCATAGGAGTCATGTACGCGGCCGGACGCAGCGCGAACTTCGCCCGCGAAAGAACCCTCGCCGCGGACCTAGCCCGCACCGCCCTGGCCGACGCGCTCTACAGCGCCGAGGTTGCCAGGGAAGCCAACGGCGGCGCGCTTTCCTTCACGTACAATGCCACCAGCCCCAACGATCTGAAGCTCGGGCCCGCCGGTTACCAACAGACGGGCTACCGCCGGAGGGGCGGGGGCACGGACGAGACCTACGGCTGGCTGTGGCGGGCGCACTCCTACGACGCGGCGGTCGGCCTCTACAGCGTGGACGTCTGGGTGTTCCGCAACCCCGGCCAGCCCAGCGTGGCCTGGGGGTCCGCGCCGGACTCCGCGGCCAAGACGCGCCAGACGCTGTTTTACATGCGCTCCAAGCTGGAGAACCGCAAGCCGTGAGCACGAAGCGACGCGGGTTCACCCTGGTCGAGATCATGGTGGCCATCACCATCTCGGCAGCCCTCTTCGGCATCTGCGTGGCCGTCTACGTGAACGTCAGCAAGTTCAAGCGCCGCAGCGAGAAGCTGCTCTTCCTGCACGAGACCGCCCGGGGGATCAATAACCGCCTGGGCCGGGACCTCGAAGGGCTCTACGTCGCGGGCGACACGAACCTGATCGACTACTGGAAGCCCGAGGATACCGAGGGCTCGGGGGATAGCAAGGTTTTCCACAAACTCACGTTTCTGACCGCCACCGAGAACCCCGGCAAGGTCGATTACTGCACGGTGGCGTATTACGTGGAAAACGGCAAGCTCTATCGCGAGGTTTCCGACATCATGGGGGGGGGGCCGCCTGACGATCCGCCGGGGCCGACCTGGCCGGACAAGGGTCTCCTGGCCGAGGGCGTCGAGGAGATAGAATTCAGCACGATCCCCAACCCGGACGGCCTGTCCGCCGGCAAGCTGCCCGCCACCGTTACCGTCACCCTCAAGCTGGCCGACCCGGGCGGCAGTCCCGCCTTCCGGCACTTCACGGTCACGCTCCGGCCCGGTTCGGAGGAGAACTGATGACCGGGGTTCGGGGTTCGGGGTTCGAGGTTCGGGAGCGGAAGAGCTGCCGGAGGCGCGGCTCCGTTCTCATCCTCGCCCTGGCGTTGGTGGCCGTGCTGGCCCTGGTGGCCACCGCCTTCATCATCACCGCCCGGCTGGAGTCGCGCGCGGCCACCAACGGCCTGCGCGGCGTCCAGGCCGAGGCCGCCTGCCGCAGCGGTCTGGCCGCGGCGATCTACCGGATAGAACTGACCTGCGACCTCTACTCCGACCTCGATGACGAGGACAAGTGGCACGCCTATTGGGAGAAAGACGAGCCCCTGGGCGTCCGCAAGGAAGACCTCTGCCCGACCTCCTGGGTCGATCACTACGGCGACGGGCGCATGAAAGGTCGGCGCTGGCCGATGCCGCGCCTGTCCGGGTCCGATGGCGACGTCAGGCGGCTCAAGTGCACCCGCGGCTTCGCCGCCGAGTACTACGTCGCGGTGGCCGACCTCGACGGCAAGCTGCGCACTGGCCCGAAGAGTTGGATAAACCCGGCTTTGCTCACGGACGCCGATATCCAGGAGATATACAAGAGCCTCTTCACGGTGGAGCACGGAGACGCACGGGCGCAGACGATAGCCGCCGATATTGTCTCACGAGTCGAGCCGTTGTGGTCGCTCGGGCAGATGAGGGCGACATTTTCTCTGGCCGACAAGGATGAGATGAAGTCCGCCGAGAGCGCGCTGACCACTTACCCGCGCAAGCTCTCGGCTGGGGAGCGTCCCGCAGTCAACGTAAACACGGCCCGAAGGGATGTTCTCAAGGCGGTGGTCCTCAATGTCCCTGGTCTCAACCAGGATGACGGGACCGGCGTACTCTACGCCGACCGGGTGGCGGACAAGTTGATAAGCAACCGTCCCTTCAAGAGCCGCAAGGAAATGGAGAAGGCGTTGGTGGAACTAGGCCAGACGGCCTGGAACGGGCCACCGAGCAACTTGCCTCCAACGTATGAGGCGAAGGACGATAAGTTGAACGAGGAGCAACTCAACGACCTGCTCAACAGCCTGGCGGGAACGAACTCCGACGCCGAAAGCCAACTGGACCAAGCGGCATCCTCCGGCGTCTACACCTACGACTTCGACGACTCCGACGGAGGAGATCACACCAAGGGGCAGGCCACCAGCACCGACCCTGTCGCCACCTGGGGCGCGGAGGTCAAGTTCGTCTCGCGGTTCTATCACATCTACGTCCTGGGCCGGACCGTCGCGGACGACGCCGAGCGGCGGACCATGTCCGAGCGCCGCCTGCACGCGGTTTACGACGCGGGCACCAGGCGGGTCCTCTGGATGCGCTGGAACCACGAGGCCAAGGCCAATATGGGCGACTAGATCGCCCCGTCAGTCGGCTTTCTCTCCCGCCACCAGCCGCACATGGTTGCTGAAGGCCCAAGCCTTGCCATTGAACCGGCCCTCGGCCCGGTAGGCGCCGGGCTCCTCGGGGCGATGCTCCAGCCTCTTCCCGGTCGCGGAGGCGACCACTTCCCCGCGCCGGCAGACGCGCAGCTCGGCCGCGACGGGACTCTCAATCACGAGACGCGCACCCGGGGAGAACTCCGCGCTCTCGCCCGAACGCAGGGCGCGGCCGTCCGGAAGGTCAGCACGGAAGTCAAAACCTCCCGAGGAAGCCAGCTCGTCGCGCGCGAAGATCAGCCGCCCGGCGGCCAGCGCCGCCATCAACTGCTTCGCCGCCCCTGCTCCGTCCGCGGAAAGCGGCTCGGCGAGCCGGACGCGGTCGACCAGCCGCCCGATGAGCGCCCTGTGCGGGAAATAGCACCGCCTGAAGGGGAAAAGCCGCTTGGCGTGGTTGTCGCTCGCCCCCAGCCCGGCGAAGGGGCGGACCTCGGCCTCGGCGTCCCAGTAGGCCAGAAGCCAATCGGGCGGCCCCTTGATTCGCTCGGCCACCAGGTCCAGCCGATAGCTGGAGGGCCGGAGCAGCCGGAAACTCTTCCCCCAGTCCTGAAGGTAGCTCCAGATCTCCGCGCCCGACAGGTAGGGGTGCGACCAGTAGGGCCAGTCCTGACGGGAGGGGCCTTTTCCCCCCAGCCCGCGCCCGTCCGCGTGGGCCAGGAGCGCCGCGCCGCCCTCGCCGCGTATTCTCTCCAGCGCCCCGCACACCGTCAGAGAAAACCTGGGGACCGTCGTGGCATGTCCCAGGGCCACCAGGTGGCAGTAGTTCCTGCGCGTCGATATTTCCGAGGCCGCCGCGACCAGCACCTTCCCGTGCCAGCCCTCCTCGCCGCTCGCGCGCGCCCCCAGCGTGTCGTGGTCGGCGATGACCACGAAGTCCAGCCCGTTCTCGGCGGCGGCGGCGACCGTCTCCGCGGTGGTGCTGCCCCCGTCGGAGTGCCGGGTGTGCACGTGAACCGCGCCGACCACCTCGCGCCGGTCGCTCAGGGGGGAAAGAGTCACGGTCAGCGCTTCCCGCCGGTGCCAACCTCCGCCCCGCGCGGGTCCAGGGCGTCGCGCAGGCCGTCGCCGACCAGGTTGAAGCCCAGCACCGCCAGGGTGATGGCCACGCCCGGGAAGACCATCAGCCACGGCTTGGCCGTGAAGAAATCGCGACTGTCGGCCAGCATCGAGCCCCAGGAGGGGTAGGGGGCGTTGACCCCCAGGCCCAGGAAGCTCAGCCCCGCCTCGCCGAGGATGTTCCCGCCGACTAGCAGCGTAGCGGCGACGATCACCGGGCCCAGGCAGTTGGGCAGCACGTGGCGCAGGACGATCCGCAGGGGGCTGAGCCCCAAGGCGCGCG
>CAZONU010000152.1:0-11292 GCA_964581145.1 uncultured Planctomycetia bacterium
GGCCGCCGAGCGCCTGGGCTGTTCGGTGGCCAATGTTAACCAGGCGTTGGCCCGCGTGCGCGCGGCCGCCGAGCGCGCGGGAGTGACACCGTGACGGCCCCAGAAATCGCCCAGGAGCTTCGCGGGCCAGCGGCCGGAACCGGGGGGGCGGCTGCGCCCGCAGTCGTAAGTCCCGCAGTTTCGGTTGACCCTCGGCAGGGTGACGTACAGCGTCGCCGCTCGATGCCCCAGGACGCGCGCCCTCCCGGTGGCCGGACCGATAGCACCCCGAAAAATCAGCTGCCCGACCGGTCGGGCACCGAAACTCAGGGGCGCGGCCAGGCTGATTCGGCGCAGCCGCGGCAAGGTAGAGACCCCTCCTTCCAGCCGCGCCCCGCTCCGCATCTTGGGCCCAACGCCCCGGCCGATGCCTCAACGACGATTCTGGAGCTCGAATCGACACCGGTCAAGGCCGGTTTTCTCGCTGATCCGCAACGTGCGTCCGGTAGGCGCTGGCGCAAGTTCGCCAGGCTGATTCGGACCTACTGTCTGCGCTGCCAGGGCGGCCAGGCGCTTTTCGTAAGGGAGTGCCCCAGCAACGGCAAGCCGACGGCGCGCGGCGAGCGGACCACCCGGTGCCCGCTGTGGCCCTTGCGGATGGGAGTGCGGGCCGGGACCCGGCGGGTCAACCGCCTAAGGCGGATCCGGCGCAAGTGCCTGGACTGCCTGGCGACGGCGGCCGAGGTCCAGGGCTGCGCCGAAAAGGGCTGCGAGTTGTGGGCCTACCGGACGGGGAGGGCGTTGCAGTGCTAGCCCCGACCCTGTTTCTCCCGGAGGTGGCGCTCGGCGGATTCGGGGTCGGTGAGGTAGCTTTCGAGGGCGCGGATGGCCTGGGCGTTGACCGAGCGGTCTTCGCGGCCGGCCAGGTCTTTCAGTTTCCGGTGCAGTTCGCCGGGCAGGCGCAAGGTCAGCGAGCTGGTGAGCTTCTTTCGTGGCTTTCGGCCGGGCATGGCCCGAATTCTAACGGTCCGGGCGGCTGGGGAAAAGGAGAAAAAAGGCCCTTGACTTAAGCCTGCACCCGTAGTAGACTATAGTGGGTGCTTGAAAGGTGGAGCTGGTGGAGCACGACAGGACAATCAGGGCGGTCTGGCCCGCGGCGAGCCTCCACCCTCGCAGCGGTGCCCAGGCCGCCCGCCTTTTTGGTGGAGGTGAATCATGAGATCCGATGGAGTCAGTACCCGGCCGGCAGTGGAACAGGTGGAGGCCTTGAGCAAACGCCTGGAAACGGAGGACGCCCAGGTTGTGGCCGCGGCGGTGGAGGGCATCCGCGAGGTGTTAGTTATGGACCTCGCCGACTGGATCGGGGCGGCGATGCCCGAGGCCCGCGAGCTCCAGGGCTTCGCGGAGTCCGCGCTTGAGGCGCTGCGCGCTTTCGAGCCGCTGGTCAAAGAGGACGGGCCGGTCGCCGCGCGGGACGGGCTCAGCTACTTGCGCCAGATGGCGCCCCGGCTGTTGGAGCTGGCCCTCGAGGCCCGGAGCCGGGACAGCATCATCGATGAGGCCAGGAAGCAGGAAGAGCTGGCCCGCGAGGGTGCGCGGAGGCTCAACAAGCTTCGGGTCAAGCTGCCCGTGCCGGGGGAGCTTGAAAGGATGGCCAAGGACCTGGAGTCCCAGGCGCACTACTGCCGGCTGTGGGGCCGCAAGCTGCGTCGCGCACGCGGCGAGCAGCCCGCAGCGGTGCGGGGAGCGGTCGGCTGATGGCCCTTGGTTACGACGTTCAACAGATCGACGATTATCTCAGGTCGCTGGCGCTGGAACTCTGGTCGATGGCCGCCGAGCGCGAAGAGCCGGGGAGCTTCTTCGGGCGCTCTGAGCTTTTCGACGAAATGTGCCGCCTCCGCGAGAAGTACGGCAGTGCGGTGCTGCCCGCGCCGGCCGGCCCGAATTCCCTGGCCGCCTCCGGCGAGTTTCACAAGGCCGCGGGGCTCCTGGCCGCCGAAGAGTTCCAGCACTTGAGCGAGCTGGGGCCGCTGTTCCGGCGTAGCTTCGACCACCTCCGCGGGAAGGGGGCGGCCGATGGCCCGGCGGAAGCGTAAGCCTGCCGTTCGCGAGCTGGCCCCGGACCGCGTAGGCCCGCGCTGCCGGGTGGACTGCTACATCGGCGGGCGCTCCGGCCGGCGCATTCGCAAGATAGTCCCGGGCACCAGGGAGCAGGTCAAGGCGTGGCTGGCCCGGCAGCGGCAGGAGTGGGCGGAGCAGGGCGGCAGCGACAACCCCGAGGTCCGGCTGCCCCGCGAGGTCTACGCCAAGGTCGAAGAGCTGGCCGACCGCGAGGGCCGGAGCGTCGTCGCCCAGGTGGAGCGCATGATCTCCGACTGCCTGACCCGGGCCAATGAGGGTTTGCAGGAGTGCAGCTTCCGGGAGGTCGTCGACCGGTTCACGGCGGCCAAGCGCGGCGGCAAGCGCAGCGAGAGCTACATGCGGGAGGTCGACCGGGTGCTGGTCCGTGACCTTGTGCCCCGCTGGGGCGACCGCGAGGCGCGGACGGTCACGCCTGACGACGTTGAGCAGTGGCAGGCCGAGCGCGCCGCGAGCATCGGGCCGAGCACTATCCGCAAGGAGCTGGCGGTGCTCGGGACCCTGTTCCGCTGGGCGGTCAAGCGCCGGCTGGCGGCCGTGGACCCCTGCGCCGCAGTGGACCGCCCCCAGCTGGACAGGAAGCGCGCCCGCTGGCTTTCGGGTGAGGAGTTCCGGCGGTTGTGGGACGCGGCCGGGCCGGCGCTGCGCGACGTGCTGGCGGTCCTGGTGGTCACCGGCTTGCGCGCCAATGAGTTCTGCGGTTTGCGCCGGGAGGACCTCCAGCCGGAGGGTTTGTGCGTCTCCAGGAGCAAGGTCAAGGATTTCCTGGTGGTCCCCCTGACCGTGGGGCTTCGCCGGCTGCTGGAGGGCCAGCCGAAGCGCAAGGACGGGTTCCTGTTCGGTCCCCGGGGCCCGGACGGCCCGCCCTGGACGGTCAATTCGCTCTATAAGGCGCTGAGCGCTTTGGGGGCGGCCGCCGGGGTCCAGGGGGTCAAGTGTCACCTGTTTCGGCACAGCGCCGCCACGTGGCTTTGCGCGGCGACGGGGAGCATCGACGTTGCCCGCCGGCGCCTGGGGCACAGCACCAGCCGCATGACCGAGCAGTATTCGCACACGGTCCTGATCGACTGGAGCGAGCAAGCCAAGCACCTGCCGGCGGTGTTGACTACGCTTTGCCCACAATTGCGACCGGTTATCTTGACGGGGCTTGACAGACTTGACAGAAACCTCCCCGCCGAGGGGGATTCAAGTGGCGCGCAGATGGTTGGATAGGTCACAAGCCCGCCCGCGCCGCGCACTTGCGCCGCAGGGCCGTGGCGTTAATACAAAACGCGGGGCGGACAGCGACTGGGCTCCATCCCGGCCGCGCGGTTTGGATCGCGGACAGCTTGCATGCATCGCAGCCTGGCACCAGACAACCTGATGTTCGGACAAGTTGCTCGACAGGGCAGCCGGCGCGGTGTAAGTTATCTGTGAGGGATCAATCGCCAGCCACAATCACTTCCGGAGGTGATCGGTGCGCCGAGTTCAGCTTCTGGCCCTGCTGCTTCCCGCCGTCTGCGCCGCGGGCTTCGCAGGCGAGGCCGTCAAGCTGGACGTGCCCCTGACCATCTACGACGCCGCCGGCGTCGCGCGCAAAGCTGAGATCTGCTCCACCGGCGTGCCCCTGCCCTGCGGCCTGCTCCACAAGCCGGAGAACATCGCCGTTTTTGCCGCTGGCGGGCAGGCCGTCCCCGCGCAGTTCAGGGTCCTGGAGCGCTGGCGCGAGAAGGCCGAGGGCAGGGACGACCTCTCGGTCAAGTGGCTGCTGGTCACCTTCCCCGCCGACGTGCCCAAGGGCGGCAAGGCCGTTTACCATCTCAGACCCGGCAAGAACCCCGCACCGGCGGAGCCGGTGAAGGTCGAGAAGGCCGGCGACGACTACCAGATGGGCGGGCTCCAGTTCAAGAAAGACTTCACTGCGCCTTTCAAACTGGTGCTGACGGATCCCGAGGGCAAAGAGATCGACACCAAGGGCCAGGCCATCAAGTGGAGCGTGTGGGAGCAGGGCCCGGTCCGCGCCTGCCTCAGGGCCGAGAGCCCCACGGACCACAAGAAGTTCGGCTTCATCGCCTGGGTCTACGCCTATGCGGGTAAGAAGCGCTGGGACATGACGGTGGTGCTCAAGAACACGCCCAACAAGCTGGTCGGGCCCTTTTATTTCAGGGACTTCTCTGTCGTCTGGCAGCCGCCTGAGATCAAGGGGGCCAAGGACTGGCTGCTGGGCGGCGAGTGGGGCAAGTCCGTCTCCGGCCAGGGCAACGCCTACCTTTACCAGGCCTCCGACGGCACCGAGAAGTGGCAGGAATTCGCCGGCGGGCGTCCGTGGTGGAACGCCATAGTCATGGACTGGACCAAGGACAAGGTCCGGGCCAAGGCGGGCACACCACAGTTCCGCGGCCACAAGGTGTTCGTCGGCGGCCAGGAAAAGGGCTCCGGCAACTTCGCCGCCGGCTGGGCTACGCTCTCCGGGGGAGGCCCCGGCGCGCTGGTGTGCGTGCGCAACTTCCACGAGCACTACCCCAAGGCCCTGGAGGTCGCCCCAGGCAGATTGATCGCGCGCCTGTGGCCTAAGTACTCCAAGGGCTACGGGGGGCTCCACTGGCTGGACGACTGCCAGCGCAAGTGGCACGACCTCTCCTTCCGTCTGTCCTCCAAGCCCCTTTCCGCCGCTGATGCCGAAGCGGCCAGCAAAACCCTGGATTACCCGTTGCTGGCCCACGCCCCGGCCGACTGGTACCTCCAGACCGGCGTGATCAAGAAGTCCCCCTCCAGGTACCCGCCCAGAAAGTTCGCCGGCGGGGTGGTGACGGCCCGCAAGGGCACCGGCCGGAACTGGGTCACTTTCGGCGGTAACCTCAGCGACCGCATCCGCCGGCGCTATCACGGGGCCAACCTGCGCTCCTTCGCACTTAGCGGGAACCCGCACGGCGCCTACCGGCTCTACCGCACGGCGATGCACTCGGCGGGCATGACCCCTTTCTGGGTGGATGATTACAAGTACCCGCGCGACAAGGGGCTGATCCGGTGGGGCTACTGCTCCCCGCCGCGCAAGACCGGCACGTACCGCCCGGGGACCTGGCACCACGGCTACATGGCCTGGAACAACCAGCACTTCTGCGCCCAGGAAGTATTCGACGGCTGGCGGCTGTTCGGCGACCCGCTGGCGCTGGAAGCCGCGCGCGACATTGGCATCTTCACCCGGTTCTACGTGGACTGGCGCAAGGGCGGCGGCAGGATCGGCGAAACCCGCGTGGACGCTCTTCCCCTGACCAACATCTGCGAGGTCTACCGCATCACCGGCGAGGAGGCCTTCCTCAAGTCGATCCGGGACTACGCGGCGGTCTGCTGGAAAACCGTCAACAAGGAACGCGGCTACTACGTGCCGAACACACGCGTTTCCTCGATCGTCAAGAGGTTCGGGCCCAAAGGCGCTGACAAGCCCTTCATGATGGCCTATCTGATGGCCGGCTTGCGCACCTGCTGGGAACTCACTGGCGACGAGCGCGCCTTCGACCAGATATTGGGCATGGCCGACTTCATCCTGGCCGAGTCCTCCCTGGGCCCGTGGGGCTACAACTACGAGATTCCCATTGATCCCGCAAAACAAAAGGCACACATCGCCGAGGCCAGGGCCAGGGCCGACAAGGACGGAAGGCACGTCAGCTACGGCAACCTCAGCTGGGTAATGGCCTGGGCCCACCGGCAGACGGGCGAGCCGCGCTTCCGCAAGTCCTGCGACGGGCTCAGCAAGAAGGCCTACCCCCACACCGACTTCACCTACCTCCGGCACTACCCCGAGCGCGCCGACCGGGACGCCCCCGCCGCGGTCAAGGACCTGGCCGCCGAAGAGATAGGCCGCGGCAGGGTCAAGCTCTCCTGGACGGCGCCGGCCGGCGCGCCGGCGCGCTACCAGGTCAAGTGGGCCGAGCAGCCCATGCTCGAGCGCATCGACTGGCGCAAACAGGCCAAAACCCACGCCAACTGGTGGGCGGCCAATAACGTGACCGGCGAGCCCAAGCCCGCCGCCGGCAGGCAGTCCATGGTCGTGGAGGGGGTCTCGGCCGGGAAGCGCTGTTTCGCGATAAGGTCCTGGGACGCCGCAGGCAACCGCAGCGCGATGAGCAACCTGGTCGAGGTGGAGGTCAGGTAGCCGGGCGGGGCCGCCGGCCCGGGGGAGGAGGAACCATCTTGCGGATCACAAGCGTGGCGGTCGCTTTCGCCGTCCTGGCCGGGGCGGCACGGGGCGCCCAGGTCAGGACCGGGCCCGGCAAGACTCCCCAGACGAAATCCGTGGCCGCCGCCTGGAGCGCCGGGGACGTGGCCGGCTGCCGGCGGGGCAAGACCGTCGGGCCCGCCCCGCGCGGCGGGCTCACCCTGATCGACCGCGACCTGGTGCAGTACGAGATCGGCCGAACGGTGCACTCCCGCGCGAAGGTCTCCGCCGAGAGCGTAGGCGCAAGCGTCTGGGCCAAGAAGGAGTTCGTCCTGGACTCGACCGAGGCGCGCGCCGCCGAGCTGTGCGTCTTCACCAACGGCCGGGTGCTGGTCAACTTCAACGGAAAGCAGCTTCCGCCCTACACCCGGGTCCATATCCGGGCGCGGCCCTACAGCGGGGTCTATCCCGAGGACAAGTTCCCCAAGGGGCACAAGATGCGCCACATGAACGGCAAGCCCTACCGGGAGTACTGGCAGGGCGGCTGGGAGCGCGTGCCCCTCGACCCCAAGCTGCTCAGGAAAGGGGTGAACACGGTCGTCCTGCGCTCCAAGCCCGGCGAGAGCCGGCGCTTCCTGATCGAGCAGTCCCTGTATCCGAACCGCAGCGCGGTCAGCCGCGACGGCGGGGCCACCTGGGACTACGACCGCCTCTCGCGGGCCGGGAACATCAACGGCGAGTACATCGTGCGCCTGGCGCTGGGGCGCCACCCGGCCGGCGGCTGGGTCGAGAGCGAGCCGGTGGACCTCTGGCCGCGCGGCACCGGCCCGATAACCGTCCCGGCAGAGATAGTCGGCCTCAAGCTGGAGCGCCAGGGCGAGGTCCCCGAGGGGGCCGGGCTCAAGCTGGCCGCCCGGCTGGGCTCCACGCCCGCCTACCATCCGGGCACCTGGACCCCCTGGTGCAAGATCGAAGAGCTGGCCCGCGGTCGGGCCCGGGGCAGGGAGCTGGCCTCCGGCGCTTTCCGCTTCCTGCAGTGGCGCGCGCAGCTCTCCGCCGCCCCCGACAGGATGAAGGCCCCGCGTCTGGCCGGGGTGAAGGTCACCGCGGAGGCAAGGCCCCGGCGGCTGCCCGCCGGGCTCACGATCGAGTCCTGCAAGCTGGAGCAGCCTCCCATCGTGCGCTCCTCCCACCCCTTCGCCCACGCCGCGAACACCGAACGCCTCCGGCTGCTCCGCGAGCACACCAAGCTGGACGACGTGGTCAAGGGCAAGGCGCGCGGCGTGGAGCAGCTCCTGGCCATCGCCAAGTGGACCAGGGACTCCTTCGGGGGGAACGCCGGCGGCAGGCTCAAGGTCCTGAACAGCTGGGACGCGCTGACCCTCTGGCACAACGCCCGGGGCAAGGACCGGCTCACCGGCCAGATGTGCACCAACCGGGGGGCCTTCTTCGTGCAGTGCGCCACCGCCCTGGGCTACCCGGCGCGGCCCTGCATCTGGAGCCACGCCATCGCCGAGGCCTGGGTGGACGAACCCGGCACCTGGGTGGCCTTCGACCCCTCCGGCCGGTTCTACTTCGAGCTGGACGGGGAGCCGGCCAGCATGGCCGCGGTCAGCATGGCCTGGGACGGCACCCGCGCAGGCACGCCCAGGCAGAAGGTCCGCAAGGTGTGGGGCAGGAAGAACAAGTCCAAGCCCGAGTCGAACCGCAGTCTGGCCTGGTTCACCCGCTTCTGGCTGCCCCTGCGCAGCAACTACCTGGAGAGCCCCGCGCCCCACGAGCCGGGCCACGGCACCACCGGCTTCAAGTACGACGGGGCCCTGCGCTGGCTGCACCCCAGGAAGGAGCCGCTGCCCTGGTTCTCCTTCTACACCTCGCGGCGGGGGGACATGGACTTCACCGTCAACACGGTCAACATCCACCTGGCCCGCTCCAGGGAAACCGGCGCCCTGCGCGTGCTGCTGGAAACCGACGCGCCCCACCCCGCCCGCTACGAGGCGCGCAGGAACGCCGGCGAGTGGACCGAGGCCAAGCCCGGCTTCGCCTGGAAGCTCTCGCCCGGAAAGAACGCCCTGGAGGCCCGCATGGTCAGCGCCTTCGGCGTCCCCGGCCGGCCCGCGCGGGCTGTGGTCACCGTCCGGAAGTAGCCGGGGAGGACGGCGGTCCCGGCAGGACCGCAACAGCCGGGCGCCCGCCCGGCCGGATTTCTCGCTTTTCGCCGCAATATCGGGCGCCTAGAATAGCCTTGAAGATGTGCGCGCCTTTTCCATCGGGAGGCCCCTGATGAAACACTGGCAGACCGCCGCCATCGCCGCCCTGATATTCGCCCTGGCCGGAGCCGTCGGCTGGGCGCTGGCCGAGCGCTCCGCGCGGCAGAAGGTCCGAGAGACCCTGGTTCTGCAAATGTTGAACTCTTCTGACCAAGACTACCGCCAAGACAAACAGATCCGAAACATGCAGCGAAGGCTGGGCGAGGTGTCCAGCAATTTGCAGCAGATTGAAAGCTCCGTCTCCGCCCTGGAGAAGTGGCGCAACGGGGCGGAGAGCCGCCTGGCCGCCGCCGGGAAGCGGCGCCCGGAGCCCGGCCTCTTCCGGGGCATGGAGCGCTTCGTGCCCGGCGGTCCCGGCCGGGTGGTGGCCCTTGACGGCCGGCGCACCCAGCGCTTCAGCCTCAAGGACAAGCAGGGCAACGCGGTCAGCGTCTCCCTGATGGGTGCCGCCCAGATTGACAAAGAGCTCGCCCGCGAGCTGGGCCTGGACGCCCAGAAGCGTGAGCAAGCGAACAAGCTGATCCGCGAGGAGAATCGGCGCTGGGCCGAGAAGCTGATCGCCAGGCGCGAGCCGGGCGAAAGGCGCGGCCTGGACTTCGGCCTGGGCGGCGGCGACGACGGCTGGGCCGACTTCGTGAACGGCGCGAAGATGAAGAAGCTTCTCGGCGAGGAGGCCCGCCGCAAGTTCCTGGAGCGCTTCCCGCGGCGCGCGACCATGCACCTGATCACCGCCGGGCCCGGCGGCCTGGGCATCCCCCACGTCAGAATCCGCCCGCATATCAAGAGGCCCGACCGGCCCGTCGACCCCAAGAAGGGCGCCGACCCGGCCGCGCCCCCCGAGCAGTTCTGACCGGCTGAAGCCCCAATGAGAACCGGACCGGCGTCACCGGTCCGGGCCGTTTCTGGTGATTTTCGCGCTTAGCCGACGGGCGCCACGCTGACCACCCGGTTCTTGACCGACACTTTTCCGGGCTTCAGCGCGAAAATAGTGTAGTCCCGGCCCAGGCCCACGTTGGCGCCGGGCTTGAACTTGGTGCCGCACTGGCGGATTATGATCGACCCGGCCTTGACCGTCTGGCCGTCGCCGGCCTTGATGCCGCGGTACTTGGCGTTGGAGTCGCGGCCGTTCCTGCTCGAGCCCTGTCCTGCCTTGTGTGCCATGCCTCTGCCCTCGACTGTTTGCCCTTGAACTGCCAATTGTACGGAAGAGGGCGCGCCTGTCAACCCCGCGCGCCGGACCTCACTCCTCCGGGCGCACGTACTCCTTGGGCCGGCGGCCGATGACCACCTCCACCTCCATCTTCCTGTTGTTGCGATAGAGCACCATCTTGGCCTCCGTGCCCGGCCAGGTCCGGGCCACCATCTGCACCAGGTGGCCGGAGCTCTTTATCACCGTGCCTTTCAGCGAGTAGAGGAAGTCCCCCACCACCAGCTTGGCCTTGGCCGCCGGCGTCCCCTCAAGCACCCGGACAGCCATCGCCCCGCCGCCCTCGGGCAGCTTGCGGCCCTCGCGGTCGCGCGCGTCCGGGTCGCGGATCTCCACCCCCAGCCAGCCCTGACCCAGCACCTTCTTGAGGATGGCCTTGGCCCGGGTGGCAACCTCCAGGTCCTTGCTCTGGGCGGCGGCTTTGAGCGCCGGAACGGCCGGCTTGCCGATCTTCAGCAGGCGCTTCTGGGCGGCCTCGCGGACGTCCCAGGTCTCGTCGCCGAGCTGCTTGATAAGCCTGGCGATCCCGGCCTTGAGCTTCCGAGCCTTCTCCTGCTCCTTCCTTTCCTTCTCTTTCTCTTTGTCCTTACCCTTGTCTTTGCCCTTGGGTTCAGGCTTGGCGCCGGGCTTGTCCCCGTCCTCCGCACCGGCCGGATCGCCGGTCTTGACGCTCGGGCTCTCGCCCGCGCCGGCCCGCGCGGCACACAGTATCCCGGCGAGCAGGAAGGTCGCCAGCCGCTTAACCATGAGCGAACTTAACCGAGTAGTTGAGTGGGGGGTCACATCCGCAGCCTCCTCGACGCGGCACTGGACTTGCGTCAGGATAGTCCGGAGCGTAACATCTGTCCAGAGGGGAACAGGAACGTGCTGAGCTCAGGCCTGAACGTCGATATGCTGGCCCAAGTCCGTGGTCAGCATTTCCATGGTCTTGAGGATGAGATCGAGCACCACGGACTGCTGGACGTTGGCCATCTTCATGGTGCGGATGGCCACCTCGGCCCCAATACGGGCCTGGTGCATCCCGGTGGCCATTGCTGCGACGGAACCGATCTCGTCCAAGGCCCTGCCTCCCGGGGAAGAAACCCCTCCCCCTATTCTCATCGGTCGGTCCCGGCGGGAGTTTAGACCGGAAATGCCCGAGATTACGCCCAGCCTCCCCGCCGAGACGCCCGAGCCGGCCCTGGCCGTCAACCGCCTGGGACTGCCCGCAGAGCTCCTGGCCGGCCTCAAGCCGGGAGAGAACCTGGCCGCCCGGGTGATCAAGCAGCTCGGCCCCGGGCGCTACCAGCTCAACGTCGCCGGCGCGCAAGTGACGGCAGACAGCCGGCTTACGCTGTCCGTCGGCCAGAGGCTCACTCTCGCCGTCCGCGAGGCGGGGACCCGGCTGCTCCTCGACCTGGTGGCCCCCAAGGCCGAAGCGCGCCCCGCTCCCCCGCCCCCGCAGGCGGCCCCGGCCTCCGAGGCGCCGCCGGCAGCGGCCCGGCCCGGGCCGGAGCCGGCTTCACTTTCGGCCGCGCGGGTCGTCCAATCCGAGACCGGGGACGCCCTGGCCCGCTCCGCGC
>CAZONU010000153.1:0-11193 GCA_964581145.1 uncultured Planctomycetia bacterium
GCCCTCCCCCGCGAAGCCCCCCCCAGGGGCCGCGGCCCGCTCCTCCCGAGAAGGCTCCCGGGAAACCGCCGCAGCCTCATTCGGGGAAGACCCCCAGAAAGTAGGCCCATGTCCTCGCGCAAGCAGCAGTTCCTGACCCGCGCCCGCAAGCTGGCCGACTGGTTCGCGGCCGGCCAGGTGAGCCGCGCCTCCAGCGCCGACTGCGGCCGGTACGTCAACCGCCTCGAGGTCCGCGGCGGCCGGATCGGCGAGCCGGTCCACACCACCAACTGGACCACGGGAATGACGGTCATCGCCATGCTGATGGCCTGGAAGCGCACCGGCGAGAAGAAATACCTGGACTCGGCCAGGTCGGCCGGCGAGTACCTCAAGTCGCTGCAGATCACCGACGCCCGGGGCCGGAAGACGTTCGGCATGATCCGCGAGGTCACCCCCCAGACCGACTGGTGCCACCCGCGGGACGCGCTGAGCGCCGCCTGGGCGCTGCTCCACCTGGGAACGCTCGCCAGGGACGGAGAGAGCCTGCGCCGGGCCAAGCTCTTCGCCGCGTGGTTCCGGGCCAACGCGCTGCGCAAGCGCTACCCGGCGTGGACCTGCTACGCCGACGGGCGGAAGCCCTACTGGCAGTTGGGCTCCTTTCACGGGGGCAGCCCGCTCTTCTTCTTCGATCTCCACGCCGCGACCCGCGACAAGAAGTGGCTGAGCCTCGGCCTGGGCATCGCCGACGCCTGGATGCGGATATTCCCCAAGAAGGACGGCTCCATCCGCATCGAGGTCGACCCCGACACCGGGCGGGACCTGACCGGCCGCGGTCCGGGGGAGGCCCACGTCGGCTGGCAGGACATGCACAAGTACAACGACGACTTCACGGCGCTGGCGCTGATGCGCGCGTACCTGCTCACCTGGAAGGCCAGGTATCTGGATGCCGCCAGGAAATACCTGGACTGGATCCTGCGCCAGCAGACGCCCAGCGGGGCCTTCGGCCGGCCCGCGGTGAACAGCGCGGCGGCCACGCTGATCATCGAACTCCTGGACCTTCATCGCATCACCCGCGAGCGGAAGTACCTGGACGCCTGCGGCCGCTCGCTGGATCACTTCCTGTCGCTGCAGGAGTTGAAACGCAGGGACAAGCGCCTCCACGGCGGCTTCTACGGCACGGGCGCGGACTACGCCCACGGGAAGCGCAGCTCGCTCAACACCCGGACGGGCTGCTACGCCCTGGCCGCGCTCCTCAAGCTGGAGGGCCGCAGGAAGTACCTGGGCTACACGGCGTAGGGCGCCTGCGTTTAGGTCCGCAAGAGAAGCCGGCCCCGGACGTTCCGCGTCCGGCCTCCGGGCCGCTGCCGTCTTCGGGCTGTCGGGCCGGGAGGCCTACTTCCCGCCGCCCCGGGGCTTGGGCTTCGGCTTGTCCTTTTCCCCGCCCTCGGTGACGGGCTCGAACCTGACGGTGCTCCGGGGCGACTTGTTGTCCAGGGTGAACGGATCGGTGGTCTCCTGAGCCGGGTTGCCCAGGATGTCCCGGACGGTGAGGCGCAGCAGGCACTGCGCCGAGTCCACCCGCCGGGGCTTCCAGGAGAAGCTGCCGGTATTTCCCAGGTTTCTGGCGATCGTCGTCCAGCTCATGCCCCCGTTGGAAGAGAACTCGATGGAGATGGGCCGCGGGCCGAGGTTCCCGGCGGTGACCTTCCACTTGATGGTCAGGGCGCTGCGCGAGGAGAAAGCCTTGCCCCCCAGCTTGCTGAGGATTTCCAGCTTGGGAGCGACCTTGGCGGTGCTGATGGTGAAGCTCGGCTTGGTCTTGCGCGCCGGAGCTTCCAGGCGGTTGCCGACCGTGTCAGCGGCGCTGAGGGCCAGCCCGTAGACGCCCGGCCGGGGCAGGTGGACCTTGACGGACTTCCCGCCCGGCGGGGCGTCGGCCAGCTTGCGCCAGGACCGGCCGTCGTTGGCGGTGAACCATATGGTGACCGAGGCCAGGTCCGCGGCGCCGGGGTCGGTTACCTCGTAGCGGACCTCGACATCCAGCTGCTTGGCGGTCTCCGGCCCGGTGATCCTGCCCCGCGGCGGGAGCCGGTCGAAGGCCACGGTGCCGGCGTCCGCGTAGCCCCAGTTGCCGGCGCGGTCCCGGACCGCGACGCGGGCCTCGACGACGCCGTCGCTGACCTCGGGCAGCGTCACCCTGGCGGTCCCCCTGGCGGGCAGGTCCCTGGCGACGGTGCGCCAGACCTTCTGGCCCTTGAGCTTGACCTGGATCTCGGTCGAGCCGGGCAGCAGATGGGGGTCCTCGGCGGACCAGGAGTACTCGCTGACCGCGCCGGGCGCGGCCAGCGCCCCGGAGCTGAGGCCCTTGGCGCTGACCGCCGGCGGGGAGCGGTCGACCACCACCCGGAAGTCCGGGGCGGTGCCGGGCCTGACGTCCTTCTCGCAGTTGCCGATCTTGTCCGTGGCCAGGGTGACGAAGTCGAAGACCCCCTCCTCCCTGGCCTCGAAGAGGAACTCGCCCTCGGGCTTGTCGCTGGTCTTGTACTTGTCCCAGGTCTGGCAGCCGTCGCGGGAGACCAGCACCTGCACCGAGTCGATCCCCGTGCCGCCCTCGACCACCGAGTAGACAATCTTGCCCTTGCCCCCGCGCATGTAGTAGGTGGGCGCCCCCGCGCCGGCTCTGGCGGCGGGCCCGGCGGCCGGCTCGGGTCCGGCGCCGTCCTGGGTGGCGGCCTTGCAGCCGCCGAGCAGAACTGCCAGCGCCGCTGCGATCTTTACGAAAACTTTCATGCCTCCACCCCCTTGAAGGAATCGGGCTTCCCGGTCGCGCGCGGCGCCCCGGCCGCGCCGGCGGCTCCCTTGCGGGCGGTATTATGTTCAGAGGTGTCCTCTTGGCAAGTACGTTCGGCGGCCGGCGGAAGAGGCCCTAGCAGGCCGTCACGGCGCCCCATTTCCCAACGGACTGCTAGCCGGTCTCCTCCAGCGCCCTGCGGTAGCACTCGCGGATCTTCTTCCGGAACTCCTCGGGAAGCCCCCGGCCGTCGGAGAGGACCGCGTTGGCCTCCAGGTGCTGGACCTTCGAGGTCGCCGGGACCGCCGTGTGGACGCGCGGCTCGTCCAGCACGAAACGCAGGGCGACCTCCGCCGCGGGCATCTCCGACTCGTCTTTCAGGAAGTCATAGTGCTGCAGGCGCTCCCAGAGGTGCGCGGCCCAGGCGGGATAGGGTCGTTCCCGGTAGAAGTTGGCCACCGCCAGCGGCTCCTTGACCACCAGGCCGACGTTCTTCTTCTTTGCCGCGTCCAGGAAGCTCTCTTCCACGTAGAGGTCGGCGAGGTTGTAGGTGATTTCCAGGACGTCGAGGCACTCAAGCTCCAGCGCCGGCCAGGCGTCCGCGCCGTCAACCGAGGCGCCGATGAAACGGGTCCTGCCTTTTTGCTTGAGCTCCAGGAGAGTTTCAATCGCCTCGCAGCCGGCGCAGAGCTGTGCGGGGCCGGCCATATGTAAAAGGTAAATGTCCACGTGGTCGGTGCCCAGCTTCTGGAGGCTCAAGTCCATGGACTCCAGCAGCGACTTCCGCGCGAAGCTCCGACCCCCGCCGGCGATGGTGCCGCCCTTGGTGCAGAGGTAAACGGAGTCCCGCCGGCCGCCGATGGCCGCCCCCACCCGGGCCTCGGCCTCGCCGCGCCCGTAGTGCCGGGCGCTGTCAATGAAGTTGACGCCCAACTCCAGAGCGCGGGCGACCAGCCGCTGGCCCTCGGCCTCAGAGAGTTTTTCGACCAAGCCTTTGGAGGTGCCCAGGCCGATCTCGGAAACCTCCAGTCCCGTCCGGCCCAGCGTCCTGTGCAGCATCCCTGCCTCCGCGGGGCATCATAACGCGCCCCGGCCGCGAATCAACCTCGCGGCTCGCGCGCTCGCCTTGAAACTCCTGCGGGCCGGGCTGCCGTCCCCGGAAAAATCCGGGCAGCAAGCCCTGGCGGGCGAATGGCTTACGTGCCTAGCGGCCACAATCTCGTCAAAGAGCACTTGACACTGTTGCATCATTAGATATGAATACGCTTATCAGTCGCGAGAGGGCGGGCACATGTCGCCAAAGGAACTGCGTGCGTTTCGCGAAAGCCTCGGCTTCAGCCGCCGCCAGTTCGCCCCCAAGCTGTTCATCTCCGAGCCGACCCTGGAGCGCTGGGAGCGGGGTCAGGGGAAGCCGGGGGACGTCCAGCTGCTCATCCTCAGCCGCATGCGCGCCCATCTCGGTACCGGGCAGCCGGGCGCCGACTTCCAGTACGATGTGGGGGCTGAGGCGGTGGCCGGCGACATGCTGCGTGAGAACAGGCAGCTTGTTGTTGAGACGCTCAGGGGCATGGGCATCGTGCCGCTGAAAGGAAGAAAGACGAAGAATGGTCAGGACTGGTGGTTTCGTTTCGGTCTGGGCTGGGCCACGGGAGAACCGATAGAGCTGGTGCTCGCCTGCGAGGGGTCCGAGCGGCCCATGCGGCCGATCATCGACTTCACCCTGGTGGCTGCCGCGGACTGGAAGAACTCCCGCGAGCTGCCTGATGCGCTCCGGAAGATATGTCGCGACCACCGCATTTCCTGGGACGTGGTGCACAATGACAAGGGCCAACCGACGATAGAGCTCTACTATCGGGTCTTCAGCACCGGCTGCAACTCTGAGACAGTCAAGCACGTGATCGGGAACTTCGGGTCCTGCTGGCGGCGGATAAGGACAACGTTGGTTGACCCCGTGCCGAGCCGAAGTGGCGCGCTTGCGGCGCGCGACGGGAAGGCCTCCCGATGAAACTGGTCATTAACGGGGAAATCCACTTCCGGGACATCGGCTTTACGATGCCGGTTGGCGTCGTGGAAGGGGTGTCCAGGGAAGTCCTCTTCTTCGCCAAGGAAGTGTGTAACGCTGGCCGGAGGAACATTGTTTTTGCGGATATGCGGAATCATCCCGAGTACAATGAACACTCGCTCATCACGCCGGTGACGGCGTGCTGCTACCACCCGAGAAACGAACCATACGTATTGATCTGCATAAGACCGGAAGAGTGCACCGACACCATTGTCATTCACGAGCTGATGCACGCGTGGCTCTTCTTCACGGAAGGGTACGACGACACGAACAGGCTGTGCGGCGACCATCCTTTTCATATCAGGCTTTTTGCCGGGCGCGTCGGCAACATCGCAAGCGACCTGCACGTCAACGCCAGCATGAGGCGAAGAGGCTTTGAAATCGCCTCCCTTAGAGAATCGAGCCTTGCATTCCTCGATGAATGTGGTTCTTTGATCCGTCGGCCCGAGTACGCCACGGAGCCCGGAATGCAATGGCAGATCGGCAGCATCCTCGGCCACCTGTGCGCCGGGAAGCACATATACCATTTCACGAACAGGAACCGGCGCTTCCTGGACGGCTTCGAAAGGCTCTGCCGCCGCCGCGCGCCCGGCGTCCTCTACTGCCGGGACCTGATAGCAGATACGGTTGCCAAGACCGGGTACGACACTACGGGAAAGGTGGCCCGGTTCGTGGACATTGTCGTCCCGAAGCTGTTTGAGTTTCTGAGAGAAGAGTTCAAGGGGGAGTATCTCCGGACGACCGCCGCTCCGAGCCCGGACCGTTCGGCGACGAGCGTTCAGGGGTGCTCGAATACGGGGGGAGGCTTGCCATGAAGCTGATGATTGCACCCAACGGGAGGCTGTACGCGCCCGAGATCGGGAGGTTTCTGAGCCGGGATCCACAAGATGGGCTCGATGGGGCATACACCTATGTCGAGAATGCTCCCCCCAGTCATGTGGATGCCGATGGCGCTACTAACGGTACGAAGAAAGGAGATGCTGAGGCGCAAAAGCTAATAAAGGAGGCAAAGAATTGGGTCACGCAGGCTCGGAAGTGGATCAAGCAGCATCCCGACCAGGATATTCCTCCATTCGTCAAGAAGGAGTTGGTTGGGAAGAGACGCCTGATGCGGCTGTACGTTGGTTTCACCGGCGAGCTAAAGGTATCGCCAAAAATGAGAGCGCGCTTGCTCAAGCGCATCAAGGTTATCACCGTGGTCCTGGCTCTGGGTGGGAAGCCTGTTCCAGAGGACGAACCGGAGAAGCCGAAGCCGGAGAAGCCGAAGCCGGAGAAGCCGCCGGAGAAGCCGGAGCCCCCCACCTCGCCGGGAGATAAAGAGGCTGCAAAAGAAGAGGCACGGAAACGTGTTACAAAGAAGAAACTTGAAAAGCTCGCGAAAGGGAAGTTCACACGTTACGCAGGGGTCATCAACGCGGGAGTCACCCAAGTCATAACGAACATACCCAAGGGCAGTGAGGTCTGTCGCCTTCGTGAATTCCAGTTCAGTAAGCCGCCCCTGAGTTGTGAGCCGTGGGGAACAGTCTCCAGCTATACCTTCTTCGGGACACTCGCCAAGGTCAAGGGATTCCCAAAGGAAAATGGCAAGTTCTTCATCGGTCTCTATAGCTCAACCGATAAGACTGACCTTGGAGGTGCGACTATCGTACGTCCCAAGGTGGCGGACGCATTGAGGGCGCACGGAATTAGCGTCAAGTGACGCCCTTCAAGGAGAGAAGGCGAAGCGGCCTCAATCTCACCAGCAGCTAGCCCTGGTTTCGCGCGTATTACCTGTGGCGTATCGGAGAGGGGGGCAGTGCACTCCTTAGTCGCCTCAGTGCCTTAGTCGCCTCTTCACGAACTGTCTTGTCTTCATCTTCGAGTGCCTTGAGCAGCGGTTCCACGGCTCCTTCATCGTTCAGTTGCCCAAGAGTGTGTGCTGCCAGCCAACGGATACCCACTCGCTCGTCCTTCAATGCCGCGGCAAGGGGACCAATGGCTCTCGTGTCACCCAAGTCTCCCAACCCGACAGCTGCCCAAAAGCGGACCTCCTTGTCTTCATCCTCCAGGAGTCTGGCCAGCTCGGGGATTGCCTCTGGGCCGCACCTCGCTAGGATTGTCACGGCGTGGAGACGATAAGGAGCCAGCCTCTTGGGGCAATTCAAATAGAAAGATAGCCGCCCAACAGCTTTCTCTGACCCGCCAAGACGCTCGATTGCCGCTTCATAAGAGATTCTTGCCACTCTGCGCTCTCTGACCACGGCCCGTACCTGCAAGAGGGGAAGAACTAGTTGCCAACAAACAAGGCCAAGTGCCAAGAGCACGGACAGGGCTATGCCCCAGAGCGCGTATGTAAGCTTCGAGTTGCCAGTTTTCTTGGGGAGTTCCCCGCACTTCACAACTACCTCGACCCCCAAGGGCTTCCCGCCTTCCCCGGCGGTGTGTGCTGCATCGGCTCGTACTACGTTCACAACGGCCATTGTTCATCTTACGGGCAAAACGCTCGAGTGCCAGTAGAAAAGCGTGCGAGGAAAACAAAGGTGTCAGGAACCTTTTTCATGGCGCCTTCCTCGAATCCGGGAATCCGAATCCGGGGACATAGGAATCCGGGGACATTAGGAATCCGGGGACATAATCCGGGAATCCGGGGACATGGAATCCGGGGACATGGAATCCGGGGACATAGTACTAATTTCTCTCCGTCCTGCTTCCCGCCCCCTAATCCGGGGACATAGTACTAATTTCTCTCCGTCCTGCTTCCCGCCCCCCGCCTGTTTCCGTTCTCCCCATTCAGTATGTCGCCTCGTGCGGCGGAAGTCAAGATTTACCTCAGGGATCAGGGACCAGGGATCAGGGACCAGGGACCAGGGGGCCGGAAACCTGAAACTTGCCCGCCGTGGCGGGACCGGGGTTCCGAGCCAGAAAAAAAGACCTTTTCTCAGTGATCAAAAAAGCCCGTTTTGGGCCCTTTTTGTCATGGTGATGAATAGCCTTGCTGACTACCGGCCGAAAAAGTTGGAAAATCTTCTCCTGGAAAACGCGTCGGTTAGGTTCTTTGTGAGCGGCAAAAACCCCCGATTGTGACAAACACCCCCTTACCGGGAACCCCGTAAACCGTACCCTAGCCCCCATTTTATCCCGGAATTTGCTTGACTTTCCCGCCGGAATGGGGTATAATAAACGTAGAATATCGAACCGCAGGAGGAGCCATTCACCGCAGAGCGCGCCAAGCCCGCAGAGGGGTATCGACCTTGATCGTCGAGAAAGAACCATCCACAGATGACACAGATTCCGCAGATAGCTCAGAGCAGCTTCAATCTGTGCCATCGGTGAAATCTGTGGATTGGCCCCGCGATCTGCTGATCGACGCCGCGCGCCAGCGCGCGCGGGGGATTTCCTGGGAGTTGATCGCCGAGGATACGCCCCACTCCGCGGGGGAGCTCTGCCGCTTCACGGTCAAGCGCCCCGAGGCCTGGCGGCCGCTCTACGTCCGGGCGGAGAAGCTGCGCCTGCAAGAAGCCGAAGGGCAAACCCTCGCGCACCTTACTGCATTGCTCAAGGGCGACGACGAGACCGCCGCCGAGAAGGCCGGCCGCGAACTACTCCTCCACCGCCGGCACATCGAACGACGAAGAACCAAACCACAGAGACACAGAGATTTACCCGCCGTGGCGGGCACCGAGAACCAGGAGGGCTTGAACGCGGCGGAAATCTCTTGCGATACGGGCGGGCCTGCCCGCGACCTGGAAGAATTCTCTGTGCCTCAGTGCCTCTGTGGTGAAAAAGAAGTTCCCGGGGAGCTGGAGATTGCCCTGCTGGCCGCGGCGCGGGGCTTCGCTCTCGGTGAAGAAACCGGGTCAATCGCCCGCGAGACGGGTCGCGCCGCCGAGGAAATCGCCCGCTGGGCTTTCGTCTACGCGAAGGCCTGGGACCGGGCTTATCACCCCGCGCGAGTGGAGGCCGCCGAGTTCGGCGCCGCGCTGGCGATTAACAGACTCTTGGACTTCATTGCCGGCCCGGACGCCAACCTCGCCGCCCGCGCGGGGAGGACCTTGCTCATTCACCGCCGCCACATGCACTGGGCGCGCAATACTCA
Source organism: uncultured Planctomycetia bacterium (assembly GCA_964581145.1). Lineage (GTDB taxonomy): Bacteria > Planctomycetota > SZUA-567 > JAKLDR01 > JAKLDR01 > CAZONU01. The sequence continues at coordinate 8,908 of CAZONU010000153.1, forward strand.
ACCACCAAGACACCAAGACACGAAGAATCTTGAGGGCTTGAGCGCGGCGGAAGGCGCTCGCGAAACCAGCGCGCTTTCCCGCGATCCGGGCTCCAACTTGGTGCCTTCGTGTCTACTACTCTGCGAAGTAGCTCGCTACGTAGCACGAGTTGGTGGTGAAAAAGAAAGCCCGCCTTGGCGTCCCGGTGGTGAAAGGGAAAGGTCGCCTCCGCGCCCTCTGCGGTGAAACCCCGCTTCTACGCCTCCGCCGGCGCGTCGGGGTCCACCTTGCGGCCGCGCTTCTTGAGGTCGCTGACCTCCGACTCGGACTCGACCGCGTTGCCCTCGGCGTCCTTCTGGGGGAAGGGCTTGGCGTTCTTGCAGTCGGGGTAGCCGGTGCAGGCGACAAAGGGCCCGCGCCGGCCCCACTTGGCGATCATCGGCCGGCCGCACTTCTCGCATTTCTGGTCGATCTCCGGCAGGCCCGCAGCGGGCCCGCCCAGGCTCTTGGCGTAGCGGCACTTGGGGTATCCCGGGCAGGCCAGGAAGGGCCCGCGCCGGCCGGTGCGGGCCACCAGCTGCTTGCCGCACTTGGGGCAGGTCTCGTCGGTCTCGGGCAGGACCACCGGCTTGCCGTCGGCGCCGAAGTTGGCGGTGTAGCGGCAGTCGGGGTAGCCGGAGCAGGCGAAGAACTTCCCGCGGCGGCCCACGCGGATGAGCAGGTTTTTCTCGCAGCGCGGGCACTTGTACTCGGTCTGGACGGGCTCGGGGCGGGCCTCGCCGTCCAGCGGCTTGGCGCTGCGGCACTCCGGGAAGCCCGAGCAGCCCAGGAAGCGGCCGGTCTTGCCCACGCGGATGACCATGGGCTTGCCGCACTTCTCGCAGGCCACCGGCTCGTCCGGCTCGGCGCCCTTGAACTTCTCCATCTTCTCTTCGGCTTCGGCCAGCTCCTCGGCGAAGGGCCCGTAGAACTCGCGGAGCACCGCGGTCCACTTGGCCTCGCCGCCCTCGATGGAGTCGAGCTTGTCCTCCATGATCCGGGTGAAGCCCACGTCCATGACCGTGGGGAAGTGCTTGCTGAGCGCGTCGGAGACGATGATGCCCAGCTCGGTGGGGATCAGCTGCCGCCGCTCGCGGCGCACGTAGCCGCGGTCCTGGATGGTGGAGATGATCGTGGCGTAGGTGCTGGGCCGGCCGATGCCCTCCTTCTCCAGGGTCTTGATCAGCGAGGCCTCGGTGTAGCGCGGCGGCGGCTGGGTGAAGTGCTGCGAGGGCGTCAGATCCTCGACCTTGAGCGCCTCGCCGGCGGAGAGCTCGGGGATGGGCAGCTCGCGCTTGTCGCGGCCCTCGCCGGCCGCCGACTGGCTGAGCACGGTGTGGCCGTTGAACTCCACGTGCCGGCCCTTGGCGCGGAAGAGGTGCTCCGCGCCGAGATCGCGCCGGGCGATGATGTCCACCAGGCAGACGTCGTAGCGCGCCGGGGCCATCTGGCTGGCGATGAAGCGGTTCCAGATCAGTCGGTAGAGCTTGGCCTGGTCGGAGCTGAGGTACCTCTCGATGGCCTCCGGGGCGTGCTCCGGGTAGGTGGGGCGGACCGCCTCGTGGGCCTCCTGGGCGCCGCGGCGCGAGCGGTAGACGTTGGGCTTGGGCGGCAGGTAGTCGGCGCCGAACTTCGCGCCGATGATCTCCCGGGCCCGGGCCAGCGCGTCGTCGGCCACCCGGAAGGAGTCGGTGCGCATGTAGGTGATAAGGCCCACCGAGCCGGCCTCGCCGAGCTCAATGCCCTCGTAGAGCTGCTGGGCGATGGTCATGGTCTTGCGCGCGGTGAAGCCCAGCTGCACGCTGGCGGCCTGCTGCATCAGGCTGGTGGTGAAGGGCGGCGGGGCCTTGGAGCGGACCTTCTTGCGGTTGACCGCTTTCACCTTCCAGGCGCAGGCCTTCATGTCCTCGACAAGCCTGCCGGCCTCCTCCTCACTGGAAATCTTGGGCGCCTCTCCGTCGATCTCGCGGAGCTCGGCCTCCAGGTGCTGCTCGCGCTTGCCGTCGGCCAGCAGCCTGGCGGCGATCTTCCAGTACTCCTCGACCTTGAAGGCGCGGATCTCCTTCTCGCGCTCGGCGCACAGCCGGAGCGCCACCGACTGCACCCGGCCGGCGGACAGGCCCTTGGCGATCTTCTTCCAGAGCAGCGGGCTCAGCCGGTAGCCGACGATGCGGTCCAGCACCCTGCGGGCCTGCTGGGCGTCGACGCGCTTGGGATCGATCTTGCCGGGCTTCTCGAAGGCCCGGCGGACGGCCCTCTCGGTGATC
>CAZONU010000154.1:0-11164 GCA_964581145.1 uncultured Planctomycetia bacterium
GGTCATCTCCGCATAGGCGATCCTGCGGTGGCCAAGCGACAACAGGTGGTTCACCGCCTGGCGCGCCCCCCCTTCGCTGTCGTCGATCACGCCGGTTATCGGCAAGTCCTCGAAGTAGTGGTCGACCAGCACCATGGGACCGTGCCAGACGCGCAGCATGTCCTCAATCAGCACCCGGTCCGTGAAGGTGACCAGCAGCACGCCGTCGACCTGACCGCCGGAGAGGTCCGCGCAGAACCCCTGCCTGACCGCCGGAAGCGCCAGGTTGCTGAAGGACATCAGCCAGCCGGCCCGGCCCGCCGCCGCAGTCAGCCCGGCAATGATCTCCCCCAGGTAGCCCCCGCCGTCGCCGACCTGATAGGAGCCGACGGTCACCCGGCCCTTCGCACCGCCCTCCCGCTTCTGGACCTTGGGAAGCACCAGCGTGCCCTGACCGTGCCGGCGGGAAACCACTCCCTGGCGTTCGAGGAGCTCCAGGCCGCGTCTCACCGTCTCGCGACTGACCCCGAACAGCCGGGCGAGCTCCCGCTCCGGAATCAGGTACTGGTCCCAAAGGCCCTCGCGCCGGATGAGGTCGTGGATCTTCTCGGCAACCTCCTGATACATGAGGTGCCGGGATATCTTCCCTACGCTCAATCTCGCCAACGCCGCTCCTCCTGGCCTGTGGCCGGAATTGGTTCAGCGACCGGACCTCTTCATACCAATATAAACCGGCGCCCGCCATTTGTCGATGGAAAAACACTGCTATCGCGAATGCGCCTAACCCGCTGATATACAAATGCTTACGGGCAGACAAAAGGCCGGTCAGGAGCAGTCCGGCCCCACACAGGCGCCTCATTGGCCGATGAGGAAGAGATCCAATCGGTTCGTAAGATCAACCAGCATGAAAGCGGCAAGCCCCAGGTAGTAGATTGGCATGAGGTAACCGAAGCAGCAGCAGGTCACGAAGGTCAACAGCAAAGGCAGCACCACCCCCACCAGCGCGCCCCACACGCCGGCCATGAAGGCTTCCTCAACGCGCGCCGAGAAGTACAGGGTGATGACCGCAATGGCATGAAGCTGGAAGGTCAGCCCGCCCCAGAGCATCGCGGCCACTATGAGGGCACCAATGAGGCCCCCGGCCAGCCTCTCCTGGTAGCTGCTCCCGCCGGCTGCCGCATCCGGATTGAAGCTGTCCGCCAGCATTATCAGGCCGAAAGCCAGGAACGCGGGGACAGCCGCAAGCATGAAGTAGCGCAGAGCGCTGCTCCGGGCCAGCAGCTTGGTCCACACCAGAAACGGCCGCGAAAGCGGGGTGAGCACCAGGGCCTCCGCCGTGCCCTGCTCCTTCTCCCCTGCCCAGCCTGACGCCGCGCAGCCCACCGCCAGCAGCATCAGCAGCAGCGACACCACGGACAGCGCGCCGATGGAAATCATCTCGACCTCGCCCGTGGATACTGCCTGCCCGCCGTCCAGCGCCCGCTGAATCCGGTCAACGGCCCCCAGAGTGGCCGTCGCGTCGAGAAGCACCGCCAGCCCGACCATTACCAGCAGCCGCCCCCCGCCCGACGCCGCGCGCAGCTCGCGCCGGTAGAACGGCGCGCGCAGCATCTCGAAGAAGGTGAATCTGGGCAGCCTGCCTTTCCGCACGAGGGCCAGCATAAAGCCCCCGCCGAACGCGGTCAAGGGATCCGTTTCGGAGCCGCCCTTGCCAAGGCCGCGCCCCGGACCGATAATCGGTCAGCGCCCCGGCGGCGGGCAGCGATTCGGTTCAGGACGGGCACAATGAACGTGCGGGAACTTCTTGGCAGCAGGCGTCGGCGCCGCTATACGCTTATCGTCGGCGGAGCCGTGGCCCTCCTGCTGCTGGCCGTCGCCGTGCTCGGTTATTGCTGCGGAGACATCGAACACCGCCGCAAGAGGAACCGCGCCATCGTAGCCGAAGCCGCCGACAGGGTCGGGGTGCCCCCCGCGCTGCTCCTGGCCGTGGCCGAAACCGAAAGCGGCTTCGACGATCGGGCGGTCTCGCACAAGGGGGCCGTCGGGTTGTTGCAGGTGATGCCCGCGACGGGCAAGGAGGTGGCCGAGCGCCTGAAGCTCCGCTCCTGGAGCCTGCGCGACCCGGGCGAGAACGCGCTGGTCGGCGGGACCTACCTCAAGGAGCTTATCCGGCGCTACCGCGGCGACTTGCACCTGGCCCTGGGCGCCTACCACGCCGGGCCGCGGCGCGTCGACGCCTGGCGGAAGCGCGCCGGCCGCGGCCTCGCCGGCCGGCTGGTCATCAAACGCTGCGCCTTCAAGAGCACCCGCAGCTACGTGGCCCGCGTCCTGGCCGCCCGGGAGCGCTTCCGGCGGCGCTGACCTCCGGCGGAGTCCTCCAGCAACCCCTTGACAGGCGCCGCGGGACCTGAGAACATCACGGGCAGTTCGCCGGGGAGGGACCGAGCTTGCCCAGCCACGAGCAGTTTATGGAAATGGCATTGGAACTGGCCGAGAGCGGCTTCGGGCGGGCGGCGCCCAATCCCCTGGTCGGCGCCCTGCTGGTCAAGGGCGGCCGCATCGTGGGCAGCGGCTACCACCGGGCCTTCGGCGAGGCCCACGCCGAGGTGGTGGCCATCGAGGCCGCCGGCCAGAAGGCCAAGGGCGCCGCGCTCTACGTCAACCTCGAGCCCTGCCGGCACCACGGCAAGACCCCGCCGTGCACCGACGCGATCGTCGCCGCGGGCATCAAGAAAGTCGTCTACGGCACCCGCGACAAGCACCCCGCCGCCCGCGGCGGGCTGGAAGTCCTCGTCGGGAAAGGCATCGAGATCGAGGGGCCCGTGCTGGAGAAGCGCTGCGCGGAGATCAACGCGCCCTTCTTCAAGCACGTGGCCACCGGGCGCCCGCTGGTCCTGGCCAAGTGGGCCATGACCATCGACGGCAAGGTGGCCACCTCCACGGGGGAGAGCCGCTGGATATCCTCCGACGCCAGCCGGCGGCTGGTGCACATCTGGCGGGGGCGCTCCGGGGCCGTTCTGGTGGGCATCGGCACCGCTCTGGCCGACGATCCCTTCCTCAACTGCCGCGAGGCGGGGATGCCCAGCCCGGTCAAGGTGATCCTCGACGCCGAGTGCCGCCTGCCGCCGGAGGCGCGGCTCTTCGAGCCCGACCTGGAGGAGCCCGGCCAGGTGCGCGTCCTGGTCTACGCTTCCGAGAACGCCCCGGCCGACCGCGTCGAGGCCCTGCGCGAGCGCGGCGCGGAGGTGGTCCAGGTGGCCAGCGCCCGCGGGCTGGTATCCCTCAGCGCGGCGCTGGAAGACCTCGGCCGCCGGGGGGTCAACCTGGTCCTGGTCGAGGGCGGCAGCGAGGTGCTGGGTTCCTTCTTCGACGCCGGATTCATCGACCACGTGCTGGTCTTCGTCTCGCCCAAGCTGGTCGGCGGGCGGGCGGCCAAGAGCGCCCTGGGCGGCGAGGGCCTGGCCCGCATGCTCGACGCGCCCATCCTCCGGGAGCTCCGCAACTATCGCGTGGAAGGCGACATCGTGGTGGAGGGCAAGCTGGGCAGCTGGGAGTGGGCCGAGGAGCCCTCGGGCTGAGCGCTCCCGCCTCCCGGATCGACATCAGTGGACAGTCTGGACCTTCTCATCCTTGCCGACCTGCACTATGTGGGACCGGGGGGCACCGCGCGCCCCCTTCCCGAGCGCAAGGGCAAGCTGGCCCTGGAGCTGGCCCTCCGCGCCGTCCGCGACGCGCTGCGCGCCGGCCGGCCCGACGCGATGGTCCTGATGGGCGACACCGTCGAGCGCGGCTCGGCGGCCACCGCCCGCGAAGATCTGGCCGCCGTCCGCGACGCGCTGGCGGAGTTCGGAATCCCCCTGCTGGCCGTCCCCGGCAACCACGACGGCGACTCCGGAATCGTCGCGCAGATATTCGACTGCCGGCCGGGCATTCACGAGCTGGGCGGCTACGCGCTGGTCATCTTCGCCGACCAGTATGACGCGGAGGACGTCTGCACCCGCCCGGCGGAAGCCATGAAGCTGCTGGAGAGCGCGCGCGCGCGCGGGAAACCCGTTATCGTCCTGCAGCATCCGCCGGTCATCCCGCGCATTGAGAGCGACTATCCCTACACCATCAGCGGCGCAGAAGAAATAGCCGCGGGCTACGCCGCCGCGGGGGTAACGCTCTCGGTGAGCGGGCACTATCATGAGGGGCTCGGGCCCCACCAGGCCGGGGGAGTGACCTACCTGACCTGTCCCGTGCTTTGCGAGGCGCCCTTCCGCTATGCGCGCGTGCGCCTGGAGGGCCGGCAAGTCGCCTCGGCCGAGACCATATCCCTGGCCCCGGCGGAGATGGCCCGGCTGTTCGACGCGCACATGCACACCGAGTTCGCCTACTGCGCGGCGGGCACCCGCATCGAGCCGGCGCTGGAGCGCGTCCGACTGCTGGGCATGCCGGCCGCGGGCATCACCGAGCACGCCGACCAGCTCTACTTCCCGGAGGAGGGCTTCTGGGGGCGCACCGACGCCAGCGACATCAACGCGGTCCGCCGGGCGGTCGCCGACGGGCACGCCCGCCACGCCGCCTACCGCGAAAGGGCCTTCCCGCTGAGATCGAACCGCGTCTTCCTGGCCCTGGAGTGCGATGCCGAGGTCGGCGGCCGGGGACTGGCGGTCCTGGATGAAGACCTCGAAGGCTACGACTACCTGATCGGCGCGATCCACTACCTGGCCAAGGGATACGACGAGTCGGTGCCCGCGGAAGAGATACACCGCCGATTCATGGCCCGGACCGAACAGCTTGCGAAGAGCAACGTGAACGTCCTGGCCCATCCCTTCCGGTACTTCCCGCGCAACAACCGCCCCGTCCCGGCCGAGCTCTTCCGCCCGGTGGCCGAGCTGCTGGCGGCGCACAGCGTCGCCGCGGAGATGAACTTTCACCACAACCAACCGGACCCGGAGTTCTTCGCCATCTGTCTGGAACTGGGCGTCAGGATATCAGTAGGATCGGACGCTCACTCCCTGGAGGACGTCGGCGCGCTCCGGCCGCACCTGGAGCTGCTGAAGGAAATCGGCGCGCTGGAGAGGCTGGACGACGTGCTCTGGCGGCCGCCCGCGCGGGGCCGCTAGCGGAGCATCTCCAGCAGATCCCCGCCCCAGCGGACGAGGCACTTCCAGACCATCACCTGGTAGTTGAGCCACGCGGCCTTCCGGTAGGCCATGGTCGAGGCTAACGCAATAGCGATCTCGATGTTGGCCGCCAGGATCACCGCCACGGCGAAACAGTAGCCTTCGGCGTGCAGGTCGCTCTGGCCGACCTTCAGGAAGTGCAGGGTCATCAGCACGTGGAAGGCGTAGGTGAAGCCGATGCCGCCGTAGAGCAGGTCGACGAAACGCCCCATCCGCGGAAAGATGAACTGGAGCACTACCCAGATGACGATGAGGGCCAGGGTGTAGAACGGGATGCAGTACGGCGCCAGGCGCACCAGGAAATTGCTGCCCACCGTGATGGTCTGTCCGGATTTCTTGTCAATCGTGACCCTCTTGACCTTCTGCCCGGTGAGGCGCGCCCACAGGGAGTGAGTCAGCTCGTGGGCGAAAACGTAGGTGGTGATCGGCCGGTGCAGAAAGATGTGCAGCAGCAGGTAGATGCCCGCTCCCGAGAAGAAGAAGATCGCCGTCGTCTTCAGCCCGCGGAAGTAGGTAGGCCGAATCTCGTCCTTTAAGAACTCCGGGATGCTGGCCGCCATGGCCAGGATCACGGGGATGAGAATGAGGCAGGCGACCACCCGCCAGAAGACGCCCCGGAAAGTCCTGCGCGGTTTGGCCTCGTCGCTGCCCATGATGCCATATCGTCGCCTGCGGGAGGCGGGTTGTCAAGATTCTATAAGCGGGCCAATTGGAGGTGCTCCGCCCTACTCTCCCCCGCCTTTCTCAAGCTTGGCGGCGGCGGCGAGCATGAGCTTCTTGACCCACGGAAAGGCTTCCTTCTTCGCGGCGGCCTTGAGCTGAGCGACGTGCTTGGCGCCGCCCACCTTGCCCAGCGCGCCGGCCGCGCCCCCGCGGACCTCCTCGTCGGGGTAGACCAGCAGCTTCTCCAGGAGTCCGGCGGCCGCCGGCGTCCTGGCCCCCAGCTTGCCGAGCGCCACCGCGGCCTCGGCATAGAGGATGATCTGGTAAGGCCGGCGGGCAATGCGGCCCTCGACCGCCCTGATGATGTGCGGCGCCGCCGAGGCGTCGCCGATCTCCCCCAGCGCCCAGGCCGCCGAGGCGGAAACGTCGGAGTGATAGCGCAGCGACCTCACGCACAGGGACACCGACTCCTTGGACTTGAACTTGCCGAAGGCCCGCAGGTAGGTCATCCGGTTCCAGATGCCCACGCCGCGCTTGAAGGCGGCGAGCAGATCGGGCAGGGCCTTGCGGTAGCCGGCGTCCGCCGCCAGATGGGCCACCAGCGACGACAGCGACTTCCAGCCCCGGCCCTTCTGCGCGGCGATCCACTTGACCTTCTCCTCGCGGCGGACCACCGGGAGCAGGATTTCGAAGGCCTTCTCGGCCGGAAGCGAGCGATAGATGGCCTGCATGGCCCGCCCGCGGACCTCCAGCTTCACGTCCTCGGCGGAGTAGACCATCGCGGTCAGCGCCGGGACGGCCTCCGGGGCGCGGAGCACCATCAGGGCGTCGAGGGCCGCGATCTGCTTCTCTGGGTCCTTGAGGTCTTCCAGGTACGCGGCGGTCTTCTTGAGCGGCGCAGGCTTCTTCGCGCCGACGATCTCGTCCATGGTGGGGAAAGGCGGCACTGGCGCGAACTTGGCCTTCGGCTCCTTGACCTCGATGCGGTTGCCCTTGCCGGTCGCCGGGACGCACTCGATATTCAGCCTGCGGCAGACCACGTCGGCCCACTTCCTGCCGCCGGCCTTGATCTCGTAGGTGAACGGCGGCTTCTCGGCCACCGCGACCTGGCGCCGTCCCTTGCCGCCGGCGTCGTCCCACTCGTAAGTGACTCTCAGAGCCGCCCCGGCCGGGACGGAACCGGCCGAAACGGTGATCCGGTTCTTTCCCGGCCACAGCTGAGGCAGGGAGAAGAGGTTGTGCTGGACCACGTTGACCAGCGTGGGAAGTTCCGCCGCGGAGTTGGGGCGCTTCTTCGCCCGCCAGCTCAGCCGCAGCGTGTACCCGTACCGGCCGATTACGTTCTTGGGTCCCTTGCACTTGCGGCCCAGCTCCAGCCGGCCACCGACCGGGCCGGGCAGGTCGAACCAGCTCTTGCCGTCGGGGCTGAACCGGGCGCTGAGCCCCGGCGGCAGCTTGCCTTCCAGCCAGGCGTCCGCCAAGACGTGCGGGGTGCGCACCGGCCAATCGACCTGGAAACGGTCGCCCTCGTTCTTTATGAGCCCGGGAGAGGCGGGGTCCAGCCGGCTTACCAGCCGGCCGTTGCCGTAGGTGATCTTGTAGGGGCCGTGCTCCCCGTCGGGGTACTGCTTCTCGGCGATGTTGTCGCAGGCGGGGACGCCCTCGTTGCCCCACTGGCGGCTGTAGCTCTCGCCGAAACGCAGGTCAAGCGCGAGGTCGTGCCGGCTGAAGCGGCGATGGCCCACGGCTATCCAGTTCCAGGGCCGGGGGGGGTGGCCCGAGCGGGGGATGCCCGTGCGGCTGGGCCGCAGCATCAGGGAGAAGTCCGCGCCGATCTGGTCGGGGTGGGCCACGAACTTCCCGGCCCGGTCGTAGACGTACCAGCCGCGGGAGCAGTGCATCTGGTGCCAGCGCTCGACGCCGTCGTCGTCCCGCCAGCGCACCAGAGCCATGGTGTAGCCCGGCGGCACGTAGAGCTTGTAGGCCCGGCCGCCCACGCTGCGCCAGAGGTTCTCCATGCACAGCGCGCGCCCGTCGCACCAGTGCGCGCCGTAGACGTGCAATATCTTCAAGTCGTCCAGGACCGAGCGGCCGCGCTCCTTGGGCGCACGCCCGTTGGTGAACATGGTCCAGCGGCGCATCCAGCGGAAGACCGCCAGGGCCCTCTCCTTGTCGGTCTTCGCGCCGGAGAGGCGGATCGCGTCCAGCGCGAACTGCCGCAGGCTGGACCCGTCCGGCCAGCGGTCGCAGACCACCTTGATGTTCCTGGCCGGAATTCGGGGCAGACCCGGGCCGGTCTCCGCGGCCAGAGCTTGTCCGACCGGCGCCGCGAAGGCGACAAGCAGCGCCAGAACCGTCCCCTTGTGCATGCGGCGCACCTCCCCGCGCGGGACCATAGTATTATACACCCTTCTGCCCCCGCGAGGCCCCCTTTAATCGCCAACGTGCCGGCCCTAAACCCTTGACATTGCCGGCCATATGACCTAAGATAGGCGTATCCCGCAAGTTGGGGGACCGCATGGACTTCTTCCGCACGATAACGGGCAAGAAGATACTCATCGCCGGGGTCAGCGGGCGGGTCGGCCTGGGGCTGGGCTTCTATCTCAGCAAGCACGGCAACGAGGTCCACGGCCTGGGCCGCTTCGAGAACGCCCCCACCCGCTCGTTCCTCAAGAGCATTGACGTCGTCACCCACGTGCGGGATCTCTCCGAGCCCGACGCTCTCGAACGCGTCCCCGAGGATTTCGACTACGTCTTCAACATGGCCGTCTACTGGGGCATTGCCGCGATGGTAACCTACAAGATGTGGCGCACCGCGGTGCAGATCAACGCGCGTTTCCCGGCGGACCTGGTCGCCAAGTACCCACACGTCAACGCAGTGGTACTGGGCTCCACCGGGGGGATTTACCAGCCCAGCGCGGACAGCTCGGACCTCAAGGTCGAGAACCGCTCGGTGCCCGAGGGCGGCGTGGGCGACAACATCTACGAGAACTCCAAGATCATCATGGAGGACCTGGTCCGCTGGAGCGCCGAGAAGCACGGCACCCGCGGATGCCTTCTGCGCTACTTCTGGCCGGACACCCCCTACTATCCCCGGGTGGACATGGCCACCATGCCGATCTTCTCGGCGATGGACGGGACCCCGCTGTGCCCCAATCCCGGGGTGCGCCACGTCAGCTACATCTCCGAGCTGGTCCGCTGGACCATCAACGCCGCCGGGGTGGCCACCTGTCCGCCGCGAATCATCAACCTGGGTCATCCGGAGGTGGTCGACTTCGAGCGCGCCTGCCGCATGGCCCGCCGGGTCACCGGCAAGCCGCCGAACGTCAACCGCAACGGCTACGTGTTCAACGACTTCCGCTACCTGGGCAACTTCGGCCGCCAGGAGGCCCTGCTCGGCCCCCCGCGGCTGGGCCTCACCGAGATATACCACCGCCTCAAGCGCGGCTACGAGGAGAAGTGCCGCTTCCCCGAGGAGTGGATGTTCGAGGAAATCTGGTAGGCGGGCCCGCCGCGCGTCGAGGGCCTCACGGAAGAGCTTCTCCCGGTAGCACTTGCACCTCCATCCCGCGAAGCTACAATCCCGCGCGTCGGACCGTGCCGGGATGCGGTCCGCAGACATCTAAGGAGCTTACGACCATGGCTGGCACGTTCAGAGTAGGCATCATCGGCGCGGGGGGCATCGCCCGCGGGGCGCACCTGCCCGCCTGGGCGGAGCTCAAGGACCGGGGCGTAGAGGTCGCCGCCCTGGCTGACATCAACAAGAAGACCGCCCGGGCCTCCGCCGAGAAGTTCGGCGTCTCCGGGGTCTACACCGACTACAAGGCGATGCTTCGCAGGGAGAAGCTCGACGCGGTCAGCATCTGCACCCCGGCGGCCCTCCACTGCGAGCACTCCGTCGCGGCGCTTAAGCGCGGCCTGCACGTTCTCTGCGAGAAGCCGCTGTGCCTGTCGGTCGCCGAGTGCCGTAAGATCGCCCGGGCAGTCAAGGCCAGCCGCAAGGTGTTTGTGACCGGCCAGCACCTGCGCTTCATGGGAGCCAGCGTGGCCCTCAAGAAGTACCTCGACGGCGGGACGCTGGGGGATGTCTACTACGTCCACGCCCGGGCCCTGCGGCGCCGGGGCCTGCCGGCCCGGCCGACCTTCACCTCCAAGAAACTCTCCGGCGGAGGGCCGCTCTTGGACATCGGCGTGCACATCCTGGACCTGGCCTGGTGGCTGATGGGCGGGCCCAAGGTGGCCGCGGTGAGCGGGGTCACCCACAACAAGATGATCCGCAAGGGCGGCAGACTCTGGAACGCCTGGGGGAACTGGGACCCGCGCAAGACTGACGTCGAGGACTTCGCCTGCGGACTGATCCGCTTCGACAACGGAGCGGTGATGTACCTGGAATCCAGCTTCATCCTCAACATGAAAGAGCGCAGCATCTTCACGGCCACGTTCCACGGCACCAGGGCGGGGGCCAGCTGGCCGGACTGCGAGATCTTCGGCGAGCGCAACAAGCAGGTCACCGACACCAAGATATTCAATATCCCCAAGGCCGACGCCCACAACGACGTGGCCCGCGCGTTCTACGAGGCCGTCAAGCACCGCAAGAAGAACCCGGTGCCGATTCAGGAAACCACGCAGATCATCGCCATACTCGAAGCCCTCTATAAGTCGGCCGAAAGCGGCCGCGAGGTCCGTATCAGGCAATAGCGGCGACGCCGCCGATTCTCACCCCGGAGAGATCGGCTTGCCCAACGACGCTGAGGGAGTTCGCCGCGCGCCCCGGGCACAGCTGGAAGCCGGCCCGGTTGCCCGGGGGCTCGGCTTGACGCCCGCCTTCCCCGCCCGTTATAATCCCCCCGGCAGCGTTTCGGCGCCAGACGGAGAGGATGAAGATGGCAAAGAAAGTGGTTCTGGCGTACTCCGGGGGGCTGGACACCTCGGTGTGCATCCCCTGGATCAAGGAGCACAAGGGCGCCGAGGTGGTCACCTTCTCGGCGGACCTGGGCCAGGGCGAGGAGCTCGCCCCCGTCGAGGAGAAGGCCGCGAAATCAGGCGCGGTCAAGGTCTACATCGAGGACCTCCGCGAGCGCTTCCTGACCGAGTACGTGTTCCCGGCCCTGCGGGCCCGGGCGGTCTACTCGAATGGGTATCTGCTGGCAACGGCTTTGGGCCGGCCGCTGATCGGCGCGGAGCTGGCCCGCATCGCCCGCGAGAACGGCGCCGACGGGGTGGCCCACGGCTGCACCGGCAAGGGCAACGACCAGGTGCGCATCGAGGCCTCGGTGCGCGCCCTGGCCCCCGAGCTCGAGGTCATCGCCCCCCTGCGCGAGTGGGACATGAAGAGCCGCGAGGAAGAGATGGAC
>CAZONU010000155.1:0-11120 GCA_964581145.1 uncultured Planctomycetia bacterium
CACGCCCGGGTCCAGCGCGGCGGCGAGCGGCTCGGCCGCTTCCTCATGCTGCGCCTGCCGGGGGTGCTCCGCGCCCTGCCCTTCCCCAAGTCGATGCGCTGGTTGACCGGCGAGAAGACCAGCTTCGCGCGTCCCGTCCGCCACCTGCTCTGCCTGCTCGGCAAGGAGATCGTGCCCTTCGAGTTCGCGGGGCTCACCGCCGGGCGCGACTCCTACGGGCATCCCTTTCACGCCCCGGAGAAGTTCACCCTGCGCGAGGCCAAGTACGGCTTCTTCAAGGAGGCCCTCAAGGGCCGCAAGGTGCTGATGGACCTCGACGAGCGCCGCCTGCGCGTGCGCCGCTGCGTGGAGAAGGGCGCGGAGAAGTCCGGCGGCAAGCTCTACAACCGGGGGGGCATCGGCGATGCCCTCGTCGAGGAGGTCACCAACCTGGTAGAGTGGCCCGGCGCGGTGCTGGGCAGCTTCGACGAGGACGTCTGCCGCGAGCTGCCCGACGAGGTGGTGGTTGCGGCCATGAGCGGCCACCAGCGCTACTTCCCGGTGGCCAGCAGCTCCGGCCGGCTGCTCCCCAAGTTCGTGGCCATCGCCAACCGCGACCCGCGCGGCGGGGGCAAGGCCTCGGTCATCCGCGCGGGCTGCGAGCGGGTGCTGCGCGCCCGGCTGGCCGACGCGCTCTTCTTCTGGCGCGAGGACAAGAAGACCCGCCTGGAGGACCGCCTCGCCCAGCTGGAGGGCGTGGTCTTTCACGGGAAGCTGGGGAACATGCGCCAGAAGTCCGAGCGCATCTCCCGGCTGGCCCGCTGGCTGGCGGACCAGAGCGGGCAGGAGCAGCCGGTCGGCCAGGCCGCCGGGCGCGCGGCGCTCTTGGCCAAGTGCGACCTGGTGACCCACATGGTCTTCGAGTTCCCCGAGCTCCAGGGCACCATGGGCAAGCACTACGCCGCCCAGGACGAGGAGCCCAGCTCGGTCCGCCAGGGCATTGAGGAGCACTACCGGCCGCGCACCGCGGACACCGACCTGCCCCGCAGCCAGGTGGGCCGCCTGGCCGCGCTGGCCGACAGGTTCGACAGCATCGTGGGCGGCTTCGCCGCCGGGCTGGCCCCCACCGGCAGCAAGGACCCCTACGCCCTGCGCCGCGCGGCGCTGGGGATCATCGCGGTCATCCGCAGGGGCAAGCTCTTCGCGCGGGGACCCGGGCTGCGCGCGGTCCTCGAGCAGGCCCGCGAGCTCTACCGCCGGCAGAACATGCTGCTCGAGGCCGGCGACGGGCTGGTCGACCGCGTCCTGGACTTCCTCCGCGACCGCCTGGAGCAGGCCCTGGCCCGGAAGTCCCGCTCGGTCCAGGTGCTCCGCGCAGTGCTGGCCGCCGGCTTCGACAACCTCGCCGACCTGGAGGAGCGCCTGGCCGCCGTGGAGCGCTTCGCCAGGCGCGACGACTTCGCGGAGCTCTGCACCGTGGTGGAACGCGCCCGCAACATCGTCCGCAAGGAGCCCGAGCTGCTGGCCAAGCGCCCCGAGCCGCGCAAGAAGCTGCTGGCCGAGCCCGCCGAGACCGCGCTCCACGACGTGTACCTCAGCACCGGGGTGAAGTTCCGGGCGCACGTCAAGGAGGGCCGCTACGAGGAGGCCTCCGAGCTCTACCTTTCCAGCTTCGCCGCCCCCCTGCACAAATTCTTCGAGGAGGTCTACGTCAACGTCGACGACGGGGGGCTGCGCAGCAACCGCCTGGCGCTGCTGGCCAACATATACAGCCTCTACGCCGACAGCGTGGCCGACCTGGCCGAGTGCGCCGGCCAGGCCAAGGCCGAATAGCTCCATAATCCGCTGAACCTTACCGACCCTCCCGCCGTTACGGCGGTGGGAGGCGTTTCGTGCGCAAGGGAAGGCTGGAACTCTGGCTGGGGCTGGGCTGCGTTCTGCTGCTCGCCGCCCTCGCCTTCGGCGGCTACTACCACAAGAACCTTCAAGCGCAGTGGTACCGTTGGCGGTTTCTGTATGGCGAGAAGTCCGACTGCAAGGAAGCCCTGGGGAAACTAGCGGAACTCGACCCGGAAAGCGACCGCTACTTCCGCGACCTGTACGTCGAGAATCCGGAGGACCTGCAAGTAGTCAAACGCCTCTCAAACAAGCTGACCGTGCGCAATGACCGGGGGCACCGGGTATACGTGGGCAGACCGCCAGGACAAGACATGACCGCGCTGGCCCTCCTGGCGATCGCCCCTGGACCCGGCTGGCCCTCTGACCCCCAGCAGAGGCAGGCACGTGACAAAGCCGTCAACTTCCTCATGCAGCGCTGCGACGGCAGTAAGACCTACGTCCCAGCAATGTCAGTCAATGCATCCGAAGACGCAGTCAGGGCCGCCCTGCGCTGGCTGGCGCAGCACCAGGAGTCTGCGGCCTGGACCTCGCGGATGGTCCTCGACCCCGGTGAAACGGCCGAGTTCTGGACTTGGCCGTCGGCCGGCGAAACCCCGCCCCAATAGCCTCATTTTTCCCTTAGCACCCTCCCCCGCCCTCCCGTATAACCGTCGGGCGTGAGAGAAAAAGACGCACAACTTGCCCGCCGCGCCGCAGCCGGAGACGCGGCCGCCCGGGAGGAGCTGGTCCAGACCTACGGCCCGGCCAGCTTCCGCACCGCCCGCTCCCTGGGGATTGGCGAGCACGACGCCGAGGACGTGGCCCAGGAGGTAATGGTCAAGCTGCTGGGGGCCATCGGGCGCTACGATCCGGAAAGGGCCGCGATAGGGACGCTGGTCTACAGGATGACGGTCAACGCAGTCCACGACCTCAGGGCCAGGCCGGCCAGACGCGAAGTGGAGGCCAACACCACCGTGATGCAGGCCGTTCCCAACCCCCGAAGCGCCGCCGAGGCCGACCGCCTGGAGTACGGCGAACTGCGCGCGCTGATCGTCACCCAGGTCAGGAACCTGCCCGAGCGCCAGCGCCAAGTCTGCGTGCTCCACGACCTGGAGGGCCTGTCCATCGCCGACACCGCCGCGTCTCTGGAAATCACCACCACCAACGTCCGCGTGCACCTGACCCACGCGCGCCGCGCGCTCCGCGGGCGCCTGGCGCACCTTTTGGAGGGCTGAACGATGAGCTGCGAGCGCTACGAAGAGCTCATCAGCCTGTCGGTCTCCGGTGAGCTCACCGCCGGGGAGCAGAGCGAGCTCCGCCGGCACCTGGCCGAGTGCGAGGGCTGCCGCCTGGTCATGGCCCGCGAGCAGCGCCTCTGGGCGCTCATCGAGAAGGGCCGCAAGGCCGAGGGCGTTCCCGCCGGCTTCCGCGAGCGGCTGGCCAGCGAGGTCCTGGGCAAGGTGCCCGCCGCGCACCCGCGCCTGCCTCAGCCCCGGCGCCGCTGGATGGTCTGGGTCGCGGCGGCCGCCGGGCTGCTCGTGGCCGTGGTCTTCCTGCGCGCGGTCACCAAGACGCCTCCAAAGCCCAAGATGGTGTCCGTCGGCGAAGTCACCGGCGGCAAGCTGCTGGTGGCCGAGGGGGACGGCTGGCGCGAGACCGACCGGCTCTTCTCCGGCCGGTTTTACGCGGTCCCGGCTGAGCCCGGCTCGGAGGCCCGCCTGAAGCTGGCCGACGGCAGCCGCCTGCGCGTCGAGCGCGCGGCAACCTTCCGGCTGCACCGCGGCCTGTCGCAGGAGGTGGCCGGGACTCGCACGGTGGAGCTCCGCGCCGGGACGCTCACCGCCGGCGTGGCCGAGGACAAGAGCGAGAAGTTCGTTGTCGATGCCCCCGGCGGCAAGGTGACCGCCACGGGGACGCGCTTCTGGGTTCGGGCCGGTCCGCCCGAAGGAGAAAAGGAAGAGAAGATCATGGGCAAGAAGGACATCGTGACCGGCGCCATGGCCACCGCCCTGGCCGTGGCCGTCTTCGAGGGCAGCGTGCTGGTCCAGATCAAGGAAGCCGGCGCCGCGGAGGCCGTGGCCATCCGCGCCGGCGAGGAGACCAAGCCCACCGCCGCCCCGGAGGGCGTCCCCACGGTGGCCGCCCGCACCGTGGCCAGCGCGGTGCCCGCCGACGCGCTCCTCTTCATCGCCGCGGCCGGCCGGGCCCACTGGATCAAGGCCGTGGAGGACTCCGTCCTGGGCGCGGCCTACCGCGAGGAGCAGGTCAACAAGTTCCTCAAGCCGGCGGTCGAGAAGATCGAGGCGCGCATCAAGGAGCTGAAAGCCAATGCCGAAAAGGGAGTGGGCAACACCCTCAAGTTCGACGAGATCGAGCGCGCCCTCCAGGGCGAGGTGGGCATGGCCATCCTGGGCATCAAGGTCGGTGAGCCGGGCGCCGAGGGCAAGGCCGCCGAGGAGAAGCCCATATTCCTCTTCGTCGCCGAGGTCGGCGAGCACGCCGAGGCCTTCGAGACCGGCATGGGCGAGTTCATCAAGCGCGTGCAGCTGATGCTCGAGCGCGAGGGCGGCGGCAAGGGCGCCACCCTCAACGCCCGCACCTACCGCGGCGCCGACCTGCGCACCTTCACCGTCGAGGAGGTCACCATCGCCTACGCGCGGACCAAGGGCTACTTCCTGCTGGCCCTGGACCCCGCGGTGGTCGAGAAGGGCATCGACTGCCTGGAGGGCAAGGCCAGGTCGCTGGCCGAGGGCGCGCGCATCAGGAAGACCGCCGGGGGGCTGCTCAAGGTCTCGGTCAACGCGGCCGCCTGGCTCAAGCACGAGCGTGCCAAGAACCCCGACAAGAAGGACTGGAAGGAGCTGGACGCCCTCGGCTTCACCGCCACCGGGCGCGTCGAGTACCGCCTCAACTTCGAGAAGCCCATCTTCCGCGAGGAGCTGCGCGCCGAGATCACCAGGGCCGAGGGCATGATGGCCCTGCTCAAGCACGCCAAGCCGGTGGACGCCGCCAAGCTGGCCGCCGACGTCCCCGCCGACGCCCTGGCCTTCATGGCCTTCAACCTGCCGGCCGAAAAAATACTCCCGACGGTCTTCGAGACCGCCAAGCGCATCGGCGGCGAGAAGGGCACCGAGGACATCCGCAAGGGCCTGGAGGAGATGAAGAAGCACGGCCTGGACATCGAGGCCATGCTCTCGGAGGCGCTGACCGGCGAGCTGGCTGCCTACGCCGTGCTGGTGCCCGACGCGCCCATGCCCGACGTGGTGGTCGTCGCCCGCCTGAAGGCCGACGCCGACGTCCTCGGCAACCTCAAGGCCCTGGCCATGGCCTACCTGCACCAGGAGGCGGTCAAGCGGGCCACCAGCCGGACCCCCGAGGGCAAGCCCTACATCGACGCGCTCAAGGTCCGCGAGTTCATGGAAAAGTTCACGCCGCAGACCGTCGACTACCGCGGCGGCAAGATGATCTACTTCCCGGTGGCCAAGAAGAAGACCAAGGACGTGGTCCCCGCGGCGATCGTCCTCTCCGGCCGGCTGATCGTGGCCTCCAGCGACAAGGCCGCCAAGCGCGCCGCGGCGCGCATCGGCGCGGGGCGCGACCTTACCCTGGCCGGCAAGGAGGCCTTCGCGGGCTCGCTCAAG
This sequence comes from uncultured Planctomycetia bacterium, assembly GCA_964581145.1. Taxonomy (GTDB): domain Bacteria; phylum Planctomycetota; class SZUA-567; order JAKLDR01; family JAKLDR01; genus CAZONU01. The sequence continues at coordinate 5,499 of CAZONU010000155.1, forward strand.
AAGCTCCCCGCCGGCCCGCTGGGTGTGCAGTACGTGGACACCGCCAGGGTTTTCGAGATAATATACGCCCTGGCCGCGCCGGGCATCAAGAAGCGGGCCGGACTCAAGGAGAAGTGGGGGCTGGACATGGAGAAGCTGCCGCCCGCGGGGGCGATCTCCAAGCACCTGGTCCCCGAGGTGGCCGCGCTCTACGCCGACCCCAAGGGCCTGGCCCTGCGCGCCTTCACCAACGTGCCGCGCGGCGCGCTGCTGGGCGCCTTCGCCCTCTCGCAGCAGAAGCACGGGGGAAAAGCCGGCCACGCCGGCGGCAGGCCGGATGACCCCAAGCCCAAGGCCGGAGACCCTGAACCGGACATAGAGGAGTTTTAGGAGGGCACTGCTATGGCTTACGACCGGACCCGGGCACGAGAACGCTCGGCCGCGGCCACCCTCCCCTGGGTGGCCGTGACCGCATCGGTGATCGCCCTGGCCGCGGCGGTCACCGCCGCGCTGATCACCGGCCGCCGCGTGGACCGCCTGCGCGCCGAAAAGGAGGCCCTGACCGACCGAACCGCCGCGCTGGAGTCGGCCAACGCCGAGCTCAAGGGCAAGCAGAAGGATCTGACCGGCAAGCTCAAGAATGCCCGGGAGGACACCGCCCGGCTCGAAGGCAAGCTGCTCAGCGAGAAGCGCGTCCGCGAGCTGGCCGCCCAGGCGGCCAAGGCGGAGCTCGCCCGGCGCCGGCCGGCCGCTCCGGCCCGCGACCCGGAGGCCGCCGTCCGGGTCCGCGAGAACGTCGGCAAGGCCGCCGACGATATCGCCGCCATCCGCAAGAAGGTCGAGAAGAAAGAGATCACCCCCGAGGAGGGCCGCAAGGCCGTAGCCGAGAAAATCAAGAAGGTCCTGCCCCCCGATGTCGCCGAGCGCCTGGAGAAGGCCCGCGCCGAGCGCGAGAAGAACATGACCCCCGAAGAGAAGAAGCAGGCCGAGAAGGGCCGCGAGGCCGTGCTCGACGGCATCGCCGACATGGTGGAGATCCAGAAGAAGGTCAAGGACGGTGAGATGACCCGCGAGGAGGCTCGCAAGGCCATCCAGGAGAAGTGGCGCGCGCGCATGGAGCAGTTCCGCAAGGGCCTCCCCGAAGACCAGCGCAAGAAGTGGGAGGAGCGCATGAAGGCCCGCCGCAAGGCCCGCGAAGACCGGGCCAAGCCTCCCGAGGTCAAGGAGGAGTTCTAGGGGGTTGCCCCGCTGACCCGGGGAAAACCGCCCGAGCCGGCCGGCGCCGGCCCGGTTTTGTTCCGCTTACCCCCCCCGGCCCCTCCCGAATATGCTGTGCGGCCGCATGCTCAACTGATAGCTGTTAGCGGCCACCAGCAGCGAGGCCAGGACCATGGCCACCGCCCCGTGGGCCGGCGAGAGCAGGCCCAGCGCGGCCAGCGGCACGGCCGCCGCGTTGAAGACCAGCGCCCAAGCCAGGTTCGCGCGCATGGCCCGGACCGTCCGGCGGGCGATGCGCAGCGCGCGCAGCACCCCGCGCAGGTCCTCGCCCACCAGGACCACATCGGCGCTCTCGATCTCCACGTGGGCCCCGCAGCCCACGGCCAGGCCCACGTCGGCCTCGGCCAGCGCCGGGCCGTCCTTGACCCCGTCGCCGACCATGGCGGTGGGCCCGTGGAGCTCGCGGATCGCGCGGACCTGCATGGGCCGGTCCTCGGGCTTGACCTCGGCGCGCACGTTCCCGGCGGGGATGCCGGCCTCCGCGCCGGCGGCCCGCGAGGACGAAGCGCTGTCCCCGCTCATCAGACACACGGCCAGGCCCATCTTCTGGATGCGGTCCACGGCGTGCTCGGCGCCGGGCTTGAGCGGATCCTCGAAGTCGAGCAGCCCCACGGCCTTGCCGCCGGCTGACATGAAAAGCACCTTGTGCCCGGCCCCGACCAGCTCCTCGGAGGGGTCGGCCAGCGCGCCCAGGTAGACCCCCTGCTCGTCCATCAGGGTGCGGCTGCCCAGCAGGACGTCCCCCCCGCCCAGCCGGCCGCGCAGGCCCCGCCCGGGGACCCGGGTCACTTCGCTGGCCGGCTGCATGGTCAGGCCCTGGGCCCGGGCGGACTCGGTGATGGCCCGGTCCAGGGTGTACTCCGAGCCCTCGGCCAGGCTGGCGGCCAGGGCGAGCACCCCGCTCTCGGTGCTGCCCGCCGCGGCGGCCACCCCGGTGAGCTCCGGACGGCCCAGGGTCAGGGTGCCGGTGCGGTCGAAGATCACCGCGCCCAGGCGGGTGCAGCCCTCCAGCACCGGCCCGGAGCGGATCAGGATGCCCAGCCGGGCGGCCCGGCCCAGCGCGGCGCTCATCGCCGTGGGCACCGCCAGGAGCAGCGCCCAGGGGCAGGCCGCGGCCAGCACGGCCACCGCACGCAGCAGCGCGGCGCGCATGTCCGCCTCCTCGGCGGCGGCGTAGCAGCCCAGGAAGCTGGCCGCCGCCAGCAGCAGCGCTCCCGGCCCCACCAGGAAGCCCAGGCGCTCGGCCTGGCGGGCCAGCGCCGGGCGGGTGCGCTCGGCCTCGCGGACCACCTGGACCATGCGGGCCAGCGCCGCTTGGCCGGCCACGCGGTCCACTCGGAAGACCAGCCGCCCGTTGCCGTTGATGGTCCCGCCCAGCACGGGGCTGCCCGGGTGCTTGGACATGGGCAGGGCCTCGCCGGTGAGCATGGACTCGTCCGCCGCGCTGCGGCCCTCGACCACCGTGCCGTCGGCGGCGAAGCGCTCGCCCGGGCGGGACACGGTCAGGTCCCCGGGCAGCAGGTCGCAGGCCAGCACCTCGACCTCCCGGCCGCCGCGCATCACCCGGGCGCTGAGCGGGGCCAGGTCCACCAGGTCACGCAGGGTCCGGCCGGAGCGCAGCCGCAGCCAGAGCTCCAGCCAGCGGCCGGCGGTCACCGCGGTGAGGATGACCGCCGCCTCCCTGAAGTACAGCTCGCCGGGGTCCGGGCGGAAGACGCGGAAGGCGCTGTAGGCGTACCCGATGGTGGTGGCCAGGGCGACCAGGAAGTCGACCCCCAGCCGGCGGCGCCGCAGCGCGCGCCAGGCGCCGGCGTAGAAGCGCCCGCCCATAATCGCCTGGGCCACGGTCCCCAGCACGAACCCGGCGTAGGCCTTGTCAGACTTGTAGTTGAAGAGCAACTCGGCCAGCACCTGGCAGCCGACGATGCCCAGGCCCAGCACGGCCAGGGCCCGCTCCAGGCCCATCTCCTGGTCCGGGGTGCGGCCCTCGGGGCGCAGCGCGCCCCAGGGGCTGGAGGCGTAGTCCGGGGAGCCTTCTCCGGCCACCGCCCGGCGCGCGCGGAAGCCGGCCTCCTCCACCGCGGCGATGAGCTGGGCGACGCTCACGGTGCTCTCGTGGCGGACGATGGCCACGTGGATGCCGATGTCGATCCGCGCGGCGTAGACCCCCGGCAGCGCGGAGAGCGCGCTCTCCGCCCGGCCCGCGTCGGCCACCGAACGCAGCCCGGAGAGCATCAGCTTGCTTGCCGTCCCGGATGCCATGGGGGAGAGTATAGCCCGCCGAAACCCCGGCGGCAACCGCAGACCGCGCCGGCGAGGAGTCGCTTCTATCCGGCGCTGTCGGCTTCCGGCGGGGCCGGCCGGCCGCGGCGGGCGATCCCCAGGCAGACCATCAGCCCGCCGAAGAGAATCGTGGCCGCCAGCGCGCAGAGCACCGCCGCCGACGCGCCGGCCCGCTCCGGCTTTCGCGCCGTGATGCGAAGTTCGCCAGCCACCGGCACGACCCCTCCATCGCCGTCCTTGGCGCGCAAGGCAACCTTGAAGCCTCTTCTGTCGCTCAGGCCAAAGAGGTTCGAGACTTCCGACCCTTTGGCGGTCACGCCGTCCCCGAAGTTCCAGGAGAACTCGCAACCGGACAGGTCCGCGATCCGTTCGGGCGCTTTGCCGGGAACCGCCTTGAATATCTCCGGCCTGAACTTCACCAGCAGCGGCGCAGCGCCGGCAATTCGGTCAGGCTTGACCCGGGCGACCAGCTCGGGCACAACCACCTCGATTTCCTTGGTCTCGGTCCGCTTAGTGCCGGCCTCATCCGCAACCGTGAGCTTCAGCGCGTACTTCCCCGGCTTTTCGTAGATGTGACGCACGTGGCCGCCTTGGGTCTCGTGCGCCCTGCTGTCGTCGCCAAAGTCCCACGTGAAGCGGGGTTTCTCCGCCCCCTTGACCTTGGCGCCGAAGAGGACGCACAACGGGTTGAGCCGGCGCTCGCGCCCCTCAGGACCCGCGATCAGGCTGGGATGCCAGCCAATCTTGGTGCTGATCTCCGCGATCAGCGGCGCAGCGTGAATCTTGGTCTCTGCGCCGGCGCTCTCCTCCCCCTCCGAGGCGACCACCGCCGCGTCGAACTCCCCGTCCTTGGCGAAAGTGTGGCTCAGGCTGCGGCCCTCGGCCACCGTCCCGTCGGAAAGCCGCCAGCGGAATTTCGCGGCGTCCGGCGCGCCCTCCACGAACAGGGTCACCTTCTTGGGGTCGGCCGCGTCGTGGACGACCCTGACGGAGAGGTCGAAATCCGCTCCGCGGCGCATGGCCTTGAGCAGGCCCGCGGCGACGAGGAAGACCAGCAGCCCGCCGGCAACCAGCTTGAGGTTGGTCCACTTCTTGGACAGTGCGAAGGCTATGACGAACAGGGCTGCGAAGCCCGCCGGAGCCACCCACAGGTAACAGTTGAACGCGCTGCCCGGGCTGAACCCGTAAAGGATCCCCTGGTCCAGCTCGTTGACGAACTGAGTCGCCAGAAGATAAGTGAGCACCGCCGGCGCCAGCAGGCGCACGCAGAGCTCCCACCAGCCCCAAAGCCGGATCTCCGAGACCTCGTTGATGTAGTCGCGCAGCTCGTCCGTCTTGTAGAGGTACCCGACGATCAGGCACTGCAGGAGCCCCACCACCGCCAGGCCGTAATCATTGGCCCAGTGGTCAAAGATGTCCAGCCAGTTGAGTCCGGCGCGGGTCCCGAAAACGAAGACGCCCACCAGGAAGCAGAAACCGCACATCATGGCCACCACCGCTCCCCGCTTGAGCCGCGGATAGCGATCATGCAGACCGGCAACAATGCCCTCCGTCAGCGAGAAGAGGCTGTCGATGCCCAGGGTCAGCAGCATCACGAAGAAGGCCACCGCCATCAGCGGCGGCCAGAAGCGGCCCAGCGTGCCCATCTGGCTGATGGCCGTGGGATAGGTGACGAAGGCCAGCCCGGGCCCGCCCTTGACCACCGAGCTCACCGGCACCCCGCCCTGCGCATAGGCCAGGAAACCCAGCACGCTGAACACCGCGAAGCCCGCGAAGAAGCTGGTGGCGCAGTTGGCGAAGCTGGTGATGAAGGCGTTGTTGGTCACGTCCGCGTTCTTCGGCCGGTAGCTGGCGTAGGCGATCATCACCCCGAAGCCGATGGTCAGAGAAAAGAACACCTGGCCGTAGGCCGCCAGCCAGGTCCCTGCGTCACGCAGCTTGCTGAAGTCCGGGGTCAGGTAATAGGCGATGCCATCCCCGGCGCCCGGCAGGGTGCAGCCGCGGATCGCCAGGATTATCAGCAGTATCACCGGTAGCGGCACGGTCCACATGACCACCTTGCCGACCCGTTTGACCCCGCGG
>CAZONU010000156.1:0-11001 GCA_964581145.1 uncultured Planctomycetia bacterium
GTCACCGGTGGGCCAGGCCATCCTTCACCCCTTGAAAACGTTGGCCCGTGGCCGTGAGCTGGAGCGCAAAGACCAGGCCGCCCGGAAAGGGCTAGAACGTAGAGATCAGGAAGCCGGCGCACCGATCGAGGCCAACGTAACCGGCGTTCCCTTCTCCCTGCCCGGCTGGGCGAAGTGGCTGCTGGGGATCGCCCTGGGCATCACCTGGCTCTGCACCCTGTGGCGGCCGCCAAGCTTGCTCCTTCTCCTCAACTACCCAGCACTCGCAGGACTGATTGTGCTGGTAACACGAGCCGCCTGCCGGCGCGTGCCGTGGCCGAAGCTTCGGCCCCCGGTCGTCGTTGCCAGCTGTCTCGTTGCCCTGTGGCTCAACGGCTGGGCCGACCGCTACGACCGGCGCTATCGCGACAAGGACGGCGCACTGAAGGTGATAACAAGAGGACGCTTCTCCTCCAGGTGGAATGAGAAGTGGATCATCTACCCCGCCGAATCCGACTCCCTGTTGCTATCCGCCAACGGTCCATTAAGTAAAAGCGGCAAGATGCACGGCAAATGGACTTGGCTTTGGAAGAAAGGAAAGCCGCTTACCTACACCTGGCACTGGTACGGCGAAGAAATCACCGAGGGCGAATGGCACCTCCGGAACAAGTAGTCATCTGCTCAGGTAGAGCTAGGAGACTGTCTACATGTCAAACACACATGACTTTCCTGCCTTCATTGAAGAGGTCAAGAACAAAGATTACCCGGAAATCCTGGAGTACTCACAGGAGAGAGCAGCTAGAGCCGACCGTGCTTCTCATGCCGGCGGTGCGAAAGCGCACAGTATGAAGAGCGCGGAGTTTGCGCGGAAGATCAAAGAGTTCCGTTTCTGGATGATCAACGGCAGGAAGCCTGGGAGTGCGAAAGAGAAGGACTTCCAACTCTACAAGGTTGTTGCGGAAGCTCTGGTAAAGAAGGGACAGCTCAAGACCTCCGTCCTGGACATGTTCCAATAAGACGGCTATTCGCCGGCCTCTTCGGTGTCAGTCGCCTCGGTTCCGAGGTCGCTGCCCTTCCTCGTGATCTTCAGGCCATGTTTGGGGTGCGCTGACAGTTGCCCGATTCGCCTGGAGTCCTTCGCAAGTTTCGCAACTTTGTAGCGGTGCTTCTTCCCAAACGTGTCAACGCAGTAGATTCTGAGAGACAGTGTCATCTGCTCCCGCTGAAGATCAACCCGGCTGACTTCTTTCGAAAGGAACATCAGGTATCCGCGAATGGTGGCACCCGCAGGAATCGACCCCTCGAAGCGCTGCAGGTCTTTGCTGCTGGGGTTGTCTAGGCTTATCTCAACTTCGCCACTCCCAAGCTGCAGCCCCTTCTCTATGAGAGCCTTCTCGAAGTTGAACCATTTGCCGCCAATATTGACATCCAGTTCAAAACACGCCGGAGTCAGCGGCCTGTCGCCGGCATTGGATGCGTCGCCTGTTAAGAACACCATGGAGTACGATCCTCGGCCCGTCGGCATCTCACCGGTTACAAGGTTAAGTAGCCTGTAATGGAAGACCGGTTTCTTTCTGAGGTAAGTAAGTACCTTGATTATGCCGGGAACCCCGCCAGCGAGTGCAATGACGAGGGACACCAGAACCAGCCAGTTGGCGTCGAGGACGCCGGCGCTCTCTGCGGTTGCGGCTAGAGCTGTTGAGCACATGTCCTGATCCTCGCAAGCCGATTCAAGGCATATGGTAACCTGAAGGGCCCGGCAAGTCCAACGAGTGGCCATTATCCAACATTTCATGGCGCCACTGCAAACAAATTCCTGCAAACAACCCCCCGGGGCATTCGGGGGACACCGGGCCTGTTGAAAAACCCTCCGGGGGAGCACCGAACACGGGAGTTGACGTAGGGCCGCTTTCGTACCCCTCCAATTCGCGCCGGATGCAGCGCTGTCCGATTCCGCCCTCTGTTCCAAACACATGCGCACTGGACTTTTTCAACAGGCCCGCTGACCCCGGAAATCCCAGCGGTTTGTTATGTGATCGCTGATTCTGCGCCTTTTCGGGCGAACCACGAGTTCGCATCTCCATACCAGGCGTCGATGAGTGGCCCGACCTCGTGCCGAAGCACTCTGGGCTCTTTCGATAACCACTCGTCGACGATGCGGCGGTGGTCATCCGTCGCAGAACCCCGCCCTTCCAGGGCAACGAAGCCCTCCCAGATGTTGCTACCACCACCTCCACCGAACTGAAGTCCGTTGGCTTCGATCCCCAATCGGATCCAGTCGTCGAGGAGCGAGTTGCGTTCGTCCACGGAAAGTTGTTCAGAGAAGCTGAATCGGACTGGAAATCCGAATTCCCTGAACTCACCTACTCGCTTCTTCTTTCGCAGGCGCCTATTCACGACGACCAACTCGCATAACAATGCTTATGCCGATCGGCATAACACCCCAAGCCCGGCTTGGAGTGGCGTATAAGACGCCCGCGAATGCGGGGGCGGTGCGCACCTAACTCTCGCAACATCAACAATGATAAAGACCTTTCTGCTGGTACAGATTCAGCGCGGCGCGTTTCCCTCTCTATCCCCTGGCCACCAGCCGCTTCAGGGTGTTAATCGCGTGCCCGAAGGCGCGGATGATGTGCATGGGGTCTTTGACGGGTAAAGCGACCACGGCTTCCTCGGGGTCGCCCTTGCGGTCGCGTATCTGAATCCATTCCCCGACCGACTTGTCCGGGTTGGGGAAGGTCTTGAAGGTGTACTCGTGAAAGCGCTCGTACCAGTCCAGCGCCCAGGACTCGCCGGTCAGCTCGTGGACCAGTAACAGGGTATACAGCGCCTCGGAGTGCGGCCACCACAGCTTCTTGTCCCAGAGCTCGCGGAGCTTGCGGACCATCTCCTGGCCTTCGAGTTCCGGCGGCACCGGGCCGGTAGGCTGGTAGCCGGTCTCCCGGTCCATGAACTGGGGGATGCCCCCGCCGACCTCCTCGTCCCAGGCCTTCTCGCAGGTGGCCTTGGTGACCTCCGCGGCGCGGCCGATGACGTCCTCGTCGCCGATCTCGGCGGCCAGCTGGAGGATGAACCACATGTCCTCCAGGGTGTGGCCCGGGTTGCAGTAGCGGCCCAGCAGGGTGTCCACCGGCTGGTAGTCGGGCCCCAGCATTTCCAGGATGAGGTCGTCGGGCTGGACGAAGATCTCCATCACGTCGGTCATGCCCTGGCGGGCGATCTGGCGCATCTGGATGGCGAACCTGTCGTCCCCGAAACGGTCGGCGGCCTTGGCCAGCTCCTTGCCGTCCTCCACCTTGCTCATCGGCCCGCCGTGGGTCTTGTAGCCGCCCGGGACGGGGTAGGGGAAGTCCGAGCGGGCCGTGCCGGTCCTGACCCGGTTCTCGCATGAAAGATACAGGTCCTTGGCCCAGTCGTAGGCGGCCCGGTCGCCGGAGACCCGCGCGTACTCGGCGGCGCCGTAGTAGGCGAAGCGGTCGGCGCTGATGCTGTAGTCGTAGACCTCCTCGTCCTTCTTTTCGCGGGCGCTGCCGTCATCGTTGAGGCGGATGGGCTCCCCCTCGCGGGAGAGCACGAAGGCGCAGTTGCCGTTGGGGAGGCGCGCGTGCTTCATGAGGAACTCGGCCGTGGCCCTGGCGGTCGCGAGATAGGCCTGGCGGGTCTCCTCGGGGACCTCGCCCGCGGTGTTGTCGTAGAGCTGCGCGGCGGTGTAGGCCCAGCGGCCCTGGCTCCAGACGAACTTGTGCTCGTGGAGCAGCGTGTCGCCGCGGTTGGACATGCAGTTGAGCACCCCGCCGTGCTCATTGTCGAGGCGCTTCATCCAGTAGGCCGTCAGGTCGTTGTAGGTGTGCTCCTTGTAGAACGTGAGGAGCTCCTTGAAGTCGATTTTCATGGGTCTCCCTCCCGGGCCGATTGTCGATGACGCCCGGGATTCTAGGGGAGGGACGGACCTTCAACAAGTGAAACCGCTGATTAACCACCAAGACACCAAGACACGAAGAATAACCTGTGAGTTGGGACGCGGCGGGAATCGAAGCTCCTGGAGTAGAGCGAGTCCGCGAGGGAGGCTCCAACTTGGTGCCTTTGTGCCTTGGTGGTTAAAAAGGCGCCTCCGCGCCTCCGCGGCGAAGTGTCCGCGTCAGCGGACCGTGTCCAGCAGCTCTCCGAGCATGTCGTCCTGCGCGCGGACCGAGGCGATGTTGGCGCTGACGTGGGTCCTGTTGACTATCTGGTCGGTGAGCTCCCGGGCCAGGCTCACGTTGGAGCCCTCCAGGAAGCCGGCGACGAGCTCGCCGGAGCCGGCCGCGCCGGCCGCGCCGGCGACCGGCGCGCCGCTGGCCGCCGTCGGCGAGAAGAGCCCCCCGCCGACCGCCTGCAGGCCATCGGGGTTGGCGAAGGTGAAGACCTCGACGCTGCCCAGGTTCCGGGTTGACCCGTCGGCCATGGTCGCGGAGACGACCCCCTCGCGGGAAATGTTCACGGCCACCGCGCCGGCGGGCACGTCGAAGCCCGGGGCCAGGAGGTTGCCGGCGGCGTCGACAATGCGGCCGTCAGCATCCAGCCCGAAGGAGCCGAAGCGGGTGAAGCGCTGCCCCCGGGGGCCGTCGACCGCCAGGAAACCCCGGCCGGAGACGGCCAGGTCCAGGGGCCGGCCGCTGGGCTCCAGCGGTCCCTGGGTCAGGCTGCCCTCAGCGGCGGCGACCTCCACGCCGCCGGTAAGCGTGTCCTGCAAGTGCACCCGGCTGGACTTGAAGCCCGGCGTGGCCACGTTGGCGATGTTGTTGGCGGTGTTGGCCTGGCGCCCGAACGCGGCCCGGAGCGCGGATACCGCGACGCTGAAGCTGACCATCGCTGTGCCTCCCTGCCTGGCGCTCCTTGAGGGCAGCCTCCATGGCTATCCACTATGTATTATAGCGCAAAAGCCGCCAAAAGGCAAGGGCTTGAGAGGGCCCGGCGGGCCGCAAGTCGGCCCTTTTGAATCTGAACGCCCGCATCTCCCGGAGCGTTACGGTTGTAGAGAGGGCAAGGAGAAGCGGCAATGGGGTCCCGAGCGGCGCGTTTCGAGGAGGCCTGCGCAGGCTTGACACCCCCGGCTCCGGGCGTAAACTGGCAGCTTGTGAGGAGATAATCCCGTGATCGACTTCACCGGCGGGGCGCTCAAGAAGAAGAGAAAGCAGAACATCTTCGCGGACGTCGTCGAGCGCCGCAAGGACGAGGGCAACTACCTGAAGATGTTCCTGCCGGGGCGCAGCCGCGGCGAGCCCACCGGCAAGCTCAAGTGGATACGGGTCGTGCTGCTGGCCCTGGTGCTGGTCCTCGGCGCGGTCATGATCTACCTGATGCTCTTCACCCCCCGGGTCCCCGGGCCGGGCGCGCGCAGCCTGCCCCGGGACGGAGGCCCGGTCGGCGTCCGCCCGGCCAAGGCGGGGCCGTCCGGCAAGACGGAGACCTCGCCACCGGTCAAGCGCGACCCCACGGTGCGGGAGATCGTCGACCGGGGCACTGTGAAGTTCCACCCCCCTCGGCCCAAGTTCAAGCCGCTCACCGAGTTGGACCCCGATGTCCTCGCCGACGCCTGGGACACCGACATGGTCCTGAAGAACACGCCCTGGGTCGCCCACAACATCAAGGCCGAGCACGAGATCGTAGCCCACATCTACCGCTTCCTGCGCACCCATCCGGCGGAGGTGCTGTCCGCCCGGGCCGACCCCAAGCTCACCCACCGGGACATGATGACCGACCAGGATCACTACCGCGGGCGGGTCGTCAACATGCGGGTGATGGTGCTCAGGAAGTACAAGATCTACGGATGGCCGGAGAGCGACTCCGGGGTCCCGGACACCACCATGCTCTTCGTCCGCAACGCCACCCCCGGCCGGAACCCCTACATCTTCGTGGTGCTGGTGGCCCAGCCCCCGGGCAGGTTCCGGGAGCGCGACCTCTACCAGTTCACCGGCGTGTTCATGAAGCGCTTCCCCTACCAGCGCAAGGACAACAAGTGGGAAACCCACCCGCTGCTCCTGACCATGAAGATGGAGCCCGCGGCGGTCACCACCCAGGACTCCATACACGTGACCGTGGCCGTGGTGATCGTGGCCGTGGTCCTGATGATCGTGCTCTACTTCGCGGTGCGCGGCGAGACCCGCGAGAGCGCGGAGAAGCGCAGCGAGCGGCTGGAGCGCCGCAGGGTCGGCCGCAGCCGGCTCAAGCAGCAGCTGGAGTCCGCCAGACTGAAGGCCGGCAATGAAGAGGAGCCGGGCTCGCAGGCCGGGGCGGAAAGCCCCGACCCCAGCGCGTCCGCTGGGTCCAAAGACGAGGGCGAGGACGAGGCCGGGGCCGCAGAGAAGACGGACGATTCCTGATCCCATGCCGACCATTACCGTTGACACCGCCTCCGGCGCCAGCTACGAGGTGAGACTGGCCGCCGGGGCCCTCGACTCGCTGGGCGAGGCCGCCCGGGGGGCGCTGCCCGCCGCGCGGCGCTTTCTCGTCGTGAGCGACACCAACGTCTGGCCGCTCTACGGGACCCGGGCGCTGGAGTCGCTGCGCGGGGCGGGTCTGGAGGCCGCCGAGGCCATCTTCCCGGCGGGCGAGGAGTCCAAGCGCCTGCCTGCTGCGGAGCGGCTCTGCGACGCGGCCCTGGCCGCGGGCCTGGACCGCTCCTCGGCGCTGGTGGCCCTGGGCGGCGGGGTGGTCGGCGACGTCGCCGGGCTGGCCGCCGCCCTGTACATGCGCGGGGTGGCCCACGTGCAGGTCCCCACCACGCTGCTGGCCATGGTGGACAGCTCCGTGGGCGGCAAGACCGCCGTGGACCTGGCCGGCGGCAAGAACCTGGTCGGCGCCTTTCACCAGCCCTCCCTGGTGCTGGCCGACCCCGAGACGCTGGCCACCCTGCCGGAGCGCGAGCTGGCCGCCGGCGCCGCGGAGGTGGTCAAGGCGGGCTTGCTGGGCGACGCCGCGCTCTTCGAAATGCTGGAAAAGGCGCCCGAGGAGGTCTTCGCCCGGGGCAGCGCGGCGCTGGTGGAGGCGATCCGCCGCTCGGTGGAGCTCAAGCGCCGGATTGTCGAGGAGGACGAGCGCGAGAGCGGGGCCCGCGCGCTGCTCAACCTGGGCCACACCTTCGGCCACGCGCTGGAGACCCTTCACGAGTACAGGACGCTGCTCCACGGCGAGGCCGTGGCGGTGGGCACGGTCGTGGCCTGCCGCCTGGCGGTCCGGCTGGGCCGCCTCGAAGCCGACGCCGCCGAGCGCGTGGCCCGTCTGCTCAAGGCCCTGGACCTGCCCACCGAGCTGGGCGGGGTCGACCGCGGCCGGCTCCTGGAGCTCATGGGCCGCGACAAGAAGGTCCGTTCCGGCCGGCCCCGCCTGGTGCTGCCGGTGGCCATCGGCCGCGCCGAGATATTCGAGGACGTGCCCGAGGACCAGGTCCGCGGCTGCCTAGAGGAAAGCCCTTGAGCGCCGGCCGCCCCAACTTCCTCGTCTTCATGAGCGACCAGCAGCTCTACAGCACGGTGGACGCCGGGAGCCCCTGTCCCACGCCGAACGTCGGCCGATTGGCCGAGCGCGGGGTGCGCTTCACGCACGCCTTCACGCCCAGCCCGGTGTGCACCCCCGCGCGGGCCAACTTCCTGACCGGCCTGGAGGTTCACGAGCACCGCCTGACCCACGTCAACCACGCCAACTACCACGTGGTCGATGACCTGGCCGATGGGGTGGTGACCTTCGCCCACGTGCTCTCCGCAGCCGGCTACCGCTGCGGCTACGTGGGCAAGTGGCACGTCTGCCGGAACAAGGGCCCCGCGGACCGCGGCTTCGGCGAGTTCGAGAATGCCTGGGACCCCCGCACCGCCAGGTGGCCGGAGCTCAGCGACGAGATCAGCCCCCCGGTGGCGGTCACCCGCGGGCCGGGCATCACCCCGCCGGCGGGCAAGCAGCCCGAGGTGAATCTCGCCGCGGTCAGCTCGCTGCCCGCCGAGGAGGGCGAGGCCTTCAAGCGGGCCGCCGCCGCGCGGGACATGCTCCGCCGCTACGCGGGGGCGGGCGGGCCCTTTTGCATTTACGCCAACGTGGCCGCGCCGCACGTGCCCTGGCTGGTGCCGCAGGGCTTCGCGGGACGGGTTGACCCCGGGAGCGTGAAGCTGCCGGAGAGCTTCGGCGACGACCTGGCCGACAAGCCCGACCCCTTCCGGCGGCATTACAACACCTTCAACTTCTGCCCCATAGAGGACCGGGCCACCGCCCGCCGCGCGCTGGCGCGGTATTACGAATATACATCCGTGGCCGACGCGGCCTTCGGCCTGGTGCTCGACGAGCTGGACCGCCTGGGTCTGGCCGAGAGCACCGTGGTGCTCTACACCTCCGACCACGGCGAGATGGCCGGCGCCCACGGCCTCTTCGGCAAGGACGACCTGCTCTGCGATGAGGTCATCCGGGTTCCCTTCGTGGCCTCCTGGCCGGGCCGTTTCGATACGGGCGCGCGCGGGGAGTTCGTGAGCCTCACCGACTGGTTTGCGACGATTTGCGAGCTGGCCGGGGCGCGCCCGGAGAACCCGCCGCGCTGGAGCCGCAGCCTGGTGCCGCTCTTGGAGGGCCGCTCGGACCCGGAGAGCTTCCCGCCGGAGGCCTTCGTGCAGCACTTCGGGAATCTCGAGTTCAACACGGTGCGCTGCCTGCGCACCGACCGCTGGAAGTACGTCTGGTGGGCTAACAGCAGCGACGAGCTCTACGACATCGAAAAAGATCCCTTCGAGCGGCGCAACCTGGCCGCCGACCCGGCCCACCGCGAGGCGCTGGTCAATATGCGTGACCGGCTGGCCGCGCGCATGGCCGCCACCCGGGACAATGCCACCAAGAGCCTGATCATGGCCGCGGCGCTGGACGGCTACCGGCGCGGGGAGGGCGCGCCGGGTGGCTGAGCCGCTGATCCCGGCCGGCTCCAGGCCGCCCTCGGTGCGCGAGCTCCTGGCCCTGCAGTTGACTGCGGGGGTCGGCGCGGTGACCTACCGGCGGCTGCTCAGGACGTTCGGCTCGGTGCAGGGCATTCTGGCCGCGCCGGCCGCGCGCATCGAGGAGGTCGACGGGGTGGGGTCCAAGCGGGCCCTGAGCCTGGTATCCGGCAAGGGGCTGGAGCTCGCCGACGAGGAGACCTCTCGCGCAGAGGGCTTGGGCGTCCGCCTGCTGGCCTACACCGACGACGGCTACCCGCCGGCCCTGAAGAACATCTACGACCCGCCGCTGGTGCTCTACGTCAAGGGCGGGCTCCAGGCCGGGGACGCCCTGGCCCTCGGCGTCGTCGGCGCGCGCCGGTGCAGCTATTACGGGAAGAGCCAGGCCGAGCGCTTCGCCGGGGCCCTGGCCGGGATGGGCTTTGCCATCGTGAGCGGCCTGGCCCGGGGGATTGACAGCGCCGCGCATCTCGGCGCGCTGGAGGCCGGCGGGCGGACCGTGGCGGTGATGGGCCGGGGCCTGGCCGGGGTCTACCCTCCGGAGAACGGGGAGCTGGCCGAGCGCATCGCCGCCAGCGGCGCGCTGCTCAGCGAGCTGCCCCTGGAGACCCCTCCCAACCGCGAGAACTTCCCGCGCCGCAACCGCTTAATAAGCGGCCTCTCGCTGGGCGTCCTGATCGTGGAGGGCACCCGGCGCTCGGGGTCGCTGATAACCGCGCGCTGCGCCCTGGAGCAGGGCCGGGAGGTCTTCGCGCTGCCCGGCAAGGTGGACAGCCGCCTGGCGGCCGGGCCCAACAGCCTCATTAAGGGCGCGGGGGCCACGCTGGTCGAAGACCCCCAGGACGTGCTCGACGAGCTGGGCCCGGTGGCCGACGACCTGGTGGGCCTGAAGCTGCCGGCGGCCCCGCCCGAGAAGCCCGGCGCGGGCCGGACGGGGGAGGACGCGCAGGGGGAGCTCGACCTGCGCGCCGCGGGGCTCAACAGCAAGGAGCGCGCGGTGCTCGAGAAGCTCTCCAGCGACGCGCTGCAGATCGACGCGCTCATCGAGGCCTGCGAGCTGCCCCCCGCGGAGGTGGCCGGCGCCCTCATGGTCCTGGAGATCCGCCGGCTGGCCAAGCGCCTCCCCGGCCAGCGCTACGTCAGAGCCGCGAAGTGATCTACACCCTGACCCTCAACGCCACGCTGGACCGCGTGCTGCGCGTCCCCGGATTCGGCGGCGGCGGGGTGCTGCGCGCCGAGCTGGTCGCGCTGCTGGCCGCCGGGAAGGGCTTCAACGTCTCCCGGGACCTGGCCGAGCTGGGCGCGGCGTCAGTAGCCGCCGGCTTGGTCGGGCGCAACGAGCTTCCCCTTTACGTGGAGAGCTTCCGCGCGCTGGGCGTGGAGGTCCTCGCCGCCGGCTTCGAGGCGCCCACGCGCAGCAACGTCACGGTGCTGGACCCCGGGGCCGGCGTTGAGGCGCACCTCCGCGAGCGCGGCCCGGCGCTCTCCGGGGAGAAGGTCGCGGAGCTTGAGGAAAGCCTGCTTCCCCGCCTGGGAGTCGGGGACGTGCTGGCCGCCTGCGGCTCGCTGCCGCCGGGGGTCTCTCCGGAGCGCTTTGCAGCGCTGCTGGCTGCGGCGCGGGAGCGCGGCGCGGAGCTCATGGTCGACTCCAGCGGCGCGGCGCTGGCCGCGGCCTGCGACGTGTTTCCCGAGATACTCTCGGTCAACGCCGGGGAGCTCGCCGAGCTGGCCGGCGGGGAAGTGGAGACGGCCGTCGAGGCCCGGGACGCCGCGGGGGAGCTGGCCGCCCGCGGGGCCGGCACCGTGCTCGCCAAGCTGGGCGCCGAGGGCGCCGTGCTGGTGAACGGGGGCCGCGCGCTCCGCGCCCGCTCCCGGCCGGTCGAGGCCCTCAACACGGTGGGCGCCGGCGACGCCTTCAACGCGGGGTTTCTGGCCCGCCGGGATGAGGGGCCCGAGAAGGCGCTGGGTTTTGCCGCCGCCTGCGGCGCGGCCCAGGCGGCCAGCGCGGCCATCGGCCGCCTGGAGCGCGCGGAGGTCGAGCGCCTGGCCGGGGCGGTCGAGGTCGTTGACATATAGC
>CAZONU010000157.1:0-10894 GCA_964581145.1 uncultured Planctomycetia bacterium
CTGCCCGGTGACCGCGTGAGCGTGGAGATGAGCCCCTACGACCTCACCCGGGGCCGGATAGTTCACCGCCTCTAGGCGGTGGGGAGAGCGAGGCAATGAAGGTCAAAAGCTCGGTGAAGCGCAGGTGCGAGCACTGCAAGATAATCCGCCGCAAGGGGCGCATCCTGGTCATCTGCTCGAACCCCCAGGAAAAGTACCGCCACAAGCAGCGGCAGGGTTAGGAGAGAAGCATGCCCAGAGTCGCAGGCGTTGACATCCCCGGCGACAGGCCCACCCGGGTGGCCCTGACTTACATCCACGGGATCGGCCCCTCCACCGCCGGGAAGGTGGTCCGCGAGCTGGCCCTGGAGGGCGCCAAGCGCTCCAAGGACCTCAGCGGCGAGGAGCTCTCCCGCATCGCCGCCTACATCGACAAGAACCTGACCGTCGAGGGCCAGCTCCGCCGGCAGGTGGTCCAGAACGTGGCCCGGCTGCGCAAGACCGGCAGCTACCGCGGGCTGCGCCACGCGCGGGGCCTGCCGGTGCGCGGCCAGCGCACCCGCACCAACGCGCGCACCCGCAAGGGCCGCAAGAAGACCGTCGCCGGCAAGAAGAGCGTCAAGGAAATGAGGTAGAGCGCATGGCCAAGAGCTACCAGAAGAAGGCGTCTCGCAAGAGCGCCGTCAAGGGCGTGGCCCACATCAAGGCCACCTTCAACAACACGGTGGTGTGCATCACCGACCAGGCCGGCGACGTTATCTGCTGGAGCTCGGCGGGCACCGTGGGCTTCAAGGGCTCGCGCAAGAGTACGCCCTTCGCCGCCCAGCGCACCGCCGAGGCCTGCGCGGAAAGGGCCCAGAAGTCGGGCCTCAAGGAGGTCGAGGTCCGGGTCAAGGGGCCCGGCTCGGGGCGCGAGTCGGCCATCCGCGGCCTGCAGGCCGCGGGCCTGAACATCCGCGCCATCGAAGACGTCACCCCCCTGCCGCACAACGGCTGCCGGCCGCGCAAGCGCCGGCGGGTCTAGAGGAGGTCAGCGACAAGTGGCCAGATACACCGGTCCCAAGTGCAGGCTCTGCCGCCGCGAGGGCGTCAAGCTCTTTCTCAAGGGCAGCCGCTGCGACCAGCCGCAGTGCAGCTACGAGCGCCGGGACACCCCCCCGGGGGTGCACAACTGGCGCCGCGGGCGGCTCAGCGACTACGGGGTGCGCCTGCGCGAGAAGCAGAAGTGCAAGCGCTACTACGGGGTCTTCGAGCGCCAGTTCCGGCGCCTGTTCACCGAGGCCCAGCGCGGCCGGGGCAACACCGGCGAGCAGCTCCTGGCCCTCTTGGAGCGCCGGCTGGACAACGTGGTCGCCCGCCTGGGCCTGGCCACCAGCCGCACCCAGGCCCGCCAGATGATCACCCACGGCCACCTCACCGTCAACGGCCGCAAGGTCGACGTGGCCAGTTACCTGACCAGGCCGGGCGACGCGGTGGGCGTCGGCAAGAAGGAGAAGGCCGCCAAGCTGGTCAAGGCCAACCTGGAGATTACCAAGGGCCGCGGGCGGCCCTCCTGGCTGGAGTTCGACGAGTCCGGCCCGGGCGGCAAGGTGCTCAGCGAGCCGACCCGCGACGAGGTCTCCATCCCCATCCAGGAACAGTTGATCATCGAGCTGATGAGCAAGTAACTGGCCCCAGTTAGGAGCGTCGAAGCGAGATGATGCGCATAAGGTGGAAGGGTTTCGAACTTCCCGTCAGGGTGCTGCCCGAGGCGGAGTCGCAGACGGAGCGCCACACCAAGTTCGTGGCCGAGCCCTTCGAGCGGGGCTACGGGCACACCATCGGCAACAGCCTGCGCCGGGTGCTGCTCTCCAGCCTGGAGGGCGCGGCCCCGGTCAGCCTCAAGATCGACGGGGCCAGCCACGAGTTCACCGCCCTCAAGGGCGTCTACGAGGACGTCACCGACGTGGTCCTCAACATCAAGCAGCTCAGGGTCAAGATGCACACCGCCGACCCGGTGACCCTGCGCCTGGAGAAGAAGGGCAAGGGCGAGGTCAAGGCCGGCGACTTCAACCCGGACGAGCGCGTGGAGGTCCTCAACCCCGACCTGGTGATCTGCACGCTGACCGACGCGGTCGACTTCCGCGCCGAGGTGGTGGTCAAGCGCGGCCGGGGCTTCGTGCCCGCCGAGGAGCAGAACCTGGAGCCGATCATCGGGCTGATCCCCCTGGACTCGGTGTTCAGCCCGGTGCGCCGGGTGCGCTACTCGGTGGAGGCCACCCGCGTGGGCCGGCTGACCAACTACGACCGGCTGATCCTGGAGGTCTGGACCGACGGCACCGTGGCCCCGGACACCGCCCTGGCCGAGGCAGCCTCGCTGCTGCGCAAGCACCTCAACCCCTTCGTCAAGTACTTCGAGATCGGCGAGGAGGCCGCCAAGGAGCTGGCCGTCCCCGAGGAGGTCGAGGCCCCCAAGCCGGACAAGGCCCGCGAGGAGCTGCTCAAGAAGCTGGAGCTGCCCATCTCCGTGCTGGACCCCTCCAGCCGCGCGGAGAACGTCATGCAGTCCAGCAAGATCGCCACCCTCCGCGACCTGGTGGCCCGCGGCGACGAGGAGATGGCCCAGCTCAAGGGCTTCGGCAAGACCAGCCTGCGCGAGATCAAGAAGAAGCTGGCCGACCTGGGCTTGACCTTCGGCATGCCCATCCCCGGCACGGAGGAAGAGGAGCAGGAGGCCGCGCCGGTGGCCGGCGACGAAGAGCCGCCCGCCGAGGGCAGCTGACCGCCGAGAGAGGAGCACCCAGCCGTGCGTCACCGCAAGAAGACCAGCAAACTGGGCCGCACGCCGGCGCACCGCCAGGCCATGGTCGCCAACCTGGCCTGCAGCCTGATCGAGCACGGCCGGGTGATAACCAGCCCGCAGAAGGCCAAGGCCGCCAAGGGGCTCGTCGAGAGGATGATCACCCTGGGCAAGAAGGGCACGGTCGGCGCCCGCCGCCAAGCGGTCCGCCGGCTGCGCCAGAAGCGCATCGTCAAGCGCCTCTTCGACCAGATCGCCCCGCTGTTCGCCGAGCGCGACGGCGGCTACACCCGCATACTCCGCCTGCCCCGGACCATCCGCCTGTCGGCCAACGAGACCTACTCCCAGTGGCGCAAGGCCCACGGGCTGCGCCTGGGCGACGCCGGCGAGCAGGTCTACTTCGAGCTGGTCGGCTACCAGCCGCCGGCCTACGACGAGGAGAAGGCCAAGGCCAAGAAGGGCCGCAAGGGCAAGGCCGCGGCCGAGGCCGAAGAGGAGTAGCTCCGGAAACCGACCGACCGCGTGAGGGCCAATGGAAGCGCTCGAGTCCCAGGTGCGTTTTGAACCGGTCCGGCTGATCGCCCGCGGGGGCATGGGCGAGGTGTTCGAGGCCAAGCTCCTGGGCGTCGAGGGCTTCGCCAAGACCGTGGCGGTCAAGGCCATCACCACGGACCTGGCCGACGACCCCGAGTTCGTGGACCTCTTCATCGGCGAGGCCAAGCTGGTGGCCGACCTCGTCCACCAGCACATCGCCCAGGTCTACGGCCTCTGGCGGGTGGGGCGCATCTACTACATGGTCATGGAGATGGTCGACGGGGTCAGCTCCGCCGACTTCATAGACGAGCACGTTCGCAGGCGCCGGCCCCTGCCGGTGGAGCTCGGCGCCTACATCGCCAGCCGGGTGGCCCGCGCGCTGGAGTACGCCCACGGCAAGAAGGGCCGCGACGGCCAGCCCCTGGGCATCGTCCACCGGGACGTCTCCCCGCGGAACATCCTGCTCTCCTGGGAGGGGGTGGTCAAGCTCACCGACTTCGGCATCGCCAAGGCCGCCCGTTACATGCGCGACCGGGAGGGCGAGGTGCTGATGGGCAAGGTGGAGTACATGAGCCCGGAGCAGGCCGCCTACATGCCCACCGACGGGCGCAGCGACGCCTTCTCGCTGGGCACGGTGCTCCACGAGCTGCTCGTCGGGCGGCAGCTTTTCGCCGTCGAGGACGTGGAGGAGACCATGCGCCGGGTCATGGGCATGCCCATCCCCGACGTGCGCGAGGCGCGCCCCGAGGTGCCCGAGGCGCTGGCCCGGATAGTCGCCAAGTCGCTGGAAAGGAACTTCGACGAGCGCTACGCGGGCGCGGGGGAGATGGCCCTGGAGCTCGAACAGTACATGTACGGGGACCGCTTCGGGCCCACGCTGGTTACGCTCTCCAAGTACCTGACCGACCTCTTCGACCGGCCCAAGACCAGAATCCTGGACCGCGAGCGGCGGAACACTTAGCTTCCGCTACTTCTCCGGGACCTCCAGCTTCAGCCAGCGCATGTACTTGGGGTTCTCGGCGGGCCGGGCATCGGTCTTGCCCAGCTCCAGGTCGTAGCTGAACTTGCGCCCGGCCACCGGGCGCCGGTCGGACTTCCCCTTCCCGCCGGCTTCCGTCCAGGCCCACTCGACGGCCAGCCCCGCGGCCCTGGGATCGCCCGTCGCGCTCTCCACGAAGACCTTGTTCTTCCCGGCCAGAGGCCGGGGCAGGGCGTGGAAGTTGAGCTGGGTGATTATCCGCATTTCCAAGTCCACCAGCGCGCCGCCGGAAAGCTCGACTTTGAGGTGCGCTTCGTATGGGTAAACCAGGGCGCGCATGTCCATCCTGCCGGCCGCCTTCCTGCGGCCCCCGTCGCCCCTGACGGTCAGCACCGTCTGCGGCTTGGCCCTGCGCCTGCCGGGCGCCAGCAGCGTGACCCGGGCGGTCGCGCCCTTGGGCAGCTCGAACTCGGCGGCGACCTCCCCGCCGACCATCACGTAGGGGGTCTTGAAGGCGAAGGTCGCGCTGGCCCCTCCGCCGGCGTCCTTGGCGTGCAGGCCGGGCTTGCCGTCGTCGGCCCGGCAGGCGAGGTTGCGGCTTTCGGCCAGCGCCTCCCTGAAGCCGCGCTTCGCCAGGTCCGGCCGGTAGATGATCTCGCCGTTGCCGTAGTGGCGGTAGGGCTTCTCCTTGCCGCCCGCGCAGCGGTGGTGGGGGCCTTCCTTGTAGAACTTGGGGGCCCACTGCTTGGCCCAGGAAAATGAACGTTTGAAATAAGCGCCGGGCAGCTTGTCGAAGTGAAAGACCAGCGTCTCGCCGGGCCGGACCCGCAGCTCCATGGAGTGCGGGGTCTTCTCCAGAGTTCCGCCTTGGCCGCCTCCTGCACAGCGATAAAAAAACTCCGGCCGGCCGCCGTCGCAGGGCATGAAGGGGTCGCTCTTCTTGACGGGGTCTGAAACCAGCGTGGGATCGCCGCTGATCTCCTCCACCGAGGCGATGTTCCTGCCGTCGGCGGTATACACGTACATGCCCGCGTGGGCGTCTAGGAAGTGGCGCCTGCCGTCGTAGAAGAGCTGGCACCAGGTGTGGCCCATCTTGCCGGGCGCCTTGATGCCGTCGAGGCGCACGAAGCTGTCCAGCAGCCACCCCGCGCCCATGATGCGGCGCTCTTCTTCCGTGTCAAAAGGCCGGCTGGAGAGTCCCGCGCGCCCGCCCCCGGCCCGGCCCCACTCGCCCTGGGCCAGCCAGACCAGCACGTGCTGGATGGTCCCGCACAGCGAGTACCCGTAGACGTTGAGCACGCGCATGGGGTCGTTGTCGTCGGCGCGCGGGAAGTGGTAGATGCGCCGGTTGACCAGGCGCCAGAAGGCCACTGCCTTCTCTTCGTCGGTCATGCCCGGCTTGACCAGGCTCCTGAGCAGGGCCTTGCGGCTGAAGCAGTCGGCCGAGCGATCGGTCCAGACGTGGATGCCGGCAACGGTCCTGCTTCGCTCCTTCTTCGGGGGCTCGCCGCTGAAAGCGCCCGCATCCAGGACCAGCACGGACAGAAGGGCGAGAAGGACCGTTGCCGGGACATGGCTAATGGTTAATGGTTCATGGTTGGTGAAAGGGCTCCTTTCCCTCACGAAGAAAACCTTCCGTTCATAAGCCATCAGCCATTGGCCATCAATCATCCGGCGTCAGCCGGAAGAGCACCACGTCCTTGCCGCGCGCGCCACCTACGAGCAGCTTCCCGGGCACCGCGTCGCTGTTGGCCCGCTGCACGTAGAAACCCTTGGGCAGCCGCCAGGCGCGGCCGCCGGCCAGGTCCAGAAAGACGCAGGCGTTCTCCAGCGCGTAGCGCCAGCCGATGCAGTGGCTGTCGCCCACGTCCAGGCGCTTGAAGATGACCCCGGCCTCGGCGGCCGCCTCCGGGGGCTTTGCTCCGTCTGCGGCCACGCGCCAGATGCAGAACTCCCGCCAGGGGTTCTTCGACAGAACCCCGGCCTTGACTCCCGCGAAGGTCAGCGTCTTGCCGTCCTTGGAGACGCGGAGAGTGGTGGGGTAGTGCCAGTCCCAGATGTCAACCAGCCAGTAGGGCTTGCCGCCGCCGGTCGCCGGGCGGTCGGGGACGATCACCTTGCGCTCGGGTTTTTTCGACTCGGGATCAATCCAGGCCACGCCCGCGCCGCGGGGTATCTTCACCGGGCCGGCCAGCCAGGGGACGAGGTAAAGACGGTTCCTCTTCGGGTCGGGCGCCAGCCCGCGGCACTCGCCGAGGTCCACGGTCTTCTCCCCCGGGAAGACCATGGTGTAACGCATGGTCCCCACGCGGCGCGCGGCCACGGCGTTCTTGTAGAAGAGCAGGTCCTCGAAGGCCGGGCCCTTCTTGGGGCGCTGCTTCTCGGGGACTTCGACGAGTTTGATCGATTTTCCGATGGGAGGTGCGAGCCCTCCGTCGCCGAATATCAGTTTATGGAGAAACAACCCTGCCTTGGTGCTGAAGGCCAGGGTCTTGCCGTCCGCGCTCCAGGCCAGGCGGTAAGCCCCGTCAGTTTCGGGAACCGATGGGTACACCGCGCCTGGTGCAAGCACAATGAAGCGCTTGACCTTATCGCCCTTGACCGTCCGCACGCAGGCAGCCAGATCACCCTTGGGTCCCCAGTCCAGGAACTCCACGCTGCCGCCGGCCGGCGCCTTCCAGGCGCCGGTCGGCGCCGGCCAGGGCGTCAAGACCTTGCCAGTGGCCACGTCCGCGACGAACAGGCCGCCGCCCGCGTCCGTGCCGTTCACCGCCCAAGCCAGCTTGCTGCCGTCGGGGCTGAAGCGGGCCATGCGCGCGCCGAGCTTCTTGCCGGCGTTCTTCCAGAGGGTCGTGGACTTGACCACCTTGAGCCGCGCCTGGGGGTTCATCTTCGGCGCGGCGGCCTCGCCGGCCAGCGCCGCGGCGGGCAGCAGGAGCAGGCAGGCCGCTGCCCTCAGTGACTTCGCCGGGCCACCTGTCATTTCGAGCCGCCCTTTCCCGCCGGGGCGGGCAGCGCGTCGGGGTCGAGCTTCTTGGGGGCCAGTTTCTTGGGCAGGTCCTTGGTCAGGTACCAGAAGACGTAGGGCGCGTTGCGCAGCGTGTTGCCGAAGCTCGCGGCGTAACCCCATGCCCCTCCGACCTTGCCAACCTTCTGGATACGGTCGCGGGCCTTCCTGGTGTAGTTCGCGTTTCCCAGTTGGGCACCCAGGAAGGCGAAGGCGTGCAGGGTGCTGGCCGCGTAGTCGCGCTTGGTCTTGCAGTCGGCGACCAGGACTCCGAGTGCCTTGTAGACCTTCTCGTCGCCGGTGTGCTCGTAGAACTCGCGCATGCCCTCCAGGGCGATGCCCCCCTGCCAGTGGCGGCCCTTGGCGATGCGCGCCGGCTTGGCGGCCAAGGCCCGGTCGGCGATCTGGTGCTCGAAGAGCTTCATGCGCTTGAGGTAGCGGGGGTTGCCGGTGGCCTCCCAGGCGGCCAGCACCCCCAGCGGCCCGTGGCCCAGGCTGCGCGGCTCGCCCCAGCCCATGCCGTTGTTCTGCATGGCGAACTCGGCGGAGATGAGGCCCATGTCCCGCGCGCGGCGCTCGCCGGTCAGGTAGAAGCGTTCGAAGTGGCTCTGGGTCTTGTAGTGGTTGAAGGTCCCCGAGGCGTAGATGCCGCCCTGGGCCCAGCGGATGTGCATGGTGCCGTCGCAGTAGCGGTTGGCGCCGATCATCCGGTTGTTGGGGTGCCAGCACATCATGTCCATGTCAGCCACGTGGTGCTGGGCCTCGATGCCGGTCTCCAGGAAATCCATATCTCCGGTCCGCGCGAACTGCAGGAAGAAGGCGTGGGGGTAGTCGTAGTAGCCGTTGTCCCAGGAGACGTGCTTGTCGCCGGGGTCGGCGCGCTGGCTCTTGATGAAGTTGATGCAGTCGCCGAAGTTGAACATCCCGTACTGGTCGAAGTCGCCGAAGTCGTAGTCGCGGAACTTGAGGATGCGCTCCAGCGACGCCCGCAGGCGCGAGTCGTACCCCTGGACGATCTTCCAGGCGTCCTCGTCGTAAAGCGACTTGGTCGAGCTGGCCAGCCGGCCGAAGGCCTGGGTCTTCTCGCAGTACCAGGAGGGCGGGGCGATCGGCCGTAGCGGGCGGTTGAGCCCCGCGCAGGCGCCGGTGATGCGCGCCAGGTCGCGCTTGCCGTGGAAGTAGAACATGGAGGTCGAGGTCTGGCTCATGCCCGGGTACCAGTTGGCGCGCGGTCCGTGGCTGGAGGTCATCAGCGGCGGTCGGCTCTCGAAGTTGGCGTGGAGCATGACCATCACTGCCGACGGCATCTGCTTGAGCTTCTCGCCCTTCTTGGGCTTGGGGGGGGGAGGCGCCTCGGCCTTGACCGCCCGCGGGTAGGTCTGCCAGAACCACTTGATGCCCACAGCCACGCCCTTCTCCGCGTCGGCCAGGTCCAGCCAGCCGGCGGTCAGCGCGGCAGTCTTGGCGCTCTTGCCCTTGACGATGAAGCGCGTGCGCTTGCGGAAGAAGTCGCCGTGGTACTCGATGTGGTCCGAGTCCTTGGCGAAGATCCAGGCGTGGTGCAAGCCGGCCTGGTGGTACTTCTTGACCGCCGCGCCCGGCGGGGTGACCCCCTTGCGCCAGGGGGGCATGGCTTTGTCTATCTCCACGCCCGGGTGGATGCTCTTGCCGCCGGGCAGGCCCACCGCCCAGGTGCGCGTGGGGGTGTCGAGCACCAGCGGCAGCGACAGCCAGGCGCGGTCCAGGGGCAGGCCGTCGGCGATGCTCTTGCCCTGCCGGCAGCTCATGGAGTAGACCACCTTGACCAGCCCGCTGCCCGCGTGGCAGTGGATGCGGCAGACGAAGTCCAGCAGGTGATTGTGCCCGGGGACCTTGTCGCCCGGGGCGGCCAGGTGCTTGCCGCTGAGCTTGAGCACCGCGCGCATGGGGCCGGCTTCTTCGACTTCCATCCTGACGTCCGGGTCGTTCATGGGGCTGAAGCGCTTGTAGGTGGGCAGCGTGGCCCCGCCGTGGAAGAGCCAGGGCCCGGCCTTGTGAGTCTTGACGATGCGCGTCGCATCGTCGTACTTGCTCTGCCCGCTCTCGTCGATCCAGACCTCGTCGAAGAGGTTGAAGGCGTCCCGCTTGACCACCAGCTTGAGCTTGCCGGTGGTCACCGTGGCGACGTTCCCGGCAACCTGGACCTTGACGGGATTGGCCGGCACGGGGTTCTCCGCCGCGTCGGTGAGGTGGTAGACCGCCCGGCCCCCGGCGGGGACCGACGCCCGGAAGTCGACCAGCACCCACTTGATGCTCCTGCCCGGCCACCAGCGGGCGGCCACGGTGAACTGGGCGGGCACCGGCTTTCCGCCGGGGCCGACCAGCGCGAGCTTGCCGGGGTCGGCGATCAGCCCCTCCGGGAGGGGCACGCCGCCGGTGACGGGCTCGGCGGTGCGGGCGACGCCGGCGCGCTCGGCCACGGTCAGCGGCACCCACAGCTTGGCGCCGGCCGGCTTGGGCGCGGCCCTGGGCCCGACCAGGGCTCCCCCTTCGCCCGCGCGGCTGCAACCGATCAACCACAGCGACAGGATCAGCACCTTCGTGAACGTCTTTCTCACTTCATTGCCCTCCGGCGGGAATCTTCAGGATTCGACTACAAGATATTACACCGCGCCAGACCTCTCGCCAGCGGATTTCCGGGTGCGGCGGCCCGCAGGGCGGGAGCGAAAACCGCTTGACCGGTGGACTTCTCGCGTATATCCCTTCCAAAAGAGGCCGCCTTTGGCTGGAAGTGCGGGCCACGAGGGGTATCAACGGGCGCGGCAGGACTGCAACTCTGCGACCGTGAAATCAAACGCCTTTTTCGCCAACAACCGGGCCGGAGCGGGGCAGTGCCTAGTGGTTCTTAAGTGGTTCCATCTCCTCGCGGAGGACGGAGGCAGCCGATGGCCCGGAATTTCATGCAGCCCCACAAACGGATGGAAGCCCGCTGGAGGCTCGAGGCGGAGATCCGCAGCAAGGCGATGTGGGGGCAGCGGCTGGTCGGCGAGCGCGAGCTGGCCGCCCGGCTGGGCATCGGCCGCAACACCGTCCGCGCGGCCATGGCCGAGCTGGAGATGTCCGGCATGATCGAACGCCGGGTCGGCTCCGGCACCTTCGTCACCTGCTGCGGTTGGGACATCGGCGCATTGCTTTCGCCAATTGCCACAACCCGGCGGAAAACAATCCTGAAAAGGTCGCCGGCTGGCGGTCGTCGACCCGGGGTTCACGCCCAAGAACCTGGAGGCTCAGTCCGTCCTGATCTTCACCGTCAGCGGTCGTTAACTGCTTGACGATAGGGGCTGTAAGGGATAGACTTTGTCTGACTGCCTGACGCGGAGAGGTGGCAGAGTGGTCGAATGCGGCGGCTTGCTAAGCCGTTGAGCGGGTTTTCACCCGTTCCCCGGGTTCGAATCCCGGCCTCTCCGCCAAAGCGGGTTATGAGCGATATAGGGGGTATTTTCCCCGTGCGCGCTCGAAGTTCCCGAAGGTTAGCGGGTTAGCTCCCCGTCCTTGGAAAACAAGGATTTAGCGCGGTCGGCATGGTGGGGGGCTTGCAAAAGGGGACCAGTCTGAGGGGTTGAAGGGCGAGTAAAAG
>CAZONU010000158.1:0-10874 GCA_964581145.1 uncultured Planctomycetia bacterium
GAGATGGACTACGCCGAGAAGCGCGGCATTCCCGTGCCCGTTTCGAAGAAGAGCCCCTACAGCTACGACCGCAACCTCTGGGGCCAGTCCATCGAGTGCGGGGCCCTCGAGGACCCCTGGACCTCGCCGCCCGAGGACGCCTACCAGATGACCAGGGACCCCCAGGCCGCGCCGGAGAAGGCCGCGCGCGTCGAGCTGGAGTTCGAGAAGGGCGTCCCCGTCGCGCTGGACGGCAGGAAGCTGGCCCCCGTGGAGCTCGTCGAGAAGCTCAACGGCATCGGCGGCGAGCACGGCGTGGGCCGCATCGACGTCGTCGAGGACCGCCTGGTGGGCATCAAGAGCCGCGAGGTCTACGAGACCCCGGCGGCGACGATCGTCTATGCCGCGCACAAGGCGCTGGTGGACATGACCGTGGGCCGCGACCTGGTCCACCTGGCCGCCCCGCTGGGCTTGGAGTACGGCAAGCTGGTCTACTACGGCCTGTGGTTCAGCCACCAGCGCGAGGCGCTGGACGGCTTCTTCACGGCGATGAACCGCACGGTGAGCGGCAAGGTCCGCGTGCGCCTGCACAAGGGCAGCTGCGTGGTCGAGGGCCGCACCAGCCCGGAGTCGCTCTACTCCGAGAAGCTGGCCACCTACACCGCCGCGGACGCCTTTGACCACAGCGCCGCCCAGGGGTTCATAAAGCTCTGGAGCCTGCCGCTGGCCGCCGAGGCCGCCCGCGCGCAGGAGCCGAAATAGGGCCCGCCGAGGCGGTCGGAGAATGACCGAGAATACCGATTGGGACGCGCTGCTCGACGAGCGCCTGAGCGAGAGCCGGCGCCGCCAGCGCGACGAGGCCCAGGCCGCCGAGCCTCCCCCCGGTCCGGAGGCCGCCGAGCAGGTCCTCGACAGGATCCGCACCGCCGCCGAGAACGGGGAGATCCCCGCGTCAGAAGCGGCCCCCCAGGACGCGCCCCCGCCGCCGGGCGAGGCGCCCGCCAGGCCCTACGTTCCCCCTCCCCCGCCGCCTCCGCGTCCCCGGGAGCGCCCGCCGGGCTCCCGGCGGGAAGGACCCGTTGCCCACAGCCCCGAGGCCGGCGACCGGCCGCAGCTTCCATACCACCACCGTCACCGCCTGAACTCCGACCGGCTCAAGCAGGCCGCCTTCTGGCTGCTGCTCCTGGTCTTCCTGGCCGGCGGCATCCTGCTGACCTTCTGGCCCCAGCTGCTCGAGCATCTCAGGCTGGGCGAGAAGCGGGTGACTCCGCCGATCAGCGCGCCCAAGGAGAATGAGCCCGCGCCGCCCCGGAAGGAGCCGGACAATGAGGAACCGGGGCTGAGAATCGGGCCCTACGAGGGCCCCACCGGGGAGCCGGGGGGCGAGCTGCCCGCCGAGCTGCCCAAGGAGGACCCGCCTCCTGCCGAGCTGTGGCCGCCGGAGGGGTCCAAGCCCAAGAAGCCCGAGAAGGAACCGCCCCCGGTCCCCAAGGACGTCCCCCGCATCGACATCAAGCTGCCCGAGCTGCCCAAGCTCCCCGCGCCCCCCCGCCCCTTCAACGCGCCGGACCCCTGGAAGATAACCCCGCCCCGGCCTCCGGCCGCCCCCAGGCCGCCGGCGCCGCCCAAGCCCAAGAAGAAAGCCTCGAAGCCCTCGGACTGAGGGGCGATGCTCACCCGCCTGCGCCGGGCGCTGATACCCAGGGACCCGCTCTATCGCCGGGAGTCCGGCGCCGGGCGGCGAATAGTGATGATCGCCAAGATCGCCGGAGCGGTGGCGGTTTTCGGGGCGTATCTGCTGTGGACAGCCACGGCCCTGGCCCGCAAAGACGCCAGGCAGCTCACCGTGGGGATAACCGTGGCGGCCTCCTGTTTCTTCTGCCTGCTGGCCTTCGCGCTGGGCCTGCAGTCGGTCCGCAACGAGATCACCGGCGGCACCGCCGAAGCCCTGGTGATGACCCCGCTCTCCCGCTGGAAGGTGATAACCAGCAAGCTGGCCGGCTCGGCGGAGTTCATCGTCATAGCTGCGCTGCTGCTGCCGCTCTACTGCTACACCCTGATTTCCGGGCATGGCGGCACCTGGACACGGACCTACCTTCACGGCGGCCTTTTCCGCTGTTGGCTGGTGTTTGGGGCGAACTGGCCGTACAGCCTCCAAGAGGAGCAATCCTTCCTGGTCGACGGCGTCGTAGGCCTGGGGGCTTTCGCCGGCGACCTGGCCTGGTACCTCTTGCTGGCCGCCTGCGGCGCCTGGGCGGCGGTCTCGCGGCGTACCGCCCTGGCGGTCTGGATCAAGGGCCTGCTGGTTGCCGGCTGCGTCCTGGTCGGCCTCAGTTTCATCGAGTGGATAGGCCTCGACTACGCCGGGGCGACGGACGTCCTGGAAGATCTGTTACAGGCCGACAACCTTCGCGACGTGATCTCGGCGGCGGCGGACTACGATCTCTTCGGGCCGTATTGGCATTGGTTCTGGGGCCCGAAGGAGGAGCTGTCGCCCTCGTGGACGGCCGCCTGGATCGTCATCGCCATCGGGCTGCGCCTGCTGTTCGCCTGGTTCTTCCTCTGGCGGGCCGCGAACAACTTCGACCGCATAGCCACCGACTGACGCCGCGGGCGAATCAGGCGGTCACGTCCTCGCCGCCGCGGGAGTTGACCAGTATGGTCGTGGGCAGGCCCTCCAGCATCGCGCTCGTCGCCCGGTGCCGCGCCTCGCGGTCTTCCTCTCCGGGGATCTCGAAGCCCAGGAACACGCAGGTGGCCCCGCCGGATTGCTCGCGCAGCACCCCGGTGAAGGGCCCGCTGCTGACAACGACCTCGGGGGTCACTTCCAGGCGCGCCTCGCGGGCCAGCTCGACCAGGGCCTTCTCGGCCGGCTCGCGTCCCTCGGCGTTCTCGACCATGCGCAGCAGGCGCACCTCGCCGTCCTCCCACTCGCTGTTGCTGCGCAGCAGGTGGGCCAGAAGCAGCATGAGCGCGCCGTTCTTCTGGCCGCGCCACCACACGTCGATGCGCCTGGGCGCGCCCTCGCCGGGAGGCATGCCCCGCGGGGCGATCAGCACCAGGCCCATGCCCAGCGAGGCGGCCACCTCCAGGTTGCGCCAGTAGGACGAGACCCGCTCGGGCTCGCCGGTCCAGCCCATGACCGCCATGTTCGGCCTCACCGGCCCCACCGAGGCCAGCTGCAGGACGTCCCGCACTCCCTGGTCGTACTCGTCGGCGACCATCGCCAGCGGGAAGGCGTGAACGTCGTCCTCCTCGCAGAGGTCGGCAAGCTGCTTGAGCGCCGCGCGCCGGTGGGCGGCGTGCTCCTCGATACGCCCGGTGAGGATGTTGGCCAGAATCACCATGCCGTGACCGGCCTCCAGCCAGACCGCGTAGCGCACCAGCTCCTCGCGCGAGGCGGGATTGCCGGCGAAGACCAGCGGCGTGGGCCGCCAGTTCTTCTCGTCCTCGGCCATCCCCGCCAGGACGTGCAGGTTCCTCATCGCCGCGGAGAAGACCCACCCGCGCCGCGCGTCGCCGAACTGCGAGACCAGCTTCTGCCGCCGGACGTACCAGTAGAACCCGGTTATGATCAGGATGGCGCTGATCGCCGCGGCCGGGCTGATGAGCACCATGGCCACCGCGCAGCCCAGAGCGGCGGCTCCCGCCGTGGCCCAGTGGAAGAGGTGGAAGCTGGGCCGGAACGAGGGGTTGTCACCCACCGCCTCCACGAACGCCGCGGCGTTGATCATTCCGTAGCTGCACAGGAAGAACATGGTTATCACCGCGGCCACCGCGTTGAGCGCGTCCCCCTCCGAGAACATCGCGAAGACCAGCACCCCGGCGGTGATAACGCTGGTGAACGCCAGGGCCCGGCGGGGCTCGTCCTTGTCCGCCGAGCCCTTCCCGAAGAAGCTCAGCGAGCCGAGAATGCGGTCGCGCGAGACGGCCTGCAGTACGCGCGGCGCCCCCAGGTAGCTGCCCAGCGCGCTGGACAGCGTGGCCGCGAAGACCCCCAGGATCACGGCGAAGGCGCCCAACTGTCCCAGAAGCGCGCCCTCGCGCAGAAGATCGTAGGGCTTCTCGACCATCTCCGGCCGCGCGTAGGCGCCCCCGCCGAGCAGCATCTGCACGAGGTACACGGCGAAGCCCACGCCGACCGCCGCCAGCGCGCCGCGGGGAATGCTCCTGGCCGGATCCTTGAGGTCGCCGGACATGCTGATGCCCGCGTCGATACCGGTCACCGCCGGAAAGTAGATGGCGAAGAGCGCCCAGAACGGGAGCACGCTCACTCCGGGCAGGTTCTGGGCGTTGCCCGCCCCCCAGTTCTCCGCGAAGCGCTGGGCCGAGAAGTTGGAGATCTGCCCGCCCATGAAGGCGGCGATGGCCAGGAACAGGAAGGACATGATGACGTACTGCGTCTTTATCGCCCAGCCCGCCCCGACGTAGGCGATGACGAACAGCACCGCCGCGGCCGCGAAGGTGAGCAACGAGAAGTAGGGACCGAGGACCGGGAAGGAGCGCACCAGCGCCTCGGTGAAGCCCAGGATGTAGAACGGCACCGAGAGGGCCAGCGCGCAGAAGAGGGCCATGCCGATGGACCCGCCGAACTCCGGGCCCAGCACGCGCGAAATCAGGTAATAGGCGCCGCCGCCCCGGACCCGCATGTTGGTGCTGATCGCGCTGGCCGACAGCGTGGTCAGCAAGGTGATGCTCTTGGCGATTATCAGAATAATGATCGCGTTGAGGATGCCCGCGTGGCCAACCACGAAGTTGGCCCGCATGAACATGATGACGCCCAGGATCGTGAGGATGCTGGGGGTGAACACGCCCCCGAAGGTGCCGAAACGGTTGCCGCGCTGCGTCGACTCGCCGCTGTTCTCGGCCACCAGAGCCCTTTCCCGCCCCCGCCACCCGGGACAGGCGGCTATCCTAACAGCAGGCCGTCCGGAGCGCAATACCCTGAGACCCGCCGCCGCGGCACGCAGAAAGCCAAACGCTTCCGGGATCGAGGACTGGCGGCGGCTACTTCGCGGGTGGCTTGGCGCCGGCGCCCAGGCGCTTGAGCTCCTCCTGGGCGCGGTCGCGGGCCGGGCTCTTGGGCGCCTCCTTGACGATGCGGGTCAGCACGCCGCGGGCGTCCTGCCTGCGGCCCAGCTTGATAAGCAGATTGGCGCGCTCGAACTCCCACTCGGCCCACTTGCGGCGATTGCCCTTGCCGCCGGCCAGAATGGCCTCGGCGGCGCGCCCGTAGCTCTTGGCGGCCTCCGCGGTCTTCTTCGCGAAGCTCTGCGCGCGGGCCATCCCGTAGTAGGCCCTGGAGCGGTAGTACGTGTTGGCGGTCAGCCCCGCGGCCTCGGCGTAGAGCTGCTCGGCCATGGCCAGCAGCTTGCCGCGGTCCGCCGCCCTGTAGCGCCCGTGAGTCTCCATGCAGAGGTTGCCCAGCCGCAGCCGGGTGGAGTAGTCCTTGGGCCGCCCGGAGCGGACCAGGTTCACGATCTCCGCCGCGGTGCTCAGGCGCTTGAGCCGCGTGGCCAGCGAGAAGCCGCGCAGCACCAAGTTGAGCTCGGCGCCCTTGGTCTTGCGGCAGGCGCTCAGGTACAGACCGAGGGCGTCGTTGTAGCGCCGGGCGTGCTCCAGCACCCCGGCCAGGCGGGCGATGGCCTTGGGGTCGCCGGAGTGCTTGCGCGCCAGGTCGACGAAGATCAGGCCGATCTGCCGGCGGAACTCCTCGCGCTTCTTGCCCGGCCAGTGCATCTGCCGGCCGAGCATCTGGAAGTGCCGCCGGACCTCGTCGCCCTTGGCGCCGGGCTGCATGCACAGCACCATGCCCTGCTTGAAGGCCGCCAGCGACTCCGCCTCGCGGTCGTGGCAGCCCAGGTAGTGGCCCAGCTCGGTCCAGTAGTGGAGGTCCTTGGGGTTGTTCTCGACGGCGGCGCGCAGGAACTTGAGCACGCTGTTCTCGAGCTTGGCGCCGATCTCGGCGCGCTCGCCCGGCTTGACCGCCAGCTCGCGGATCCAGAACTCGTGCCCGGCCTTGTGCAGCACCAGGCGATAGCTCCCGGGGGCCAGGCCCGCCATCTCCAGGGGGGTGTTCCCCCGGCTCTGCCCGTCGAGGATAACCTCGGCCCCCTCCGGCGCGGTGCGCACCACCAGGCTTCCGGTGGCCCTCCTCTTCAGGCGCGCCTCGACCTTCTCCTCGGGCGAGGTCATCGCGCGGCGCTCGGCGTGCGGCCGGTAGCCGTTGAGAGAAACAACCACCAGGTGCTCCCCGGCGGCCACCTCGCGGACATCCAGAGGGGTGAGCCCCACGAAGCGCCCGTCGAGCCGCACCTCGGCGGGGGCCGGCTGGCTGCGGATCGACAGGGTGATCACCCCGGCGCGCTTCTCTTTCCGCAGCTTGACGCCGGTGCCCGCCGCCGCGACGGAGAGCACCGCCAGGCCGATGATCGTCCAGACGTGCGCCTTGCCCTGCCTGCCTGACGGCGCGGGCGACATGGAAGAGATGCGCAGCGGTTCCGGCCGGGACCTACTCATCCGGGTAAGGGCTGGCGCACCTGGCGCCGGGAGTGAAGTCGAAGGGCTCGCAGCCGCGCGCGCCCGCCCCCGAGATGCGCACCCGGCTGATCATGATGCCGCAGTCCCAGGTCCAGATGGCCACGCGCCCGCCGGGCAGCGGGTCGGGGTCGGTGTACTTCAGGTCGGCCACGCGGCCGCCGTCCACGGTGAAGTGCAGTTGGGCGCCGCAGCGCTCGGCGCGGATGTAGAACCAGCGGTGGTGGATGTTGCTCCTGCGGGGAATCCGGTGGCGCTCGTCGGACGGCGTGCGGGCCACCTCCTTGCCCTTGCGCAGGATCGCCGAGTGATCGTTGTCGAAGCCGCCGAACAGGAAGCTGTAGCCGCTGGAGACGTCCTTGCCGTCGGCGCTCAGCGTGCAGTTGATGTCCCGGGCGTACTCGTAGCGCCGGCCCCGCCGGCCGAGCATCTTGATGCCCGCGAAGAACTCCACGACCACGTTGTCGCCGTACTTGCGCTTGTTCCAGAGGACCGCCTGCAGGTTCTTGTCGGCGGGCAGCTTGGCCTCCGCTGCGGTCATGGACCGCTCCTGGTGCGATAGGGACCGCCCCGAGAAGAAGCTCCAGCGCGGGTCGCACTGCCAGCGGTTGGACACCTCCCAGAGCCCGGCGGCCACCCGCCAGTCCGCGGGCGCCTTGCTGAAGGGGTAGTTGAGCACCGCCGGGCTGTAGACCCGGAAGCCGTCCTCCTCCACCTTTACCCCCCGCGCGTACCAGGCCACCTTCTGGCCGGTCAGCGGGGCATCGTCGATGAAGGTCAGCACCTGGCGGCTGTTGACGTAGCCGATCAGGAACGGCCCGGCCTTGCGCAGCGCCAGGGTCCAGACCCGCCCGGAGTCGGGCACCAGGCTCCGGGCCACGGTCAGGCCGTCGCGGGTCAGGACCAGCGCGGCCCCGGCAGGGCCCTCTGCTCCGCCCGCCTTGGCGGCCAACTCCTTGGGCACCGGGCGCACCAGCTTGAGGATGTAGCCGTTATTGGCCTTGACCCCGCTCTTGGCCACCGAGAGCGTCAACTCGTAGTCGTCCCGCTCGATCTTGGCCACCTCCACCAGCAGGGTCACGTCGCCGGAGAACTTGGCCCGATGCCAGCGGACCTTCTTGGGGTCCCGCCGGTCCATCGCCCAGTCACCCTGCCAGCTGGACCAGTTGGTCATCTCCCGGTCGGTGGCGAAGATGGGGTTGATGGAGGGCAGGGGCTCCAGGTCGCCGGAGAGCTGGACGCTCACGCTGCGGGCCAGCGCCCGCCCCTTCCAGACGGCCAGGCCCGTGCGGCCCAGCTCAGCCAGGCCGGTGCCGCCGGCATCGGTGTCGGTCTGCCAGGCGGAGAGCTCGTGGCGGCCATCGACGCGCGCGCGGGTCAGGCCGCGGTCGAGGTAGACCTCGAAGGTGTGCATCTCCGGAGCCAGCTTGACGGACTTCTTGGCCAGGACCTGGCGCTTCCCGCCGCGGAAGCTGGCCAGCTCGATCACCCCGGCCTCAACGTCGTAGCTCAGACAGGAGTAGCTGGTCGCATCGCGGTAGTGATAGACCAGGCCGGAGCGCCCGCTGCGCGGCAGTATCTCCGCGCGGGCCACGTAGTTGCCCCAGCGCGCCGAGCCGAAGACGCACACGCCGCCCTCCGGGCCGGCGGAGAACTCCAGCCCCTCGGCGTCCCTTCCGTTCGCCAGGCTCCACTCGCCGCCCAGGCGGTCCCACGACCTCCAGGTGCTGCCCGGCTCCTCGAAGCTGTCCCGGAAGAAAGTCGCCTCGGCCACGCGCACGTCGTCGAAGAGCGCGGTCTTCTGGGAGTCGACCCACAGCCCCACGCGTCCGCCGGTCAGGCTCGGGTCGGAGGCGGCCAGCAGCAGCTGATCGTCGACGTAGACCTCCGCCCAGCCGTAGCCCAGGCGCACCTCGGCGCGGTACCACTGCTCGGGAAGGTAGCCGACCAGCCTGTGGTCCAGGACGGTCTCCTTGCGGCCCGAGACCCGCACCAGCTCGGCCCGGCCCTCGGCGCTGGTGGCCGGCTGCTCGCGGGCCGCCCAGCGGAAGAGGCAGTAGTTGTCCCTGTCGCGGTAGTTGAAAACCAGCCCCACCTTGCCGCCGGCCGGCCCCTGGAAGCTGGCCACGTACGAGTAAAGGTCCCAGGAGTCCCGACCGGTCACCGCCAGCGCCGGGGAGCCCGAACCGCTGAACCTGAAGGCGTTGGCCGACATGCTCGGGTTGCGCAGCCCCTTGCTCTTCCAGGACCCCGACACCGGCTGCCAGGGGCTGGCCGTCTTCTCGCTGCGCATGAAATGGTCTATGTACAGCACCGGCTCGAGATCGTAGACGCCCGGGCCCACGAACTTGAGGCCGCTCCCCCTCTGACCCACCGCCGCCTTGCCGCCGCTGAAGCCCTCCACGAAGGCCGCGGCCCGGACCTGGTTGTCCAGCAGCGCGACCAGCAGGGGCCCGCGGCGGCGCAGCTCCAGGGCGTGCTCCACGCCCGGGCGCGGGGCCCGGGGCAGGGTCACGCGGGCCAGCTCACGGTGGAGCCCGCCCCGCGCGGAGAACAGCTTGAGGTACTGGCCGACCAGCTCGAGGTAGAGGCAGTCATCCGGCGAACGATAGTGCACGGCCAGGCGCGCGGCCGCCCCGGTCCCCGACTCGAGCACCAGGCCGGTGGTCAGGTCGAAGTGGTCGCCGGTGGTGTCGCCGCGGACGCTGAAGTTCTTCTCGACCCAGCGAACGCCGGGCTTCTCGAGCGCGGGCCAGGCGGGATCGGCGTTCCGGGCCCGGACCTCGGCGTAGAGGAAGGCCCCGGAAGCGATCAAGGCCGTGAAGGAAAACATGAGCCCCAAGGTGCGCGCCATTGTATCACCCTCGTCCGGCGGAACTTATGTCAATCCCGGGATGCACTCCCCAAGGCGGGTCGGCCGCAACCCACCCTTCTCTATACATATAACACGCGGTAGTCGCTAAAGTCAATCCGGGACTTGCGGCCAAATTCCGGCCGCGTGGGCCGGGCCGGCTATTTCTTCTTCCTGGGCGACCTCCCTCCTGAGGCCCGGCGCTTCTCGGCCTTGGGACCGAAGCGCGCCTCCCGGCGGGCCAGGAGCCACCCGGCCACTCCCGCCACCCCCTGCCCCGACCTGCAGGAGGCCTCGAAGACCGCCACGGAGGGGTTTATCGAGCGCGCGGCCAGCACCGCGCGGGCCAGGCGGAACCGGCACGCGCCGCGCAGGTCCATCTTGTTCACCACCAGGGCCGAGGCCCGGGCGAAGGCCGCCGGGTACTTCTCGGGTTTGTCGTCGCCCTCCGGGACCGAGACCATCACCACCCGTTCGGTCTCGCCCAGGTCGAAGGCCGCCGGGCAGACCAGGTTGCCCACGTTCTCGATAAAGAGCATCTCCGGCAGCCGGCCCAGCTTGCGGCAGGCGGCCGCGACCATGCCCGCGTCGAGATGGCAGGCGCCTCCGGTGGTGACCTGCACGGCGGGCGCCCCGGCGGCCTCGATCCGCTCGGCGTCGTTGGTGGTGGCCACGTCGCCCTCGATCACCGCGACGGACAGCCCTTTCCTGCACAGGAGCGGGATGAGCCGCTCGATCAGCGCGGTCTTGCCCGAGCCGGGGGACGAGAGCAGATTGACGGCCAGGGTTTCCGCGCTCGCGAACTTCCTGCGCAGCTCCGCTGCCCGGCGGTCGTTGTCTCCCAGGATTTTTCTAACCGTGACTACTTTCACTTCTCTTTCTCCTCGGCGTCCTCGACCTCTATGGCCGTCAGCCGCATCTCGCGGCCCCGGGTCATGTTGACGTCGCGCGACCCGCAGGCCGGGCAGCCCACCGACTCCCCCGGCTTGAAGCGCTTCCCGCAGGCGTCGCACTCGAACCGCGCCGCGATCCTCTTCACCCGCAACCGCGCGCCGGCCAGCTCCGTGCCCTCCGAGACCAGGGGGAAGACCTCCTTGAGCAGCTGGGGAACCACCCCGGAAAGCTCGCCGATCTCCGCGTGGATTTCGGTGACCCTGCGACCGGCGGCGCTCTCGCGCGCGGCCCGGCGGGCCTCCCTCAGCAGCGCCTCGGCAATGGAAAGCTCATGCATCGCCGGGGAACACCTCCGCCAGCAGCTCGGCGACCTGGTCGGCAGCCGCGGCCACCTCCGGGCTCATCTGCTCACCCAGCCCGACCCGTCCGGCCTGGACGGCCAGCAGCCAGCCCTCGGCGCCGCACTGCTCTTTCACGTAACTGAAGAAGACCCCCAGCCCCGCGGCGTGCGTGGAAGCCCCCAGGCCCCCGGCCTCGGCGCCCGGCACCAGGCGGAGCTCCCCGGGCGGGGCGCCCAGCTCGGCGGCGTCGAGAGCCAGCACGGCCTCCGCCG
>CAZONU010000159.1:0-9643 GCA_964581145.1 uncultured Planctomycetia bacterium
CTCTTCACCAGGACCGGCGGCTACACCGAGTCCGCCGGCTACCAGCAGGCCATCTGCGGGCTGGCCCTGGCCGAGGCCTACGCCATGAGCAGGAACCGCCTGGTCGGCCGCGCCGCGCAGAAGGCCGTGGACTTCTCGATCAGGAAGCACCAGAAGCCCTACTCCGGCTGGCGCTACGACCCCCGTAGCGGCGCGGACCTCTCGGTGACCGGCTGGTTCGTGATGCAGATCAAGAGCGCCAGGATGGCCGGGCTGCGCACCGACGGCGCCGGCTTCCAGGGCGCGGCCCAGTTCGTGGACCGGGTCAGCGACAAGCAGGGCCGCTGCGGGTACACCTCCAGCCGCAGCTTCACCCCCACGATGACCTCGGTGGGCATGCTCTGCCGGCAGTTCATGGGCATGAGGAACACCCACCCGCTGATCCAGGGCGGGGCGCGGTACCTGGGCAGGCACCTGCCGGTCGGCGGGGCCCGGGCCAACCCCAAGACCTTCTACTACTGGTACTACGGCACCCTGGCCATGTTCCAGACCGGCGGGCCGGAGTGGAAGGCGTGGAACAAGGTCATGAAGAAAACCCTGCTGGAGAGCCAGCGGACGGAGGATGCAGCCCGCGGCTCCTGGGACCCGGCGGGCAAGTACGACCGCATCGGCGGGCGGGTCTACACCACCGCCATGGGCGCGCTGACCCTGGAGGTCTACTACCGCTACTTGCAGATGTACCCGAGATAGGCGCACGTTGATTCCGCCAAGGCGTGCGACCTGACGTGCGGCCCGGGAGCCCGGGGGTATCCCGGGCCGCCGGACTAAGCAGGCTGCGCTTATCCCGAACCGCGGGGGGTATCAGAAGACCTCGGGAACCCGCTCCTCGACGGTCGGCTCCGCGGGGAGCGGTGCGTCCCCATCGCAGGAGCTCTCCGGCGGCGCGGCCGGGGGGACGAGTTTCTCCGCGGTGCTGACCGTTATCTCCAGCTGGATGATCCAGTAGAAGGTGTGGCCCCGGTGGAAGTAGGTCTCCACGAATATGGGATCGACGAAGACGCCGAGCTGCTCGTAGGCCGCCAGGGTGTGCCAGCCGTAGCTGACCAGCCACAGGCCGGTCTCGCCGGGGTCCAGGGAGCCGATGTAGACCTCGTCCAGGTAGATGTACTGGACCTCGTCGGAGTCGTTGGTGATCTCGACGTAGGTGGGCGGGCTGCCGATAGCGACGTAGGCGCTGCCGCAGCACCCGGCCAGCAACGCCGCGACCAGCAGCAGGCAAAGCGGAATCGACCGGAACCGGAGCCTCATGGACAGCCTCCGCGCAGACCCCCGGTAAGTGACGGCCCGGCGCCCGGATTATTCGACGCTTTCCGCCAAGGGCCTGCCGGCCGGCCCCTTAGCGGACCCGCAGCGACTTGCGCAGCTTCTCGACCTCGTCGGCCGAGAGCCAGATGGGACCCAGCCTGGCGGGGTCGCCGGCGCCGGTGGGCACCCAGAAAAGGTTGGCCAGCTTGCCCGGCTCGGTCCCCTGCGGGAAGGCGGCCACCACGCAGACATAGGCCCCCGGCAGGCAGTCGGCGTCGCCGGCCGCCTTGATGACCGCCTGGGCCTGCCGGTCGCCGGCCTTGGGGGCCAGCAGCCGGGCCAGCCGGGCCATCTTGACCTGCCCGGCCGCGGGGGTCACCCCCCGCAGGGTGAAGCTCGCGGGCCGGAAGCGGAGCAGCTTCTTGCCCTTGCGGTTGTCCACGGCCACCGCCACCAGGCAGAGCCTGCCCCCGGCCAGCTTGCCGATATTCCTGGTCAGCGCCCCGCGCCAGAGCACCTCGGCGGGGACCGCGGTGATCGCCGCCCCGTGGTACTCGCCCTGCCAGGCCCGCGAGCGCGCCCGCGGACCGACCACCGTGACCACCCCGGCCCGGCGCACCGGCGGGGGACCCCAGGTGAACTTGACCACCTGGCGCACTCCCGAGCCGGCGCAGGCCGGGCAGGCCACCCGGCCCTTCCCCCGGCAGGTCGGGCAGGTGCCGGCCACCCTGCCGGTCCCCGCGCAGCGCCGGCACCTGACCAGGCCCTTGGCGTCGCAGACGTCGCAGCCGACCTCGCCGCGGCCGCCGCATGTCGGGCAGTTGCGCTTGCCGTAGCCGATGGTGCCGGTCTTGGTCTTGCCGCTGCCGTAGCACTTGGGGCAGGTCAAGCGCCGGGTCCCGCGGCAGACCGGGCAGCGGACCCTGCCGGCACCGGCGCAGTCCGGGCAGGGGCCCGCGCCGGTGCCGCCGCAGTCCGCGCAGGCCACCTGCCCGGTGCCCTTGCAGACGGGGCAGCGCGCCGCGGCCCGGTCGGCCACCGAGCGCAGCAGCGCCTCCAGGGTGTCGGCCCCGCCGGCGGCCAGCTTGGGAAAGTGCTTGCCGAGGAGGTCGCGCTGGAGTTCGGCGCGGCGGACGATCTCGGTGTCCGGGAACTCGCGCTGGACCGCGCGGATCAGCGGGGCGCCGGCCTCGGGGCCCTTGCGCTCGAAAGCGGACAGCGCGGCCAGCAGGGCCTTGACCGCGCTGGTCTCGACCCGGCGGCGGAGCGCCTCCAGGTACGGCGCGGCCTGCTTGGCGCAGGTCTTGCGGTCCAGCTTGACCGCGGCCTCGAAGTGCTTGCGGGCCTCGGGGCCGAGCTTCTTGTCGTAGCACCACACCGCCAGGGCGAAGTGGCCCTTGGCGTCGCCCTCCTTGAGCTTGGCCAGCCGGTTGTTGTAGTTGACCCTGACGGGCAGGAGCCTCTCGGGGTCCACGGCCCGCCAGGTGATGCGCCTGACCTCCGCGCGATTGAGGGTCACGATGCCGGCGCGCAGGCGGACCCGCACGGTCTTCGCGGCGGTGCCCAGCCCGGAGCACTTGGCGCACTGGATCCAGCCCTTGCCGGCGCAGGTCGGGCACTCCCGCTTGCGGCCGGCCCGGGCGGGCTTCTTCCCGCTGCCCCGGCAGGCGGCGCACTGCATCCGGCCGCTGCCGCCGCAGCGGTCGCACTTGGCGCCGAGCACCTTGCCCTCGAAGCGGGTGCCATTGACCAGGAGGACCTCGTCGGCCCGGGCCGGGCCGGCCAGCCCGGCGCAGGCGGCCAGGAGCAGGGCGCAGAGCGGCCTCCTCACGGTCGGTCCTCCTCAATGGGCTGGCCGGGGATGCGGTACTCGCCGTCGATCCAGCGGCCCAGGTCGATCAGCCGGCAGCGGCTGGAGCAGAAGGGAAAGAACTCGGGGGCCGCCGCCTGGTGCCCGCTATGGGGGGGCGGCCCCGATGCGGAGTTCTTCGCCGGATTTCCGGGGCTCTGGACCGGGCGGCCGCATATCGGGCAAGGCCGCCGGCGGGTCCGGGCGGGACTGTTCTGGGCGTACCGCGTGGCGGCCTCGAGTCTCAGATTTGCGCGCCCTGGAACTTATCGAGCTTCATGATCTCGGCCTTGACCGCGTCCATCTCCCGGCGCCACTTGACCCGCCCCTCGTAGCCGACCACCACCTGGTACATGTGCTCGGCCTTCTTGAGTTCGCGTTCCAGGGCCCGCAGGCGCTCCATGTCCGCGCGCGAGCTCCTGCTGATCGACTCCCTCTCGACGCGGTTGGGGCTTATCTCTCCTTTTCTCCATATCTGGCCGTAGTGTCGTCTACAGTAACCTTTGGCGTGAACGGGAGCGCTGCAGCCGTCGACCATACATTTGCTGCGGTAGCTTACCATTGCCACCCCCCTGTCGACTTTCGAAATCCAGGGTTCACGCCAGGTGATGCGCAACAACGGCGGGCATTGTAC
The DNA here is from genome assembly GCA_964581145.1 of uncultured Planctomycetia bacterium. Classification (GTDB taxonomy): domain Bacteria; phylum Planctomycetota; class SZUA-567; order JAKLDR01; family JAKLDR01; genus CAZONU01. The sequence continues at coordinate 3,768 of CAZONU010000159.1, forward strand.
GCGCGCCGCGCCGGCTGTCAAGTGCCATGCTCCGCCGCGGGGGGCGAGTTGGGGGGCGAGCTGGGGCATCTTCCGCCGCCCTCAGCGCAGCGGCTTCTTGCCGAGCACCAGCTGGATCTTGCTGACCGAGGCCCCTTTGAAAGACTTGTTGAGGCTCTCCAGACCGGCCGCCTCCAGGACCGCCCGGCGCGCCGGGTCGGCCGCTTCCCTCAGGGGGACGCGCGGCGCCTCAGCCCGGGACAGCCTTTCGCGGCGGCCGCATCACCGCCGGAGCGGCTTGACCATGAAGATCTCGTCCATGAGCTTCCCGTAGTGGCTGAAGCCCCGGGGTATGCGCCCGACCTGCCGGTAACCGACCTTCCTGTAGAGCTTCCGGGCCGGACGGTTTCTCTCAGCCACGCTCAAGCGCAGCATCTTGACCTTGAGATGCCCGCGGGCCAGCTTCTCGATGAGCCTCATCAGGCGAGTCCCGATGCCCAGACCGCGCCCGCGGCTCAGGCCGATGCCCACGCCGCCGACGTGGCGGTTGCTCTGCATGCCGCCGGGACCGACAGAGGCGGAGCCGGCGATCTCACCGTCGAGGACCACCAGCACGGGGATGGTCTCGCCCTTCCTCATGCGGCGCAGCACTCCCCGCAGCCACTTCCTCTCTTCGGTCATGGTCACGCGCTTCTGCCTGCCTATGAGGGTCCGGTCGACGACGAGCCGGTTGATGTGCCTAAGGCACCCCCGCGCGTCGCCCGGCTTGGGCAACCGGAAGACCACCTGGTGTTCGCCGACCTGGAACTCCTCCAGCACCTGGCCCGGTTTGAGCTTCATGATCTTCTCCTTGATTGCCTGCGGCGGCGGTGCCGGGGGCGAGGCTCCCCGCCCCCGGCGAACCGTCAACCTGTGAACGCCCAGAGCAGCTTGCGGCTCTGGGCGTCGAGCGTCTCCGGGTCCGGCACGTGGTAGAGGTCGCCGGCCACGTCGCGGACCAGCAGCCCCCCGCCCGGCGTCTGGCGCGGCCAGTCGTCGAGCCTGGTCTGGAAGCTGCGCGGACCCTGACGGGTCTGGACCTGCCACTCGCGGAGCTCGAACTCCTCCTCGATGGACGTGACCCGCTCGACTTCCAGCACGAAGCCGGCCTCGGCCAGCGCCCTTTCCAGCGCCGCGCGCGAGGCGGCGTCCAGCTCGCGGACGTCAGCCACCAGCGCGAGCTCTTTGCCCTCCTCGTCGCACAGGGAGATGTACCCGGCCTCCTCGGACCACGGGAAGCACTTCCGCGCGCTCACCGGGATGCCGGCGCCTCCGGCTCACCAGGCCCAACCGCCAGTCGAGGTGAAGCAGCACCGCGGCCAGACCCCCCAGCATGACCACCGCCAGCGAGAAGTTCACCACCCCGAAGGCAATGAAGTGCCAGAGGCGATCGATGTCCGAGGTCACCCGGCTGATGATGCTCCCCGTCTTGGTCTTCGAGTAGTAGCTCAGCGACAGCCGCTGGAGGTGCTCGAAGACCTCGGTGCGCAGGTCGCGGGCCACGTCCTCGCCGAGGATGGCCATGTACCGGAGCCGGACCCAGGCGCACAGCTGGCGCAGGAGGTAGGTCAGCGCCACCGCGCCCACCGCCAGCCAGGCCATGCGCGAGGCCTGCTCCCCGGCCAGGGTGCCGGCCCGCGCGGGCCTGAGCACCTCGTCGATCAGGAAGCGCATGATGTAGGGCGGCACCAGGGCCAGCAGCGTCATGGCCGCGGCGGCCAGCATCCCGGCGGCCACTCTGCCCTTGTAGGGGCGCAGGTAGCCCATCAGCCGGCGGATGACGGCCGTCTTGTTGACGTTCACCGAGGCCTGGGCGCTGCGCACCGGGTCGGCCAGCGCGTCGGCGTAGGCTGCGTCGGCGTCGCCCACCGCGACCTCGCGCCCGGCGATGCCCTGCTCCAGCACGAAGGCCAGGTTCGCGCCAATCAAGCCCGCACAGATACATAGCAAGCCGACAATCAGAAGCCTCGGGTGCTCAACGACCTTCTTAGGTGGCCCAGACTCAGGCTCCTGGGGCTCTCGTGGGGAAGGGGCGGGGGCGGTCATGGCTTGCCTGCGTTCCGAGTTTCGGGTTGCTGGTTCCGAGTCACCGGCTCGCGTTCTCCTGACTCTCAACTTTTACCCGCCGTGGCTGGCCAAACTCCCGGCTCGCAACTCCGTCCGGGGCGGGGCTGGTCATCGCAACCTATGAGCGACTGCTTCGCTTCTTCAGTACCACGGCCACTAACACCAGCAACGCCGCTCCCCCCAGAGCCGTCCAAAGGACGGGTGCCCAGGTGTGCGTCCTCTGTGCGGGAGCCTTCCGGGGCGGGAGTGCAGCTGGCTGCTTCTCAGCAGTCGGCTGCTTTTCGGCACCTGGCTGTTTCTCAGCATCTGGGAGTGCCGCCTCGGGTAGGAAGGGCAATTTCTCCACATCTGCCACATACGGCTTAACGCCCTTATCGACGAAGGCTTGTCGCATCGCTAGTTTACCACTTCCCAATTGGAGGAGTCCTGCAAGGACCTCAATGTTCCCCTTCTGCGGCAGCGGAGCCCAGCCTCTTAGCATTTTCCGCTTGGCATCAAGGGCCTCTGCATGTCGCATTGGAATCAAGCCTCTACTCGAAACTCGCCCAGGCATCCAAGGTTGGCCGTTAAGCAAGATAACCCCTTGAGTTGTCGCTGTTCCCATGAGAAGGAATGCAGGGAGCTCCTCGAACTCAAACCCAATCTGATAGAAAGGAACTCCTCCTGGCCCTCTGACAGGCTCCTTGTCAAGCAGCACGACTCGCTTGACCTTGATTGCGAACCTGACGCGCGTTTTCTCAGCTTCGCCCGCTGGAATCGGCTGTCCGCCCGAGATCAAAGCGGCAATTGCGAGGATCGCAGCAAGTGTCAATCTCTTGGTAGCCACGAACGTCTCCTTGTCTCAGCGTGACGAAGGGGCGGGGGCGGTCATCTCTGACTACTCGGTCGAGGCCTTCTTCTCAGAAATCACTTCATCAATCGTTTGGGTATGGTTGCATCTTTGGCCAGCAGCGGGTCTTTCAGGGCTTCGAGCAAGTTCTTCTTTTCCTTTCCTTTCGGCTTGGCGGCTTCCAACTCCAGCCTCTTACGAGCAAGCTCATTACCTTGTCCTCCTTGGTCATAGATTAGCACGAGGCAGAGAACCGCGAGCTTCCTCCTGCGCTGTGGCCATCCCCCTATTTCCCTACGCCCCTCTGTCTTGAGTATCATCAGCAGATGGGGCACCGAGGGCATGCCGATCCGCTGCATTGCATCAAGCACAGGCTCCAGCCTGCGCATAGACATAGGCTTCGGCATGTAGTTCCTGTAGGGACCGTCATCCAGGTGCGGTGCCAATACCGCTGCCAAAGCAGGAGCACGTAACAAACCGGCCAAGCGCAGCTTTTCAAGAAGTCGCGCCTTCTTGGCCTTGTCCTTCCACCGCCAAGTGCCGGTATCCTTGAAGAAGGCGACGAGTTTCTCGACTTCCACTTCATGCTGGTTTCCAAGCCTGTTCTCGGCAGACTTGCTGTCCGTTGCGACGCTTGGCTTGGCGGGCGGTGGCTTCTTCGTCAACGCCTTGAGGCGCATGCGCTCTGCCGGTGCCAGCTTCTCCCATCCGATCTGTGTCACCGTCTCGGCCTCGAACAGATAAACAGTGATGGTCTTCTCATCATGCCGGATGATCCTGCAGGGATAGGACACGTCACCGATGATGATTACGGTCCTCTTTTTGAGCGCACGCTCGACCACGTTGAGCGCCTCTGATATCTGCTTTCTGTCGTCGAGGTCGACCTTGCTGAAGTCAGTATCCAGGATCGTGCCCATGGCAACCAATGTCTTGCGCGCGAATGCTTTTTGAGAAGCGCGCACGGCGTTGCCGCCCACTACGTCTTGAGTGCGCGCGTGGAACGTCCTCAAGAGATGAGGAAGAGCCGCCCGGTCTTTGGAAGCCCCAAGCCGAGCCAGCGCGTGATCTTCTACTTCGGGAAAGGGATGCTTCAGTGCGAGGCAGGCCACTTCAATCGCTCCGCGCTTGACGAAGTAGTCGATAGCCTTCTTCGACTTCTCCACATCACGGCCCAGCATTGCCTCATAGTTCGCTGTGGCCTCTTCGGCCAACTTCTCCAGCGTTGGCCTTCCGGCCTTGCGCAGTGCGGCCAACCGCTTGTCGTGGGCATCCGGCCTCGTGCCCGCGAGCGCGACGCTCCACAGAGAGGCAGCCAGGAAGGTCGCCAACCCGACGAACAGCTTCCTGAACATTGTGTGTTCCTCCACACGAATTTCACCGGCATTAGGATTGGGCACGGACTCATCAGTCATCGCAGTCCTCCTGACGTGTCCCCTACCCGGGTGCAGGAGCGTATTGCAGCATCTAAGGTTAACAAATACAAGGCCTTAGAGGTCACACGGGCGTAGCTGACGGATCGCCGGCAAAGCCACCAGGGGAGTCTTCTGCGCCCGCCACGGCGGGTAAACCTCGGCGTCTTTGCAGTGAAGAACCAGGTCAGGCCGCGTCAACCTCGCGGCAGACGTGCTGATACAGCGCCGTCAGCGTGTCCTCATGCATGCCCCCGAAGTAGAACCCGGTCCCGCCGAAAACTTTGGGTACCCGCGTGGCCACCGACTTCTGGTCGCGCAGGTAGTAGTAGGCCCGGCTTTCGTCGCGGGCCCGGTCGTCGAACGTGAACGGCCGGACGTCGAAGACCCCGGTCCACAGGCCGGCGGGCTTGCGGCCCACGTTGGCGGCCATGGAGACGGCCTTGAGGAGCACCTCCGGGCCGGTGATGGCCGTGCCGATGTTGAGCACGACGCCGCCGGAGGTGCAGCGGCACATTTCCTCGGCGAAGATCAGGAAGTCCGCGCCGCTGGCCGCGCCCTTGGCGGACCCGTCAAAGCTGGCGTGCTGGTCGATGATGTCCGTGCCCAGCGAGGCGAAGACGCAGGCGGGTGTCTTGTTCCTGTACGCGGCGGCCAGGACGCAGCTCCGGGCATGTTCAAAGCCGTCGTAGGGCTTGCAGTACTCGCCGGTATCGGGGTAATCGGCGAAGACCCGGTCGAGGACTTCCTTGCGAAAGTCTTTCTCGCAAAAAAGCCGGCCCATCGACTCCCCGAAGCCCCAGCCGCGCCCGGCCCCCAGGCGCAGGGCGTAGTTGATATAGTGCCCGGTCTCGAAGGCCATCCCGAACTCGCCCCGGGGCAGGGCGGCGCGCACGTCCTCCGAGGAGGCCCCGGTGAGGGCCAGCTCGAAGGAGTGGATCACCCCGGCACCGGTGGTGCCGTAGAGAGTTACCACGCCGCGCTCGATGAGGTCGATGATCAGCGGCCCCAGCCCGTTCTTTATGATGTGCGCGCCAGCGAGAACAGCTACGGGCTTCTTCTCGCGGTGGCACTTGGCGATATAAGCCGCCAGCTCGGCCAGGCCCCGCGAGGCTCCGCCGTCGCCGGGCAGCCCGTTCCGGAACCAGGGAGAGGCGGGGGCCTTGATTTCTGCGGCGCGCAGCGCGGCGGGATCGACGAAGCCGTCTACCTCCACCCTGCTCTTGCGCGAGCGCAGGGGATAGGTCCTGACCTTGGAGGCGTCGAAGATCCGGTAGCAGCCCTGGTAGTCCATGACTACCCCTCTCTTATCAGCTCGACCAGCAGAGGGTCGGTCCAGTCGGGCAGGATGTAGTTGGTGCCCAGTTGGCGGTGCAGCTCGCGCTGGCGCGCCGCGCTCGCCGGCAGCCGGCTCATGGTGATGCAGCCCATTTCCGCGCCGGCCTTGATCTCGGTGCGCCCGTCGCCGGTGACCAGCACGGCGGCCGGGCCGATTCTCTCTTTGCTGAAAAGCTCGCCCATGACCTCGTCCTTGGGCATCTTGCGGTCCCAGC
>CAZONU010000159.1:9653-10849 GCA_964581145.1 uncultured Planctomycetia bacterium
CCTGCGCCACCGCGTCGATGGTGTCGATGACGTCCGCGCGGACCTCCTCGGCCATGCCCCCGTCTTCGTAGATGACCGCGCCGGTGACGAAGTAGTTCCTGACCCCCAGGGCGTGAAGGCGGGTCATGAACTCCATGGAGCCGGGCACGCGCCAGGCGGCCGGGTCCCGGCGGGCCGCGGCGGTGTTGCGGTCGCGGCAGGCGCCGTTGAGTATCTTCTCGTAAAGCTTGAAGAGCCGCGCGGAGCGTTCATGAACAAAAGCGGCCAGTTCCTCGGGCTCGTCGAGGTCCGCGAAGCGCTCCTGGCCGTTCCAGATGCGTTCGGTTATTTCGGAGTTGACGCGCTTCTGCTCTTCGCTGAGCGCCGGCAGCGCGCCGGCGGGCACCTTGCCCAGCGCTATTCCCCGGCGGACCCCGTACTCCATCTGGGTCAGGGCGCTTAGGCCCGCGGACTCCACGCAGAACTCGTCGGTCTCCGGGAGCTTCCGCTTCCCGACGCGCCTGATGAGCGCGGCCAGGTTCCGGTCCGAATCAAAGTCCTCGCCGAGCCCGGAGGTCATCGCCCAGTGGATGCTCAGGCTCATCACCGGGGGCCAGTCGCGGATCAGGCTGTGGGTGCCGTCCACGTCGTGGAACGCGTGGGTGATCGTCCGCCGGCCGGCGGGCCTTAAGACCTCGATATTGGAGTCGGCCCCGGAGAGGACGCTGTCGTCCAGGACGGCCATCGCGCCTCGCTTACCTGCCGCGGACCTGGGTGATTTCCAGCTTGACGCGCTTGAACTTGCCGAGGTCGCGCACCTCGGCGGCGGGCACCCGCCTGCCGTTGAGCCTGACCAGCGTCTGGACCACGCGGGGGCCCTGGCCGCTGCTGCGCACCTCCACGTGAAGAGGTACCTGCCGGTAGCGGCCCGGGCGCGGGGTGCAGTGGATGACCCGCTTGAAGGAGAGCGCCCCCCCCGCCGCGGCGGGCAGGCGCGGGGCCACGCGCAGGTCGGGCTTGCTCCCGTCGTGGAGGGCCAGCTCCAGCCCGGCGATGGTCCCGAATATCTCGACGATCCAGTCGATCGAGCCGGAGAGCCCGAAGTACATGCCCTTGGCGAAGTGCGGGTCGGTGCGGTCGGAGACGTAGCAGTTGGTGGGCGACTCGAAGGGCCCGGCCAGCCCCGCGCCGCGCATGGCGCTCATCACCCTGGGGAA
>CAZONU010000160.1:0-3982 GCA_964581145.1 uncultured Planctomycetia bacterium
ACGACGACGGCGAGAAGCTCACCCTCTGGAACGGCGACGGTGTAGACGGTATCTTGAACAACGTGTTCCACGAAGGGATGTAATCCCATGCTGGTACTACTGCCCTTCGCCTTTCTCTCCGGAGTCGTGACGATCCTGTCGCCCTGCATCCTGCCAGTGCTTCCCGTCGTGCTCTCAGGCGGCGTGGGTGGCAGGAGACGTCCTTTCGGGGTCATCACCGGCTTCGTCGTAAGCTTCAGCGTTTTCACCCTGATCCTTTCGAGTCTTGTGCAAATCCTGGCTATCCCCCCGGATGCCCTGCGGGTGGCGGCGGTGATTCTGATCCTGCTCTTCGGTCTGGTCATGCTGGTTCCGCGCTTGCGCCACGGGTTCGAGATTATCGCCTCGCGACTGGCCGGGGTCGGCCGCAGCCGGACGCAGTCGAAGGGATTCAGCGGCGGCCTGCTTACCGGCTTCAGTCTTGGCCTGGTGTGGACGCCCTGCGTCGGCCCAATCATGGCTTCCGTCATCAGCTTGGCCATTTCCCAGAGTGTCGACGGCGGCTCGGTATTCATCATCCTGGCCTACTCCCTGGGCCGGAGCATGGAGCGCGATGAGATCTACAAGCCCTACCGCCTGGAGTTCGGCGGCGGGGAGGTCGGGGCGATCTTCCGCGACCGGGAGCTCTCCGACGCCATCGGCTTCGTCTACCACGGCTGGGAGGACGGGGCCGCCGCCGCCCGCGACTTCGTCCGCCGCGCCGCCGCCAGCGGCGGCCGGCCGGTGGCCGCCATCCTCGACGGCGAGAACGCCTGGGAGTACTACCCCGGCGGGGGCCGGCCCTTCCTGCGCGCGCTCTACGCGGAGCTCGAGCGCGCAGGGAATTCCGGCGAGCTCGAGACCGTCCTCCCCGGCGAATACCTCGCCGAGCACCGCGGCGAGAAGCTCGCCAGGCTCTGGCCGGGCTCCTGGATCAACCACGACTTCTACATCTGGGCCGGGCACCGCGACGACCGGCGCGCCTGGGACTATCTCTTCCGGGTCCGCGAGGACCTCGAGCGCTTCGCCGCCGAGCCGGGCGCGGACCCGGCGGCGCTGGCGCGCGCCTGGGAGGCGCTCTACGCCGCGGAGGGCAGCGACTGGTTCTGGTGGTACGGCGACGACCACGACTCGGCGCTGGACGGGGCCTTCGACCAGCTCTTCCGCCGGCACCTGGCCGGGGTCTACCGCGCGCTGGGCCGGCCCGAGCCCGGGTTCCTGGCCGAGCCCATCGGCGGGCGGCACGGGCCGCTGCGCGCCACCCAGCCGGCCGGTTTGCTCGACGTGGAGATCGACGGCCGCGCGGACGAGGCCGAGTGGCTGGCGGCCGGCTGCTACCGCACCACCGCGGGGGCCATGGACCGCTCCGGGGTGCCGCTGGTGGGCCGGCTCTTCTTCGGCGCGGGCGCCGAGGACTTCTTCCTGCGCGCGGACTTCACCGGGTCGCGCCGCGCCGAGCTCGACGAGCGGCTGGAGCTGCACTTGGTGTTCGCGGCCCCGCGCGAGGCCATGCTGACCGTCCGGGGCTTCGCGGGGGGCTCGGCCGAGACCTTCCTGGACGGCAAGATCGCCGGCCGCCTGGCCTGGGACCATGTCCTGGAGCTGGCCGTCCCCCGGGCCGAGCTGGATCTCGGGCCCGGCGCGGAGTGCGCTTTTTTCGCCGAACTCCGCCGCGGCGGGGAGCTCCTGGAGCGCGTGCCCGCCGACGGCTGCCTGCGCTTCTCCGCGCCGCCTGAGTAGTTTGCGCCCCGGCTCTGGGCGGCTATAATCGGCGTTTCCGGGGCGGGGCCGCGCGCGGGGCCTCCCCCCACCGGGCTTGAGCCGCGCGCGGGCCGGTTCGGAGCGGACCTATGTCCTTCGACACGATGAGACAGCACCGGCGGAAGATCCAGATTCCGCTGGCGATAGTGGTGATCATCATCTTCGTCTTCTTCTTCGGCGCGGGGGGGGGCCGCCTCCGCGACCTCTTCAGCCGCACCGACGAGGTCCCCACGGAAATCGCGCTGCTCCGCCTGGGCCAGGACCTGGATGCCGCCGACCTGCTGGGGCCGCCGAGAACCAAGCGGTACCAGGCCGCGGCCAAGCGGGAGGTGGCCAGCCTCAATCTCGACACCGAGGACGAGCGCCAGAAGCGGGTCCGGGAGATCGTGCTCGGCCGGGTGGAGCGCTACTACCGCGAGCGGGCCGCCGTGCTGCACCGCCTGCCGCTCGAGGCCGCCAGGGAGTTCGGCGTGCAGGTCACCGACGCGGAGCTGGCCGAGCGGGTCCGGGAGCACGCCGAGAGGTTCTGGGACGTGAAGCCCTTCGACCCCGAGGACTACAAGGACGCGCTGAGCGAGCGCTTGCTGTCGGTGGCGCGCTTCGAGGAGCTGCTCCGCGGGCGGATGATGGCCACCAGGGTCAACGCCATGATACTGATGGCCGCGGGCGCCTCGGAGGGCGAGCAGTTCGGGTACTACCGCCGGGCCCGCGAGAAGGTCCGCGTGCAGTACTTCCAGCGCCGCTACGCCGACTTCGTCGCCGAGGTGGAGGAAGCCTCGCGCAGGGAGGCCGCCGAGGCCGCGAAGAAGAAGCCGCCGGAGGCGAAGGCCAAGGCCGCCCCCACCGGGAAAGGGGCGGCCGAAGACCCCAAGGAAGCGGCGGAGAAAGAGGCGCCCGAGAGGAAGGGCGTCTCCGCCCAGGACGTCAAGGAAGCCTACCAGGAGGCCAAGAAGGTCATAGGGGAAGACTACAAGAACAACGATGAGAAGCGTTACGGCCAGTATCTGGTCAACAACTTCCCCGAGTACTTCACCGAGCCCAAGGCCAAGATCGTGTACCTGGTGGCCCTCAACAAGGACTTCGAGCGCGAGGTCAAGGTCACCGACCGGGAAATCACCCAGTACTACGACAACAACAAGGACCGGCTCTATAAGATCAAGCCCAAGCCGGGCACGCCGCCCCCGGCCACCCCCAAGTACCGCAAGCTCGACCGCAAGCTCAAGCGGGAGATACGCAAGGTGCTCATCAAGGACAGGGCCGCCCTGGCCGCCGCGGCCGCGGTGGGCAACGCGCTCGCCGAGTACAACTCCCAGCAGCCCGTCTCGAAGCGGCCCAAGCTGCGCGACCTGGCCCGCAAGCACAAGCTGCATCTCCGCCGGGCCGGGCCGGCCACCATCGAGGAGCTCGACGAGGCCGAGTACCTGCGCGACCTGGTCCCCGGAATCCACGACCTCTTCAGCGACTACTACCGCAGGAGCAAGAAGCTGGACGTGAACCTCACCGACCGCCGCCGGATGGCCGACGACAGCGGCAGCCTGACCATCCGGCTGGTCGAGTTCCAGAAGGTCAGGCTGCTCGGCTACGAGGCGGCCCGCGCCGGGGTGCGCCAGCGGCTGGTGCTGCGCAAGGCCGGCAAGCTGGCCCTGGAGGCCGTCAAGAAGGACATCGAAGACCTGGAGGCCGGCAAGCTGGCGACCGCGCGCGTGCGCGAGTCCGTGCTGCTGGGCGCCGACAGCCCCACCGGCCAGCAGGCCGTGGACCGCGCAGTGGGCGAGGTCAGCAAGCCCTTCCGCTACTCGGAGCTGCTCGGTCCCGAGGCCGAGGCCGAGGAGAAACGCAAGGAAGAAGAGAAGCGGCAAAAGAAGAAGAGAAGCAGCCGCAAGACGGTGGCCGAAACCCTCCCGGTGGGCTGGCGGGCGATCATCCTCGTCGAGCGCCAGCTGCCGGAGCCCGAGGAGTTCCGGGGCGCCCTCCGCTGGCGGAGTGTGCCGTCACCTGGGCGGCGATGGGAGAGAGCGCGTCTGACGCTACGCGACCGGGTGAAAGAAGCGGGCTAGAGGTTGCACTCGGCCTTGATCTGGGACTCAGCTTTTGGCTGGCCGGCCTTCGCTTCGGAAAGGGTGAAGATTGAATGTAGCAGCCCGATATGTGAGAAGGCCTGGGGAAAGTTGCCCAGCATCCGTTTGCTGGCTGGGTCGTATTC